>NZ_JBSSAE010000001.1:0-307559 GCF_054058275.1 Bradyrhizobium sp. USDA 3256
CTTTGCCGCGCGCTGGTCGCAAGCCGCTTTCGCTCCTGACGACGCGCATAGGCACAGCAATATCGCCGTTAGGATTAACTTCCATTTCAGAATCTGCATTCGCTCCCCCTCATGCGATCTCTAGCGGACGGCTCTTTTGCGATAATCTTCGATCATGGCGCTGGTGATATCGTGCGGATAGCAAAGGGGAGCCGCGCCGCCTGGTCGCGCGTAGGCGCTTCGTCCGCCACAAGCTCTGCCGTTTCGCATCGTATCATCAGGACAGGCGCAAGGTCGGCCCGTTGCATGATATTGGTCGCGGCTTGCCTTGATGAGCAGGGCGGCAATGGCTGCGGCCGTCAGTACAGCTTCGACCTTGCGCTCGGTATTGGGCTGGGGCGTTGGATTTGCGGCGTTCGATCTCGGCGGCGCGGACGGCGATGGCGCCACGGAAGTTGACGACGCCAGTGCTGGGCTCGGAGGCGCCGGCGTTGCGGTTGGGCTTGCGACTAACGGCCAAGGCTTCGATGCGACCGGCGCGACAGTGGCAGCCGGTGCTTGCACCGTCACATTGGACGGTCGCCCTGGTCCGGCATCCTGCCGTCCCAGCGCATAGGCTCCGAGGGCCGTCAGCCCCATAAGGAGGGCTACAGTACCTCCTCGCATAGCTGCACCGTTTTCCTAGGGCGTTATCGCCATCACTGTTAGGCTCCTGCCGGACCTTGCGCGATATCGATCACGTGTCGATCGGCGCCGACCGTGATGACGATGGTATAGGTCTTTTGACCTCCGCCCTCACTGGCAACGGGGGGCGCCAGATGCAACTGGCCGCCATACCATTCGCCCGGCATGAGCGTATTGTCCTTGATGACAGACTGCTCGAGGACGGCCATGTTGCGCTGCCCTGTCTCCACAGTGGCCGCGATCATGGCGTCATTCTGCGCGGCCGCATTACCTTGGGCGATCGCCGCCGCCGTCGGGCTGTAGAAGGTCCCCGTGCGGCCGCCCGCGGTCGTGTAGTGGCCATAACCGGCTTGGGAAGCGCTGTAGGCATTTCCCGCGGCGGCGAGCCCCGTGAAGATCGCGGCGGCGACCTGTCGGTTCTTCTCCTCCTGGACAAGCATCTCATAGGTCACGACCTGCATGCCGTAGTCGGAGCCGGCGACATGCTGTGTCGCTTCGACTTGTGCAACGCGAAAATCGATCGGGCCCTTGCCGAGATTATTGATCGCGACGACGAAGACGGGCCGTCCGTTGGCACGGACCTGCCGCGAAGCCGGACGCACAAGGACGAGCGAGCTCTTCTGACGCGAGACCAAAGCCGGCTGCCCGTCGCGCATCAGCGCCTGTTGTTGTGGATTGGACGCCCGAAACTGAACCGTCTCGGCATTGGTTACGCAGCCGCCCAACGCGGCATAGCGCCACGACCCCCCATTTACGCATGATAGACTCCTCAGACCCGCGGAGACTCAAGCGCAACCATAGGGAGAGATCAACAAAGGGAGAGAATTTACATCCCTAGCAGGCTGTTGAAAAAGGCGTTCGCCGTGGACCCGTGACCGTGATTCATTGGCTCCGACGGGATTCGGAGATCATGCGTGCGCGGCGGCGACAATCGAACGGGCGAGCTGTTCAGCTATGTTGATCTGGAGGCGCGGGTGCGGCGTGATCATCCGCTGCGAGCGATCCGGACGATTGTGAACGAGGGGCTGTCGGCGCTGGAGCGCGAGTTTGCCGCGCTTTATTCGCCGATCGGACGGCCGTCGATCCCGCCGGAGAAGCTGCTGCGGGCGATGCTGTTGCAGGCGTTTTATTCGATCCGCTCGGAGCGGCTTCTGATGGAGCGGCTGGAATACGATCTGCTGTTCCGGTGGTTCGTCGGAATCGGTATCGACGACGCAGTCTGGGACCATTCTGTGTTCTCGAAGAACCGCGACCGGCTGCTGGAAGGCGACATCGCGGCCAAGTTCCTGGCGGCGGTGCTGGCGCAGCCCAAGGTGACGAAGCTCCTGTCGAGCGATCACTTCTCGGTCGATGGCACGCTGATCGAGGCCTGGGCCTCGATGAAGAGCGTGAAGCCGAAGGACGGCTCTGGCGAGCCGCCGGCGCCAGGCGGCGGGCGCAATGCTGAAGCGGACTTCCACGGCCAGAAACGCTCCAACGACACCCATGCTTCGACCACCGATCCCGATGCCAGGCTGTACCGCAAGGGTAAAGGCAAGGAGACGAAGCTGTGCTTCATCGGGCATGGGCTGATGGAGAACCGCCACGGCCTGCTGGTCGACGCCTGCCTGACGCTGGCGAACGGCCATGCCGAACGGGTGGCCGCGCTGCACATGATCGAGCCGCGTGCCGACCGGCCGACAGCGATCACACTTGGCGCCGACAAAGCCTATGATGCAGAAGACTTCGTCAACGAGCTGCGCTCGATGAACGTGACGCCGCATGTTGCGCAGAACACCAGCGGCCGCAGCTCCGCGATCGACGGGCGAACGACCCGGCACAGCGGCTATGCCGTCAGCCAGCGCATCCGCAAGCGCATCGAGGAGGCATTCGGCTGGATCAAGACGGTCGCCGGGCAAGAAAAGACCTGCTTCCGGGGCCGTGATCGCGTCGCATGGGCCTTTACCTTCGCTTCTGCCGCCTACAATCTGGTGCGGCTGCCCAAGCTGATAGCGGAGGACGCCTGATGGCCAAGGTGCCTGGCTTCGCCAAGGCCTTTGCCGACCGCTGGCGCATCGCCGACATGGACAACTGGGACAGCGACTTCCTCGATCTTGTCGAAGAGGCGCATCTCACCTTCCAGGGTAAGTCCGACGGTGAAATTGCCTTCGGTGCGCTAAAGGGCTTTCTCGACGTCCGCTACGGCGCGCGAGACGGTTCGGCCTGCGCGGAGTTCTCATGGGAAGGGCACGACGAGAATGACCCCGTCTGCGGTCGCGGGTGGGTTATGATCGGCACTGCTGGCAGGCTCGTTGGCCACTTCTACATCCACAATGGCGACGATTCAGGCTTCGTTTGCGAACGCGGCTGAGTTCTTCAACAGCCTGCTAGACCTTAGTCGTGTGCACACGAATGAGTTCCGTGTTGGGATCCGGGCGGCATCGAGCAAGACTGCCGTCGTGCGATGAGCATTTATTTTGGGAGAATGGATTTGAAGACGGTTATTGTTCTTGCGATTGCGCTGCTCACGTCGACTGGTTTTGCCGCAGCGCGAGGTGGTAGCCATTTTGGCGGCCGCGTGTCGTATGGTGGAGGCCATCATACCTCCAGCCACGGCGGGACTTACATCGGCGGATCGGGCTCTTCTCATAAAGGCGGCTCCTACCGAAATCCAAGCACTGGAAACCTGTACGGCACGCATAGGTAGGCGCGTCCACTGTTCGATAGGCGGCTGAGCTGAAGCCCGCAAGCTCTGGGCTCGCTGGGTGGCGGGCGTACCCCAAAAAATTCTCTCAACAAGTTGCTACGTGCGTGCTCGACTGAGATCCCCTCCTCCGACCTCAGGCATTGCGCAAGACCTTCTCGAGCTGCGCGACGAGCTTCGCCCTGTGCTCGGCAGGAAGCTTGTCCAGATTGATCTGCTTCCAGCGCACTGCCGGCAGGTCCGCTGCGTCAGGGACGCCTAGCGGGTTCCAATCCGGCTCGCCGCGCTTAAACCCCAAGAGGAAGTCCTTGTGAGCTTGCGGCATTTTTCCCGCGATTTCGGCGATCAGCGTTTCCCGGGTTTTGAGCAACTCGTCCAGGGTCACTTCATCGGCGGTCATGCCCTCAAAGCCGTGCGTGAATTCGTGCTGGATGTCCTTGCGTCGAGGAACCACGACCTCGGAAATCGGCCTGTCATGGCTAATGAGGTAGACGATGAACGCCTTGCGTAGATCGTCCGTGATGCCCCTCGTTGGCGAGCAGATCGCGGACATCGAAGAGATCCCGCGGATGCTGCCGGTCGAGCGCCGCGACAAGCTTGCCGGCGTATAGATCGGCGAATGAAACGACTTTCATCTGTGCGAAGCCGAACGTCTCTTCGACGCTCGGCGACACGTCGCGCAGCTCCGGCTCGAAGACGCAGCCCCTGATCACCGGCGTGACCTCGATCTTGATCTGCGCGTCGCCTTTCTGGACGGTCAGCTTGGTGACGATCTTTTCACGGGCGTTGACGACATCCGTCACCCGTGCGCCCGGCAATCCTTTCCTGATCGCCGCCGCCATGCGCCTCATCGCCGCATCGATCGCGGCAAGAGATTGGGGACGCGGAGCCACCGGCAGATATGTCAGGTCGATATCGACCGATAGGCGCGGCATATCTCGGTGGAAGAGATTGATGGCGGTGCCACCCTTGAGCGCAAAATCGGGCTCCGCGGCGACGAACGGGATCGTCTCGATCAACAAGGTCACTTGATGCCGATATTTTTCAGACAGGGGCATTGAGGTCGTCTGGGATGGTTATGAGGTATTTGGTATCGAGTTTGCCGCCCTTGACGAGCATGCGCTTTCCCGTGCCGAGATTGACTTTCGACTTGTCGATCTGTTTGAGCCAGGCGTGCTGATGTCGCTCCGCGAACCAGAAGAATAGTCGTTTGACCTTGACGCTTTTGCAGTCGTTCAGAAGCATTTGCAGCCGCCGGGGACTCAGGCTCCTCAAGCCTTCCGCCAGTGCATCGACCTGATGGAAGCTTTCGTGGCGGGGCAATTCGTCAAGCAGTTCGAGGAACGCACGTTCGGGCGTCGATACCGTGAGAGGCCATTCGAATGGTCCCGGTATTTCCCGCGTCGTTCCCGACTTTGATCCGGTCAGGCTCCCGTGTGTTGTGAATAGAGTTTGCGTGCGGTGAACGCGGAATTTCTGTTTGAGCGGGAGTTTGCCGAGCCAGCCGGGAGCAGACCGCGTTCCATATAGATGTACGGTCGAAGGACCCGTCTGGCTCAAGTAGTGGCCGAGGCCCTGCGCTTCGATGGCGGTGCGTCCGCCGACGACGAGGTCGGAGCCGAGCAGTCGCTGAAGTGAAACGACGACGCCCTGCCAGGAAAGTTCGCCGAGCGGGCGCTTGAAGGTTCCCCGCGCTGGCTGAACCAGCCAGCCAGCCGACACGTATTGGCTGCGCAGGCTGGTGGAATATCCATGCCGTTCCATCCAGGCGGCATCGACCAGAAGTCCCTGCGGGAGGGTCCTTTCGAGCTTGTTTAGCTTTCTGTCGTTTTGCTCAGCCATACTAAGTAAATTAGCACTTCTTCAAACCAAATCCAAGGTTTAAGTCCTGTCGATTTGACGCAGCCAGACTAAGTAAAATCGTCGCAAAATAAACTGGTCTCGGGCGTTGAAATTGACACTATGTTCCCATTTTGTTCTACTCTAGAATTACCTCTGCGAGGCAGCTCGCGCAAACTCGACGTGTCGGTGGAAAACCCCGCCGGCGCAGTCGAAATCGACTACGCGTATGTGGACATTAAGCCGAGCGACATCGCAATCGCGCGCAGATCATGTTGAATCCGGTTGCAGGGATGATGGGGAGTTCATGAGTTTCAAAGCAACCAGCGCTTCGCACGAGGCGACCCTACATTGCCCCAACTGCAATCACGAGATCCGGCTGACGGAGTCGTTGGCCGCTCCCCTCCTCGCTGAAACCCGTCAGCGCTTTCAACAGCAGCTGGCTAGCAAAGATGCAGAGATGGAGCGTAAGACCGAGGCACTGCGGCTGGAACGCGAGCAGGTCGCTAAGGACCGCGAGCAAATCGAGGACCACGTTGCGAAGCGATTGACCGCCGAACGTGCCCAGCTGGTCGCGGCCGAAAGCAAGAAGGCGCGAGAGGCGGCCGCAGCCGAGCTGCAGGCGAAAGAAACGGAAGCAGCGGAGCTGCGCGCCACCCTGTTTACCAACAACGCAAAGCTTGCCGACGCCCAAAAGCAGCAGGCCGAACTGATGCGGCAGCAGCGGGCCCTCGAAGAGGAAAAGCGCGAACTCGACCTGACAATAGAGAGGCGCGTGCAGGCTTCAATCAGTGAAATCCAGATCAAGGCCAGACAGGAAGCCAACGATGCTGCGCGCTTGCGCGTTGCCGAGAAAGACCAGACCATCGAGTCGATGACACGCACGATCGAGGAACTTAAGCGCAAGGCCGAGCAGGGATCACAGCAATCTCAAGGGGAGGTTCTCGAGCTCGAGCTCGAAGAGCTTCTGCGCGGGCGTTTTCCAACCGATTCAATTGAGCCGGTTGGCAAAGGTGAGCTTGGGGCGGACGTTATTCAACAGGTGAATGGTGCTATTGGCCAATCTGCCGGCATGATCCTTTGGGAAACCAAGCGCACCAAGGCATGGAGTGACGGGTGGCTCGCTAAATTGCGTGATGACCAGCGTCGTTCCGGCGCCGATATCGCTCTGATCATCTCCCATGTGCTGCCGAAGCATATCGAGCAATTTGACTTGGTCGACGTCGTATGGGTGGCTCATCCGCGTTGCGCATTGCCGGTCGCCGTGGCGCTCCGCCAGGGTCTGATCGATGTGGGCAGCTCGCGCCTCGTCCAGCAGGGTCAGCAGACCAAAATGGAGCAAGTTTATCACTACCTGACCGGCACAAAGTTCCGCCAGCGCGTCGAAGCGGTGGTCGAGAAGTTCAACGACATGCGTGAGGATCTCGACAAGGAGCGCAAGTTCATGGGCCGTCAGTGGGCCAAGCGGGAGACGCAGATCCTGGCCGTCGTGGAGTCGACGGTCGGCATGGTCGGCGACCTGCAGGCGATCGCCGGCAAGGCCATGCCGGAGATACCGAGCCTCGAAGTGCCGCTACTTGAATCTTCGACCGAGTCCGAACGGAGAGCGAGCTAGGTTGCGGCGCTGCGTCTCGTCAGCCGCATCGTCCCCCGCGACCATCCCGCATTGCCGGGACGCCAAACCAACTCGCACCATCCCTGGATCCACCTCTCGCCGCAAGGATTCGATGGCAGGTCAAACTTGTGGACAGCGGCACAACGCACGCTTGCCTGGGCAAAACCCCTCCCCACATGGACCGGCAATGGGCCAAACCACTGCCAAGACCATTACGACCAAGGGCATTCATGGGCATCGGGGAAGACTTTCAAAAATTCAAGGACAACTACCAGATCACCACCGAGCTGATCACGTCGATCTCGTATCGCTACAAGCGCATCACCCGTCAGCTCAACACCGATTTCTGGAACACCAATTCCGACACCGCCCACAGCCTCTATGTCGGCTCCTACGGCCGCGACACCGCCGCCAGGGGCCTCAGCGACCTCGACATTGGCTTCATTCTGCCCAATAGCGTCTATCATCAGTACAACAACCATCAGGGCAATGGGCAGTCCGCCCTGCTCCAGGCTGTCAAGCGCTCGATCCAGAAGACCTATCGTACCTCGGAGAGTTTTGGCGATGGCCAGGTGGTCGTGATTTCGTTCGATGACAATGTAACCTTCGAGGTGTTGCCGGCCTTCGAGAATAGCAGCAACAGCTGGACCTATCCGAACGCCAACAATGGCGGCAGTTGGAGGGACTGCGAGCCGAGATCGCCGCAATCGACAGCCGCAGCGCGCTGACCAACAAAAATCTGAAATATCTCGGCCGGATGATGCGGGTCTGGGCGCGCCACTGCGCGGTCCCGATCAGCGGTATGCTGATCGACACGCTGGCCTATCAGTTCATTGAAACCTATGCGCACCGCGACAAGTCGTTCTTCTATCACGATTTCATGGCGCGCGACTTCTTCGACTATCTGTCGAAACAGGACCAGAACCAGACCGTCTGGCGCGCGCCCGGCAGCGGCTCGCACGTGCACCGCAAGGGCGTGTTCGAATACAAGGCAAGGAGGCGTATCTGCGTTCGACGGAGGCGATCCAGTACAATGACGACAACCACCAATGGTCCCGCCGACAGAAGTGGCGAGAAGTATTCGGCTCCCTCTATCCAGGCTGAAGCTGAGCGCCTCGCCTTCGAAAGCCAGGTCCGGGAGAGCTTTGGCCGCTGCGCCTACACCCACAAGACCCACGAGAAGATGGCCGAGGGCTATGCCGCCCGCCTCACGCGCATCAAGCTCGGCCAGATCGTGCTGTCCGGACTGACCACGGTCGGCGCCGTCGGCGTCATCTTCGATCCGAGCTCGCACTACTTTCCTTACGCGACGGCCGTGCTCGCCTTCGCCCTGTTCTTCATCAATGGCTACGTTCAAGGACATCGATCCAGGCGAAGTCGCGCAGAAGCATCGCGAGGCCGCCTCCGACATCTGGAACATCCGCGAGGCTTATCTCAGCCTGCTCGCCGACATCCGCGATCCCTCACTCTCGCTGGCCGAGCTGCGGCAGCGCCGCGATGATCTGCAGGCCCAGCTGCACAAGATCTATCGCATCGCGCCCCACACCGACGGCAAGGCCTATGGAAAGGCGCAGGACGCGCTGAAGAACAAGGAAGACCTGACGTTTACCGACGCCGAGATCGACGCCTTCCTGCCGGCCCCGCTCAAACGGAGCGTCAAGGACCGCGGGCCAAACGCATGACAACGCCCGCGTGGATGCGGGGCCCGTCACCAGGAGGCGGTCTGATCGGTCAACGTGACAGCGGTTTCAACGGACGGCCCCGCCCCGTCTTGGCGGCCTTCGCGCGGGCCCGCGCGGCCGGTTTGGTCGATTGCGCGAGCGCGGCACCTTGCGGCAGCACGAGCTCGGCAACGTGGATGCCGAGAGCCGAGGCGATCTTGTGCAGCGACAACAGGGTGGGATTCGCCTTGCCGGCTTCGATCTGACTGATCAGCGCCTGACGCAGGCGTGTCTCATCGGCCAGATCGTACTGCGACCACGATTTCAGCAGTCGGCGTTCCCACGTTCCGCGCGAGCAATCGCTGGGTGTATGCCGGTTTCCAGGCCCTCATCCGGCAGGATGATGCATTCGGAAGCTATATCGTATGAAATCCCTTTCGGCGTATCCTGTGCGCCGATTTTCCGGTCGCTTCGAGGCGGCGGCAGTCCCGAAGGCAGGCTCGGCGCGCAGCGCCGGGCTGGCCGGCCCCTCCAGGCGCCGCGGCCGGATTTCGGGCTCCCCGCACGTTCGCTGGCCCGGTCAAGGTCATCTTCAAGATCCGGCCCCCCCACCGGCCTCTCCCAGCGCGAATCGGATATGTTGTGGTCCCAACCGGGCCATACGACCTGGCGTCCCGACATGATGCATCGATCCGATATCGTTGCGGCCGGTATTCCGCCGCGCGCCGAACTCAACAAGATGCTGGCCTCGCCGGCCTCGACGGATGTCCCGCCTCCATGGCTCGACCGGTTATCGGCGGCAAGGGCCTGCCTCGATGCGGCGGAAGATCTCGACGACGGTTCGCAACCACTCTGCCAACTGATTGATGCGGCCTGCAACATCGAGGAGGCCGCAATCCGGGCTCTGTCCGGAGACGCGGTGTGATCGGCGAGTGGCTTGGCCTCTCCAAACTCCTGCCCGGCGCCGCCTCGGCGACGAAGACGATCTACGACCGCGTGATCGGAAAGTCGCCGCGGCTCAACTTCGACACCACCAGCGGCGGCATCGAGCTGCACGTCTTCAATACCCGCGACGAGACCGTTATCGTCGAGACCATCGAGGCATCGCCGCCGCTCCTCGTCTTCTCGGAAGGCCCGACACTCAAGGACACTGTGCGCGGGGCAGTCCAGCAGGTCCGCGGCGCCGATCATGAAAGGCCGATCGCCGTGCTCTCACCCGGCGAAAAGGCCGAGATCAGGATCCTGAAAACGCGGATCGAGGACGAGGCGGCGGATCAACTCATCCATGTCACGGCGTGTTGGCGCACGGCCCGGCGCCGCCCCTTCTCGCGAAGTTCGGTCACGGTCAAGATCAGCGTCCGGGACATTCGCGACCTGCTCGTCGAAGTCGACCGCAAGCAGCCGGGGCTCGTGATCGTCTGAGGGGCGCAGCAAAACATCACTCACCATCGGCCTGCCATGTTGGAAACACCTGTCAACGCGTTCGATCTTTCGCCCGAGCAGCGGCATACCTCGGCTCTGCTTCAGCGCCTGTTCGGGAGTGCCATCGCGGACCGTTACACCGATTTTTGCCGCCTCGCGGCCGGCGCAAGCGGTTTGCGGGTCGCAAGACCCATTGCCGCTCACGCGCTTCGGGAACTCGATTCGTTGCTTCGTCATGTCCTCGAAGTCCCCATGGACGCCAAGGGGGCCGAAGACGCCAAATCGGCCGACCAGATCGAGAGGGCGCGGCAAGGCCTGATCGAACAGGGGTTCGACGAGTCCGCGATTCAACGTGCCGTGAAGGCACTTGGACCGCGGCTCAATCATAAGAACCAGATCCGCAAAATCGTAGCCCGTCTGGGCCTTGCGCCCGACGGTGACGTCGCAAAGTGCTGGATCTTGCTTTCCGACAGTGCCGGCAAGGCTCACCAGCGCTCGTTTCATCACGCGCTCGAGGTCGACGACGACTTCCGCTCGCAATATCAACAGCCGCACGGTGATACAGGGCGTCGCAGTTGCCCTGCAAGGTCGCTATGTCGCCCTGATGCAACGCGTGGAAGAGTTGGCCGCCATGCCAAACCGCTCACACGCCGTTTCCCTGTTCGCAAGCGAAATTCCGGGCGCGCTACCTCTCCAGGCGCATTTCTTCGAAAGGCTTCAGACTGGCGATTGGCTCCCGCATCTTGCAAGAGAGCGTCTCTTGGGCGGGCCGCTTGCGGATTCGTCCGGTGCGAATGGCGATGGGATGCGCTTTCGCCAATGGCCCGCTGGAAACTACCTGCTGAGAATGGCCGGCTCGGACGATGCCGCGACACGAAAGGGGGTTGCGGAAGCTTTGAGGAACGTCGCCTCGTCCCTTCATCCCGATATCCACGAGAACGGCCTGGAGATCTTGGCGGCCCTCCCTACCGATGAATCGGCGCAGCTTGCCAATCTGGCGGTCGGTTGGCTGGGCCGCGAGAACGGGTCGTTCTTTCTTCAGGCGCCAAAAAAACTCCTGGCGAAGCTGGCTGATGCTGAGCAGAAGGCGGCGGCCCTAGATGTCGCACGCGCCCTGCTCCAGATCTGGGACCAGAATGGCGGGATCGCCAGCCTCTATGGTCACCACATGTACGAGCATGATCTGCCGTCGATGGTCGGCCCGCTGACCAAAGCGTGCGGCGAAGACGCGCTGGGGCTATTCGTCGAATTGCTGGTGCAGGCCATACGCATCACAGATCGAGACGCATGGGGTTATCAATCGTCCGAACCGATTGCGAGCGACAATCAAGCGACGCACGACATCTATGATGCGCTTTTGAGCGCTGTTCGCCGATCAGCTGATGCGCTCGTCGCCGGCAATCCAGGCGAGATGCGGCCCGTCATCGCGCTCTTGAGTTCTTCCAGCTCGAAGATTTTTGTCCGCATCGCGTTACATGTGCTGGCGCAAAACCCTGCAGCTGCTCGCGAGTTGACGGAAACATATTTGCTCGATCCTAACTTGATCGAGGCGTCCTGGGCCCAGCACGAATATGCCGCACTGGCACGCGCATGGTTCCCTTCGCTCGCCGGCGAGAAGCAGCAGGCCATCCTAGCCGTCGTCGACAGCATCCCCTCCAAATATCGCGCTGCGTGGAAGGTGCGGTTCGAGGAACAGACAAAGGCGCCCCCAACGGCCGAGAACGAACGTATCTTTGACGCGTCAGTCATCCGGGATGCGGTCTGGAAATGGCGGGCCGTTTTGCCAACCGAACGTCAGGAGGCACTGAACCAGATCGTCGGCGAGGTCGGAGACCCCGACGCTTGGCGGCAGCGAATGTTTCCCGAGGAGGTCAGCCCACTGACGGGTGCGGACTTCGCGTCAAGGCCGGTAGAGGAGATCGCCGCGTTCCTGAAATCGTGGCGTCCTGATTCAGGGCCAAAACGGCAGACCGTGACGGCACTGGCGCAGGAGTTGCGTAACGCGGTCGACAACGATCCCCGAGCTTACGCCGCGGGTGCAGAGCGATTGATCGGCCTGCGACCAATCTACGTTCGGCGCACGCTTGAAGGTCTTCAGAACGCCGCAACAACGCTCAGGTCTTCCAGTGGGGCAACCTGCTCAAGTTGATTGGCCATGTCTTCGGACAGCTCAATCAGGCGATCGATCCCAACTCCGTCGATGATGGCGACGACCGCGACTGGGTGTGGGCCTGCCGGGCCGCGTGTGAGACGCTCGCGTCCGGATTGCGGCGCGGAGCCGGCGGTATCGGGTTTGAGCATGCCTCCGACGTTCGTCTCCTGGTGCTCTCGATCGCGAACACGGCCCCACGACAGCCTGAAATGACTGATTTCGAGCAGCGCTTCGCGAAAGAGCCATTCTTTGCCGCCCAGGGCACATTGCGGGGATTGGCCGTCGAGCTTTGTATCTTCCTGATGTTCTGGTTGAGCAAGGATCCGTCAAGCGCGTTTGGGACCTTCCCGCGGCAGACGCTGTCCAATTTTCCCGAAATTCGAACTATCCTGGAGACCGAACTGGCCGATCGCTCGGCGAACGGACGCATCCCGTACGCCATCATGGGATCGCACCTCCGCCATCTGCTGTATTTCGGCGAGGATTGGCTCATGCCGCGGATGAAACTTCTCTTTCCCGCAGATGACGACGCCCTGCGGCAGGCGGCGTGGCTGTCCTATCTCGGATTTGGTCAGCGCGTGCTGAAGGACGTGGTTCCCGATCTGCACGACTGCTATGCGGAAGAGATCGCTCGTTCCAGCGCTCCTGAGAAGCATTCTGGCCGCGACTTCCGTCAGGACAGCCTCTGCCAGCACCTCGTCATCCTGCATCTGTGGGGCGGCCTGCCGAACGATCTGCTCGAGCAATTCTGGCACGAGGCCTCAACGTCCATGAGGCGCTACGCGATGTGGTACCTTGGCACTCAGCTGGATCTTCCGAGCGCCTCGCTGCCTGATGAGATGCGCAGCCGCGGATTGTCCTATTGGGATCGCAGGTTGGCGGCAGCAATCGCTGCACCCGATCCCGAACCGTTTCGCACCGAACTGGGGGCGCTCGGGCAATGGTGCGTGCGCCGCCAGATCGACGATCAATGGCTCTTGACGCAGCTGTCAAAACTGCTGCGGTGCGGTCATGTATACGGCCTGTAAAGCGCGGCGCATGACCGCTGGCCTCGATGAAGTCCGCGACACAAGGGGCTAAATCAATCAGACGCGCTTGGAGCGCATTGTCGCGCCAGCCTCACTCATGCCGGGATTTCGTCCCGTGGGTTCATCGCCTGTTATTGCTCTTTGCCCTCTGCCGGCCCGCGCCGGTCAGATCTCTTTGACAGCCGCTGTATTCATCAAGCGGCAGCCGTAGTCGTCGCCAGCGTCTCCGGACACCGGTAAATCCCTAGCCTTATTCAAGAGCGCCCAAGCAATTCGCGCTGTCTTGTTGGCCAGCGCGACCGCTGCCACCTTGTACGGACGTCTGGCGAGCAGCGCCTTCAACCAGGGCCGCGCCCGATCGGCCTTCCGGGCAATTCGCAGGACGGATGTCGCCCCAAGAACGAGGAGGCTCCGAAGTTCGGGGTTTCCCATCTTCGAGATGCGCCCCATCCGCTCCTTGCCCCCACTCGAATGCTGTCGTGGCGTCAGTCCCAGCCAGGCAGCAAAGTGACGAGCGGATTTGAAGCCGCCGGGATCTGGCACCAGCGCCTTGATGGTCGCCGCTGTAATGGCTCCAATGCCGGGGATCGTAGTCAGTCGGCACATGTCCTTGCCGGTCTTTGCCGCGGCAACAATAGCTCGCTCGAGCTTGTCAATCTGGTCCGCCTGGGCCTCGATCTGATCGGCAACTGCCGTCAGGGCGACGCGCGCTGCCGCAGGCAAGCGGACAACTGCTACATCCCGTACGATTGCAACCAACGCCTCGACCTTTGTCCGGCCAGCGGCGGCAATGATGCCCAACTCGGCGAGATGCGAGCGTAGGGCGTTGATCGTCTGCGTTTGCTGTTTCACCAGAAGTGCGCGACTCTTCAGGACCATCATTGCGGCTTGTTGCTCAGCCGTTCTGATAGGAACGAAGCGCATGGTCTTGCGAGTCACGGCCTCGCTGATGGCCTCGGCATCCGCCGCATCCGTCTTGCCGCGCTTCACGAACGGTTTGACATAAGCCGGCGGAAGCAGCCGCACTTGATGACCGAAAGTTGCACAATCTCGCGCGCCCAATAATGGGCGCTGCCGCAGGCTTCCATCCCCACCAGGCATGGTGGCAGCTTCTCGAAGAAACGTAGAACTTCGCTGCGCCGAAGTCTCCGGTTGAACACCGGTGAGCCATCGCCACCCGCGCCGTGTACTTGAAAAATGTGCTTCGCCAAATCCAACCCGATGGTGCTAATCTGTTTCATGGAACGGTCCTTCCTTGTGGCGTTCGAATAACGACCACGTTTTAGCACGATGATGCTGTCGGAGCGGGCCGTTCCACCACATCAATCAGGATGAGAGCGCGTATTGCCTCATGTATCGATGCTCCCGGGCGCGATCGGTTGGCTCATTTATTTTGCTCCTGCCTGGATTGAGGAGGAGGCCGGGTGCGGAGATGGCCGGGGTTTCGGAGCGCCCGGCCTCCTCCGCTGGCAGCCGCCACATTATTGAGTTGTCGGGACCGTACGCCCTGGCAGCGTTTCCATTGGCGTGAACAGCAACGCGTTTGCTTGCTCACTTCGCCAGGATTTAAGCCGTCGTTGAAGTGTTCGAAGAAGGTTGTTCGGATAGGTTCCAGGATATTCCATCTGCAAACGGGAGAGCAGTTCGCTGCCAGTCCGCCAGGGCTCGGCTTCAAACCATTTTCGCAAATCGGGCGTTGCCCGGATGAGCGGGTCGGGACGACGCCTGCCTCTTTTCGCCTTTACGAGTGGCCGATCCGTCGGTCGCATGGCTCCATCCCTCCAGGCAGTGCGAAGACTTGCCAGGAAACGATCGATCGATTGCGATGCCGCAGCTGGATGGCCGATTGGTTGAGAGTCGGCGAGGGCCGCGAGGCACTCTTGCACGTCGCGGATGTCGCGCAACAACGCGACCGGATCGAGAATAGAGGAGTTTTACTGTTCGACTTGAGGCATCGATGTCGTGAACCAGACACAGCTCAAACAACAACACCGAGCAGAGGCGATCTGTGAAGCAGCGCAGGGGCCGACCATGCGTTTCGTTCCCGTCAAGAGTGAAGAGCAGCAAGCGAGCGCGGTGGTGTTTCGGACCCGCGACCTGCTGATCCGGCAGCGGATCCAGGCGATCAATGCTTTGCGTGGTCATCTCGCCGAATACGGGGTGATCATGGCAAAGGGCACGGCTCATGTCGGAGAGCTTGTCGAGCGTGCAATGGATCCAAAAACCAATGTGCCCGAAGCGGCACGGTTCGTACTCGACATATTGATCAAGACGATGGGGACGCTGGAAATGCAGATCAAGAAACTCGACAGCGAGATCACCCGTCGCGCCCGAAAAGAAAAAGATGCCCGCCGTTTGATGACAATCCCAGGCGTAGGACCAATGACGGCGACGGCGTTGCTTGCCCTTGCGCCTGCCGCCGGAAGCTTCCGGTGCGGACGCGACATCGCCGCATGGCTGGGGTTGACCCCGTTGCAACGGTCCACGGGCGGCAAACAGAAGCTGGGTGCGACGTCGAAAATGGGGGAGCGACCGTTGCGACGGTTACTTATCATCGGCGCGACTGCGGTCGTGCAGCAGGCACGGCGACGAGGCACTTCACCGTCATCGTGGCTCGGGCGCATGATTGCCCGCAAGCCACCTATGCTGGTAGCCACCGCTCTTGCCAACAAGATGGCCCGCGTCGTCTGGGCTCTGATGGCCAACGGTGGGGTCTATAAAGCTCCGGCTGTGGCGGCATAGCCGTCCGGTCAGAGGTCGTCGAGATGTAGGAAGGTCAAACGGAAGGTATGGCGCAACAGTCGAGAGACGGGGCTGGGAAAACCAGTACCTGCCGAAGTGCCATCCACGCCGCTGTGATTTGGACCTGATCCGCGAACTCCCATACGGGCCCGCGACAAATGACGGTCGCATTAAAGGCCGGACAGATGTCAGCACCCGACTACAGCGCAGCGCTTGACGAACGATTCTTCTTGCATCCCGGTGGCGTCCACAGATGGGCATGTGGTCGACGCGTCAGCGTTGTCCACCATGTCCACAGCCTTCGCGGCCTGCATCCGTTCGCGCCAGACCGGCATCGGCGTGCGATAGCCGATGGACTGATAAAGGCGACGATCGTTGTAGAAGGCGATCCAACTCGCGATCTCTGCCTTAGCCTCGCGGCCGTCGGCTTAGCCCTTGAGATAGATGTCCCCTGGTCGGTGTTGAAAATCTCCGGCGTGCCGTACTTCGCCAGCGCCTCTTCCAGAGCCGTCACGCAGAACGAGACCTCCATCGTATTCGACAACCGCCACGCCAGAACCGCACGGCTCGCCCAGTCGATGATGGCGACGAGATAAAGAAAGCCGCGGCCTAGGGGTAGGTACGTGATGTCGGCCGCCCATACCTGGTTTGGCCGGTCGATCGTCAAGCTGCGCAACAGATAGGGATAGATCTTGTGGCCCAGCGCTGGCCTCGTCGTGTTCGGCCTTGGTCCCAGCGCCGCGATGCCCATCTTGCGCATCAACCGCTGCACGCGCTTGCGATTGACCTGAAGCCCCTCAGCCTTCAGCATCGCGGTCTTGCCGCGAGCCCAGGAACGGCCAGGCGGTGAGCAGCTCGTCGATCGCCGTATCAGGGCAGGGTCGTTGTCGTTGGCCGGCCGTGGCGGCCGGTAGACCCCAGAGCGCGCGATGCCAAGCAACATGCATTGCCGGCGGATCGACAGCGCCATGTCGGCGCGATCGAGCATTCCTCGACGATCCGGCGTGCTCATCTTCCGGATAATCGCGCTCGACTGTCAGTTGTCCAATCTTGGCGTGCAGCTTCTCGATCTCACGTTCTCGCGCGTCCTCGCTCTCCCGCCCGACACTCGCGTCAAAGGCCGGACCGCCTGGTCCAGCAGTTGCTTTTTCCAAGCATAAATCTGGTTCGGATGAACCTCATAGCGCTGGGCCAGATCGGCCGCCGTCGCCTGCTCCCGCACCGCTTCCAGCGCGATCTTTGCCTTCAATGCCGCGTCGATCTTGCGTCTCGTCTTCGTCATCATCATGCGCTCCGTCTATCAAACGGAGCAGTCCCTTCCAACTAAGCACGGTGTCCCAAAATCCGGGTCCATTTCACCGGCAGCGGACCCAGACGATCAACGCTTTGCGTGGTCATCTCGCCGAATACGGGGTGATTATGGCAAAGGGCATGGCCTATGTCGCAGAGCTTGTCCAGCGCGCAATGGATCTAAAACCGACGTGCCCGAAGTCCTCTTCGTTCGATGGCTTGGTTAGCTAGTGGTGCGCCAGCAAATGGATCGCTGACCCGTGTGACCGATACTACGCAAGCTGGTAGCTGCGGGCCTTGTATTTCCGTGTCAGGTTGCGGAGCATAGATCGCTGGTTTGTGTTGGAATGCACGCTCCGTGTAGTGCTGGAGCTGTGTAGTGCGCGGCGACCTCCCGTACATAGCTTGCGTCATTTTGCTGGGACTGGCTTCGCTGGCAATCCTTGCGGCCGCAACCTTCATGCAATGAGGTGACCGACTTCTCAGGCGATGCTTCCCGGAGCGCAGCAAGATGGATGGTTGGTTAGTGACGGTCGCCATCAAGGAAGACGGCGACGAGGACGACGACGAGCACAGGCACATAACTTACGCGGTCGCAGTCGCGGACCAAAGGAAAGCCGTGAAGCTAGCCTTGAAAGATAGCGGCGCGAAGGCCGCAATGGTCAACTGCCCGCTCGAAGATGGGATGCTGCAAACTTTGGGCTTGGAGCCCGGAGAGCTCATCGTTGTGCATGATGACGAGATTGATCCGATCACTGTGCGGCCTCGGCGCGATTAGGGGCACATTCGATCTCGTTCAGACGACATGCATGTCCGGAGGCTGCACGCGCAGTTAGCTGGCGTGCTGTGATAGCGCGCAATTTGCTTCCCCTCCTCTTTCCGATCTTCTGGCACGCGGGTTGCTTAGCCATGCATGGCTTGGTCTCTTATTAACTGACCTCCTGAGGGCTAAGCCGCGCATCGCAACTCGCACGGTCGGCGGCCCCCGCCGTCCGTGCGCTTTTTCTGACGGCGCGATGATCAGCCGAGCGCGTGGCATCATGATCATCTGGCACGCGAGTTGCCGGGAGACGTACGGGCTTGGCTGCTCATACGTTCGCGCTGCACTTTGTGAGCGTCAAGCCTGCGCGGGTGGACCTCCCTCTACCCGCGCTTCCTTCTCCGTCGCCCTTGTGGAGATCATGCGATCATGCCGTCATTGCCTGCGTCGGGTTCCGATAATCCTCCTTCCGGGTGAGCATGGCCCAAATCGTCCGAGCCATCTTGTTCGCCAAGGCGATCGCCACGAGCATGCGCGGCTTCCTCGCCAGCAGCTGCGCCAGCCAGGATCCGCTAGGGATCGACTTGCGTCCCAGCCTGTTCAGCCGCGACATCGCCCCAACGATAAGCAACTGACGAATGTCCGCCTGTCCTTCCCTCGAAACTCGTCCGAGCCTCTCCTTTCCCCCTGAGGAATGTTGCCGAGGGACCAGGCCCAACCAAGCCGCGAAGTCTCGGCCACGTTTGAAGCTCGTCATGTCGGGTGCGAAAGCCTCGATCGCCAGCGCGGTCAGAGGACCGACACCCGGCATTGTTTGCAGCCGCTGCGCCGTGCCGGTCCGCGCCGCCAACTTCTTGAGCAGCTCTGTCTTGGCATCGATCCGCTCCGTCTTGTAGGCGATCTGGTCAATGAGACTCCATATTCCTCGCGGACTAGAGCTCGGGCAGATCGCTATTCGAGTCCTCGAGGATCGCCTCGAGGCGTTTAAGCTGTTCGATTCCTTGTGGGACGATATGGCCGAATTCGTAGAAAACAGCACGCAATGCATTCGCCAGATCAGTGCGCTGATGAACAAGCGCTTCCGAGCCCGAAAGAGCACTGACTGCTCTAGCCTGCTGTTCTTCCGATTTCGGCTCGACGAAGCGCATCTCGGGGCGCTGTGCCGCGATCACGATTGCTTCGGCATCAGCCGCGTCGTTCTTCTGGCGTTTCACAAAAGGCTTCACATATTGCGGCGCGATCAGTTTCACTTCATGGCCGAGTTTGACCATCTCCCGCGCCCAATAGTGGGCGCTGCCACAGGCTTCCATCATCACCACTGCCGAGGGTGGGCTCCGCCATGAACTTCCGAAACTGGAGCCGTGACAGCTTCTTTCAAAACTTCAAGTGCCCCGCCATTGATGCCCCGTGGAGGTGAAACACGTTCTTTGCCAGATCCACTCCGATCACCGTATCCATCAATTTGCCGTCCTCTCCGCTTCGTGGTTCAAACACCACGTTCTTGGCACATTACGATGCCCGTCTGGGGAGAGTGGCAACCATCCCATCTCATCTGGTGATCGGTGCCAAGGCGGGTTTCTCGAAAGCGAGTGCGTATCGGATCGAGGGCGATGCGCGTCCGCCATCCCAGAAGAAAGGGCCAGGGGGCGGGGACGGATCCGATCCGCTCGCCCCCTACTGGGGGACGCCGAGATCATTCCGATCCTGAAGGCTGCACCCGGCATCCGCGTGATCGGCGTGCCGGACGAACTGCGCCGACGGCATCCCAACCTCAACCCCGCGCTCAACGGCCCCGAACAGGACGTGATCTCCGCCAGGAGCACGAGCCCGCTGGTTCCGGCCGACCGCGCCGGGCCTCATTAGCCGCCGCCGGCGGCGTCTTGGTTTGTTTCGCGTGACATGACAGTTCCTTCCGTTCGCTCCCCGATATTAGCGGAACGGCGCCCCACTCGGTACCTGTTGAAAAACGCTGCGATCCAGCTTATAGTCACGCTGGTCACTATAGTCATAGGAGCGGATCGTGACAGCCTCCCGAAAGACCCCTGCGCCCGAAACCGACCATTGGACCGTGGCTGGCGCCAAGGCGCGCCTCTCCGAGGTGATCGAACGCGCCCAGACCGATCCGCAGATCATTACCCGCCACGGCAAGCCCAGTGTCGTCATCGTCTCCGCCGAGGAATGGGCGCGCAAGACCGACCGCAAGGGCACGCTCGCCGAATTCCTGATGGCCTCGCCGCTGCGTGATGCCGATCTCGATCTCGAGCGGGTTCGCGATCAGCCGCGCGACCTTGATCTATGAATGTCCTGCTCGATACCAACGTGCTGTCGGAGGTTCGCCGGCCGGCGCCCGATCCGAAAGTGCTCGCGTGGCTTGATACAATCGACGAGGACCGGGCCTTCATCAGCGTTGCGTCGATCGCCGAACTCCGGCGCGGTATTGCCCTGATGGACGACGGCCGCCGTCGCGAGGCGCTTTCCGCCTGGCTCGCGGAGGATCTGCCGGCGCGCTTCGCCGGGCGGATTCTGTCGATCGACCCGGCGATCGCCGGGCGCTGGGGTGATCTGATGGCGCAAGCCCGACAGAGCGGCTTTGCGCTCTCGGTCATGGACGGTTTTTTTGCGGCTACTGCTCTCGACCGGGAGCTCGTACTCGCGACTCGCAACACCAAGGATTTTGCGCCGCTGGGTGTGCCGCTTTTGAACCCCTGGACCGATGAAGGAGCGCTGGGATGACCGTCGCTGCCCGCCTCCCGGACGCCGCTTCGCTCGAAACCGTCCTGGCTGGCCTCGGTCCGGCGTCCGCCGACGCGGACCTGATCCCAGCCTTGACGATAGCCTTTCCAGGCTTCGCGTTCGGCATCGCGCCGATCGATGACGATTACTGGCGCGACACCCGATCGGTTCTGCGTCCCGACGGCACGCGGCTTGGCGAATTGCGGCCGTGGATGATTGCCGAACTGGCCAAGGAAAATGGCGATGTGACGGCGGTCTGGGAGCGGTTGAAGGAGATCGATCTTCAGATCACCGAATGGCGCGGCACCAGCGTCTTCGTGTCGGCGCCGACGGGGCCGGGTGTCGCCGATTACGTTCAGATAGCGCTCGGCCGCGAGATCGAGTGGCGCGCCGGCCCGATCGTCAATCCCAACTGCCGCCCGTATGGCAAGGAGGAACTGCTCGATCCGAGCTGGCCTCGCACCGACCAGCTCCCTGACTCCGATCGCCTCGCCGGTCCGCTCTATCGCCTGCTCGATCGCGCCGGCGGCGCGGTGATCCACGTCCGCAGTTTCCTCGATCGCTGTGGCCGCGTCGAGCGCGAGAAGCGGGAGGCCAAGCGGCCCGAGTTGGAGCAGCGCGTGATCCGCGAAGTCGGGCCCCAAGGAACGCGCGAGACGTCGTTTCTGGAGGCGGTCCCGGACTTTTTCGACTTTGTGCCGCGCGAACTGCGGTTCTTCCGGGACTGGGAGGAATCGAGCGCCGGACCGCAGCACGTCTTCGCGCATTGGGCCCTCGATGCCCGCGATTATACCCACAAGAGCGAGCGCGAAGTCGGCTTCATTCCCCGACCGCTGAAGCCCCCGAAAGAGCGGCTGCTCACAACGGGGGACGTTTCGGTGCACGCGCTGATGGACCGGATCGAGGCCGTGGACCGCGAGGTCGGCCTGCCCTTCGGCTGGTTCTTCCTGATGACCCATGGCCACTGGGTCGATCCCGATGTCGGGCACGCGATCGCTGAAGGCCTGAAGGCCCAGCGCGTGCGCCTGCCCGACCCCGACGCCCGCGTCCTGCTGCGCTGGGCCGATCGAACCTACGGCTTCTGACGGAGCGCTGCCGATGGACGACGTCACCTCTCGCGCGCTGGTCTCCGCCCCCGAAACTCGGTGTGGGCTGCAGCTCGATGCGCTCTCCGCCCCTTCTTGATGTCGGCGCGCTCGAAGCCATTCCCGCAGCGCGCGGCCTTTATTTGAGCAGACGGTTCTCCAGGGTCAGATCGGCGACGGCCTCCTTCAAGGCGCCGGCCTCCCGGCGGAGGTCCTTGACCTTGCCGGAGGTCGCAGCTCGTGCCGTGTCGCCGGCCAGGCGGCGCTTGCCGGCCTCGAGAAACTCCTTGGACCAGCCGTAATACATCGAGGCGGCAATGCCTTCTCGGCGACAAAGCTTGGAGATGTTCTCCTCGCCGCGCGATCCTTCCAGCACGATGCGGATCTTCTCTTCCGCCGAATACGGCGGGTCTGGCGCCGAATGTCCTTTAGCACTTGGTCTGCCGACGCTTTGGCCGGTCCGGATTTCTGTTTCGTCTTCGCTCCTGGTGGCTACGATGAACCAGAAATCCTCCCTCCGCAAATTCCCCCTGTTTGTCTCACAGGCCCTGACGGCGAACACTTGGCGCTTTTTTCCCAGAGATGACGCCGGCAACGACTATGTGAAGGGCCTCAAAGACGGGCTCGGCGAAAAAGCATCGACCATTATCGTCAAGGAAAGTCACTTATGAAACCTCGAACCCGACGGTAGATTCCGAGATCGTTACGCTGAAGGACTCCGGAGCGGATACGCTCTTCACCATGGCAACTTGGTGCCCAAGCGATCCGCAAGGTGACCAAGCTCGGCTGGAAGTCGCTCAACTTCATCGTAAGCGTATCGAGCTCGATCAAAGGCGTTCTCGAACCAGCCGGCCGCGATAACTCGGTTGGGCGACGATAAATCCGCCGCCCTGAGGGCCGAGCAAATGCTCCTTCGGCACGTCGACATTGTTGTAGCGCGTGTAAGCGGCCGGTTCCCTGTCGAGCCTAGGATGGTTCGATTCGCAGGACGCACAGGACGCGTGCTGAGGGCGAGAGGCTGATCAGTCAGGCCGACAAGTTGGGCTACGAATCCTGGAACGAGAGGCTGTGGCCCGAGGGGGCCGATCGACGTCCCCCACGATCGACCAGGCCATCAGCGGAGGCGATCCTTGGTTGGAATCGAATGCTCGCGCTACAAGACTGGGCGGGAGGTCGACTCGCCGCTCTCCGCCGCCACCTTTGTCCACGATCTGGCCGGTCTCCATCTTCGCAGTGGCCAGAGGCCGACATACCGGATACGTCTGTGTAGACTGTTCAAACGATCCATCATGACGCTTGCAGCGGGGCGGCCCATACGTTCACGTCCGGATGAATGTCTAAGCCATCTCGTCGCCGCAGGATACCGCGCAACTTGATCCGAATATGCCCCAGCTCATCCGCCCTAGATAAACCTGCCCTACCTGCTCACGACGTCAGCGCGATCCTGAGCATCCGCGCGAGATCGGCGCTGATGTAAGGCTTCGGCAAGAGCAGCACGCCGGGGTCGAGCCGGCCATGATGGACGAGCGCGTTCTCCGTATAACCGGAGGTATAGAGTACCTTGAGCGCGGGGCGCCGCTTGAGCGCTTCGGTCGCCAACTGACGGCCGTTCATCCCGCCCGAGAGCATCACGTCGGTGAACAGGAGATCAATGCGTTCGCCCCGGTCAATGATGGCCAGCGCCTCGGCGGCATCGCGGGCGGCCAGCGTGTGATAGCCGAAGCGGCTGATCTGCGTCACGACATATTCGCGGACCAGCACGTCGTCCTCGACCAGCAGGATAGATTCGTCGCCTCCTTCGCTTCCCGACACACCGGCATCAACGGCCGGTGCCTGCGGGGGCCCCGCGGCCTGCGGCAGATAGAGCTTCACAGACGTGCCGTAACCCTGTTCGCTACAAATCTTGATATGGCCATCCGACTGCTTGACGAAGCCGTAGACCATGCTCAAGCCTAGCCCGGATCCCTTCCCTACGTCCTTGGTCGTGAAGAATGGCTCAAACACCTTGTCGAGTATGTTGCCGGGCATTCCGACTCCCGTATCGCTCACGGCCAGCATGACATATTGACCCGGTCTGACCTCGGCATTGAGGCGCGCATAATTCTCGTCGAGCACAGCATTCCTGGTTTCCAACGTCAGCTTGCCGCCGGCGGGCATGGCGTCGCGCGCATTCAGGGCGAGGTTGAGGATCGCCGTCGAGAGCTGGCTGGGATCGATCAGGGCCGGTGCGAGATCGTGCGCCAGCATCGATTCGATTTCGATGTCTTCGCCCAGCGTTGGACGCAACAGACGCGCAGCATCGACCACCAGCTCGTTGACGTCGGTCGAGCGAGGCTGCAGTGGTTGCCGGCGGCTGAAGGCCAGCAAATGCTTGGTCAGGTCGGCTCCCCTTGCGGCTGCAGAGTTGATCAGATTGGCAATCTGGGCGAGATGTGGGCGATCTTTGACTGCGTCGCCGAGGATTTCGATTGTTCCGGTGATTACGGTCAGGATGTTGTTGAAGTCGTGCGCGACGCCGCCGGTGAGCTGGCCGATAGCCTCCATCTTCTGCGCTTGCCGGATCTGGGCCTCGTGGGCCTCGATCTCCTGAAAGCGCTTCACCATGGCCTCGGCCTTGCGGCGCTGCTTCGCCTCCTCCTCAAGCGCCGCATAGGCTTCAGTTAGTTGGATACGCGTCGGCAGTACCAGGATCCGCGGCAGCATCAGCAGCAGCGCCAGCGTGATTGCAAGCGAGACCGGCGCAAGCAAGACCTTGGTAACGGCTTCAATTTCGTAAGCCGGCGCCCACATTGTGAGGATCGAAAGCAGGCGGGCCAGTCCGCAGAGTGCGGCGAAGATAGCGAATGCCAAGAGCACGCCCCCGAACATCACTTGACGCCGCCGCCGCCACACGAAGAATGCAAGCACAAAGGCGGTCGTAAAGAAGGCACCAGCGACAAAAGCGTCGGAAACGACGTTCAGCCAGATCAACTCCGGCCGCCACAGAAGGCAAGCGCCATGGGGGACGAGCGTCGACATGTCCGGAAAAACTCCAGGAAAAAGCTCAAAAAAGGCGCAGTGGCGATCCGATCCGTCGATCAAATCATGATCGACGTGGTACGAATGGAAGGCAATCGCCGAGGTGATCGCCGCGACGTCAAGGTCGTGTGCCTCCCGATTAGATGATCCCAGGAATTTGTCTACCCTCCGGCATTCCTGGACATGTGAGCGGTCGTCGCGACCATAGGGAGCAACGCCTCCTCGGTCACTGAGCGCGTTCAAATCGGCGCTCGGCGAGAGCGGTCCTTTGCCGGCAACCTGCATCGCAGCACCCTCGGAACAAGCGGCGCACAGGAGCGGTACATCATAGAATACGCAATCGAGCGCGGTGTTGAACAACCGGCAGGAGCGGCTGCTCGACCGGCCACATCGGCAGCTCAAAGGCCGCAAATGAGAGTCCGGAGACGGCTCGCTCAGCTCAGTCATTGCGGCTCCTTATGATTGTCGGATCGGGCTGACCACTTCAGTGATGCCCGTGGCGACGCCACCTGCTCCGTCCGGGATCGCCACCCGAACGTTCAGCATCATTCCCCGATCCTCGCGATCCAGGATGTGACAGTGAAGGACGAAATCGCCCATGTACCGACGGTAACGCGATCGAGTGATGATTGTGTACCCGCCCTTGACGAACAAAGTGTCGCGCCATTCGCCCTTTAGGTTAGCATATTGTGGATCGTCCGGTTCGCCATCGACGCTCACGTTCATGTTTGAGGAATTGCGGATCGCTACGATTTGATTTGAAATGGATTGACGTGGATATGGAAGGGGTGCCGGGGCGCGCCAGCGGTCAGGGTCCACTCGTCTGCCGATCCCAGCGTCAGCATGCGAGGCGGCCCATTGGGATCGTACGGGACGCTGTTGACCTGGAATCCTCGTGCGCGGTAGCCGTCCTCCGACGCGCGTCAGGCCATCGCTTGCTATCGCAATCGCCGCTAATTGTCTCGGCGATCCGTTGCCGCAGTTTGCGTCAGAGGGTCCGCGACGACCTGTTGAACGATCTGGGGTGGTGGCGTCACGATCCGCCTTATCCGAGCGTCCTACTGTGCAGTGACAGGATCAGGCGAGGCGAGAACCGCAACGGCACCTGCGAGCAACGCGAGGGGCCCGACGGTGACACAGCGTCCAGCGACGACCGAGGATAAGAACAATGGTCTGCGACGCATATGCATTTTCCCTTTGAGCGATCCTATCCGGATTCGATCGCCGATCAGGTTTGCTTCACCGCGATGAAGGACGCGACGTATCCTGCGGGCCCGCCCTCATGCGGCTTCGCCCGGATGACCGTCCCGACCAGCGCCGGTACTTGGCCGACACCGTTGGGCCATTCATACGCAAGGTTGGCGCGGTAATCGTATTCCCAGCCGTCTGTGTCGGTCTTCGGTCTGCCTGAGCCGACGATGGCGACGGAAAGAGGCACCGGGCCGTTGGCTGGCTGGATCGTGCCCTGCAGATCGAGACCCCCGCCTTGCCAATCGAGCGCGCCCTTCAGCGAAGTCCCGTTGATCTCGAACGTGAATACGGCCTCCGCGAAGATCAAGCGCAACGCTTTCTGCGAGTCGCCGTCTACGAGCGCGGGACGATTGTGAAAGCTTCGGTAGGTCCATTTTCCGGCCAGTACCGATACGCCGACCGCAGGCGGCGAAGCGGCTTGGACAAGCCCCGGCGTCGCGACCAAGAGTCCCGCCGCGCTCAACAACAATCTACGTCGATCCATCGAGCATCCTCCTCTTAACGGGAGCAGTAATCCGGTCCGGCTACAGGACCCCTCTACATTTCCGATACGCAGAGATGCGCCCTCTCCGTTGCCGCGTACGGTTGGTCCGAAGCGGCCGACCTCGTGATCCCGGCCACCTGCAATCCATCCATCAACGACGATTTCGACCGGCGTCCCGTCGACGTTAGCTCCTGAAACTGACGATGGTCTGTAACCGAGTATTCGGGGCAGCGCTTGCGAAGACACCCCGCCTCGCCGTGATGATCGCCGGTTGTCGACCTTTGCGAGCAGTAGGTCCTTCTCCACAGAGCGCCCTGTCCCTGGCCGAATCGCGACAAGAAACGCGGGACCATGGACGACCCGGCGCGTCAAGCCGTCCGCCATGACGTTCTTCCGGGATGCATAACCGACACGGGATCACATGTTAACGAATGCGATCTCGACCGCGCCCGGCCGTATGGTGCCATCCGGCCCGTTGGGCTTGACGGGCACGGGAACGAACTGAAGGCCGATCTTGCCAGACGGAGGCGGCCCGTTGGCGCTGCATCGCGCTGGTCAGGTCGGGAGAACGGACGAGGGCAGCTGCCGCGCCCAAAACACCCGCCAGAACGAGGCGCCCGGTCGAGGTACCGGACTTCTTACCTTTCGAAACGGCGCTCATTTGATCTTCCCGCCAGCGTCCTTACAAGCTTGAACAGGCTTGGAGCGCGTGCAATCGGCCAGAGAAGTTCGCGCCAATCAACTACAAGAACTTGCAGGTGACGGAAAATCAACCATCAGCTTTGAGCGTCTTTAAACCACGTATCTGTAGATGACAGTGCGTAGCCACTGTGGACGTCGCGACAGCTATCCTTGTGCGCAAGTTGTGCTTGTCGCCGCCCCTGGATTCGCTCACCACGATATTCTGACATTGCCGAATGTCCTTCAGCGCTAGTTCTGCCGGTACTTTGCCCGGTCTGGATTTCTGCTTCATCTTCGCTCCTGCTGCTGCGATGAACCAGAACTCTTCCCTCCGCAAAACCTTCAATTTGTCTCACATGCTAACGGCGAACACGCACGAGAGGCTGCGAGAGGGCGCAGACAACCATCAGCCGAGTACCTTGGCCGGGCCGTCACCACCGGCGATGCGGAAAGAAAGCGCGGCCCAACCTTCCATTATCGCCTCGCGCCACAGTTCACGCTCCGCTACGGAGCATATTGTGCCTTTGTGGATAGCAGCCAAGAGAAGTCGGCGGACAACTGTCCGCCCGTCTTCTTGCTGCCGGTCTGCGGCGTGATAACGCCCGCGGAGAAGTGGCAGCCCATGCAGCTTTCCGTCGCCATGATCTGCGTCGTTATTCCGGGCTTTGCAGGTGAACCGTTGTTGAGCGGCGTTGTCCAGATCGGCGGATTGGGAGTATAGGCCGTGATAGCGCTCCCCGGTGGCAAAGAGGCGTAATCGGACGGGCAGTTCACGTTGTTTGGAACGTTTTCCTCCTGATTGCAGGCTGGCTGATTGCTGGACTGGAAGTACGTTTCCATCGTTATGTTCGTCAGGAATACCGGTGTCGGCTGGCCACCCGGCTTGTTGCTCACGGCCTGACTGAGGCCGCTATTCCAGGCCGAAGGCTTAGATGACGGATCGGTCGGGCCATTGCGTGTCGACCAGCTCATAGTATTGCCAGACCGATCCCAGCTTTGCCAATACGGCCTGCGCCTCTCGGTTCAAGGCGACCTTGTCAGACGGTATCGAAATGGTTCGCGAAGCCTGGACGGGTATCCGCGGATAAAGCCTGGATCTTGGGATCCAGCTGCGGCTGAACATTGACGGTGCACAGCGGGCAGTCAGGATCAAAGAAGGATGGACGCAGGTTGGGATGCGCCACTCGGTCGACGTCGAGATTATCGATCTGCTCAAACGTTGCCCAGATCCATTGCGGCGAGGTTTCGCTTTTATGCCCGATATGCATGCCGACGAGTCCGACCTGAACCGTCTTCTTCACCGGCCTGCCGTCGTCGCCATTCGTGTCACGTTTCGCACCATCATGGAGGCGCTGGCGCGCCGCGGACTTGTCGTCGCGGGCCGCTCGACGGACGTGGACCGACGGGTCACACGTTGCGGGACATTATGGACCGCACCGAGACACTTACCCGGCTGTGCGGTCGAGCGGGCCTATGTCGACAAGGGCTGCTGCTACCGCTTTCGGCGAAATCCTGGAATGAGTAGCGTTGCTCAACTGCGCTTTGTTATTTTTGGTTTAGGTCTGCTTCGGCCGCGTTGCGGAGGCGCACTTGCTCCGGCGGAATCTGACCGTGCTTCCAATGCGCTCACCGTCATTTCGATCTTCTTCAAGTAAGCCATCGTAGAACGTAGAATTGCAGTCTCAAGGATCATATAAAACGGAAATTTTAAATCGATAATCGGTCGCTTTTTTCCGTCGATCCACTCCACAAAGTCACCTGTATGCGACCTGCAACAGGGAACGCCCGACAGGTTGCCTGATTCAGCATCACGCGCACAACGCGAAGTCATCGCTAAGTTGTGAATATGGTTAAAGTTCCTAGGGATTGCCTCGAGCTTGCGCCTCGCTGAGGTATCCTGGTCCTTTCAAGCTGGGCTAACGTCTTGATAAGTGGCCGCTGGAATAATACTCTGGCGCCGTTGCACAATTGACCAGGTCGTACACGGTCGGCGTCTGCACCGGCAGATCAGCCGGCTTCGCTCCGGTCCTCGCCGGCGCCCGCCCTCAGTCAAATCGGCCGCCAAATGAACGCGCTGCTCAGCTTTACATTTCTGGATCTGAAATGCGGGTCAGCATCTTAACGCGCGAGCCCGCCCGTTCGAAGATCGGCTCCCAAAAGGCGTAGGCTTTCTCGGCGAAACTCGCGCTCACGGTGAACTTCGTGACCGCCCCTCGATATGCGGCCTGTCGCCCGCAGCCCTGTCCCTTGACAAGGTGCCAGATGAATTGAGCGACCTGGCGCGTGTACGTGCTTGGACGACCTCGGTGGTTGGGTACGATCTCAAGCCGCATGGTCCCGGTGTCGCGCGTCTCCGGTTCGGTGATGTTGGCGAGCCAGATGAAGACTGATGGATCAATGCTCGCGGCATAGCCGTCGCGCTTGAGCTGCTGATTGATCATAAAGAACGCGCTGGCGGCTTCTCTGAAGCATTCGCTCAGGATGAAGTTCGCCTCATTCTGCAGCTTGCCGCTCCGAAGATCGTCCAGCAATCTGACCGCCTCGTCAGTGAGCCGCCGCATGTATCGTGGTTCCGGCTGCCCTGCGCTGTCGGCTGATGGTTCCTTCTGCACAATCAATTCGACCGCATCCGCGCGGCACTCTGTTACGGCTTTTTTAGGAACGGTCAAGAAAGCGTTTTCAAGAATGGGACCGACTTTTGACGCCGCTTCACCTTCCACCCGGGTCTCGGGGAGGTCCGTTGCACGGTCCAGCGCAATATCCAGTCCGGCTCTGATGCTTTCAGAAGCTCTGTCTTGATCGTCATTGGAAATCGCCACCATCATCTCGATGGCAGTGTCGGAATCCAGGAGTTCGTCCTCGCGCGGCGCCGCAAAGGGACTCGGAGCCGTCGCTTGCCTTGCAAAGATTGTTTGATCAGACGTATTCGCGCCGGTGTGCTCCCATTGCGGATTGGAAGCAGCAGTCCCGCCGGACAACACAAATATGCCATCGTCAACGGCTCGGCTCGCGGCCGCGGTAAGCTCCACGAGCGAGCGTCGCGAGCTATGACGGAAACTGGGTGATGACGGGTTGAGAAAGGCGGCGTATCGAGGCGGGTGATGAAGCCTGCCAGCAACCTCCAAAGGAGCGATACGCCGTGACCGAGACTACCAATGTTTTTCCTCTGCGTCAGCCCGATCAGATTGCTGATCCACTGACGGATATTCTGCGTGCCGGAGCTCGCGAACTGATCGCCCGCGCTGTCGAGATTGAGTTCACTACATTCCTGGAAACGACGAAGCATCTGGCGCTGCCGGATGGTCGGGCGCGCGTGGTGCGGCATGGATATGGGCCGGCGCGCGAAATTGCCACCGGCATCGGCCCTGTCGTGATCGCCCGTCCGAAGGCCCGCGACCGTGGAGCAAGCGGGCCAGGCGACAGGATCCGGTTTCATTCGACGATCCTGCCGCTCTGGGCCCGCCGGACGAAGAGCTTGGACGCGTTGATCCCCGTGCTCTATTTGCGGGGAATCTCGACCAGCGACTTCCAGGAGGCGCTTTCGGCCTTGCTCGGCAAGGACGCGCCGAACTTGTCGCCGCCGGTCATCGCTGGCCTGAAGAAGGACTGGCAGGCCGAATACGAACGTTGGCAAAAGCGCGACTTGTCGGCGCGGCGGTACGTTTATATCTGGGCGGATGGCGTCTATCTGCAGGCTCGCATGGAGGACCATGCCGAATGCATCCTGGTGTTGATAGGCGCCACGCCTGAAGGAAAGAAGGAATTGATCGGCTTCCAGGTCGGGGTACGCGAGAGCGCACAAAGTTGGCGAGAATTGCTGATCGATCTGCGCAAGCGCGGCTTGCAGATCGGGCCTCAGCTTGCTGTCGGCGACGGCGCTCTCGGCTTCTGGCGGGCGCTCGATGAAATCTTCCCCGGCACGCAACATCAGCGATGTTGGCTGCACAAGGTGAACAACGTGCTCGACAAGGTCGCCAAGTCCGTGCAGCCGGCAATAAAGAGTGATCTGCGTGACATCTACCTGGCGCCGAACCGGGCGGCCGCTGAAACAGCGATTGATATCTTTGTCGAGAAGTACGGCGTCAAATACAAGCCGGCCGTTGAATGCCTGATCAAGGATCGCTCGGCTATGTTGGCGTTTTATGATTTCCCTGCCGAGCACTGGTCGCATCTGCGCACGTCGAATCCAATCGAGAGCGTCTTCTGCCACGGTCAGGCACCGGACTGTGCGAACGAAGGGAGCGTTATCGCCACACACAGCAAAGTTGATGGTCTTCAAGCTGGTCGGCGCCGCATCTAAAACCTTGCGACGGTTGAAGGGCACAAATCAGTTGCCGAAGGTGATATCCGGGGTAAAGTTTGCGGACGGAATCGAAGTCGTTCCGACCGCTGAAGTCCGCGCCGCCTGATCGGACCGCGTCACCCAAAATCCGTCATAGCTCCAACCCGGCCTGCCATTGCCATTGGCCAGGATGCCCATTTCTCCGTCTCCCGCATTGCCGGCATCATTGGTATCGGCCAAAATCAAGTGATACGCCTGCCTCTGAACGACCGTCGGCAGATCTGCCCGGAACGGGCGGCAGCGACTTTGGACGAGGCGGCGACCCAGGGGCTGGATATTTTCTGCCTGATCGCCTCGGCAGGAACGACCGCGATCGGTGCTAATGATCCGTTACCTGACCTTGCGGCGTTGGCAAAGCGGCGCGGCGCTTGGCTGCATGTCGATGCGGCTCACAACGGCGCTTTTCTGGTTTCCGACCGGCTGCGGCCTCGCCTTGCGGGACTGGAGCTTGCCGATTCGTTTTGCCTGGACGCCCATAAGGCTCTGTTCGTCCCGGCCCTTTGCACATTGCTGTTCTACCGCGAGAAGGGTTTGGCGGAGACCGCGTTTCCCCAGAAGGACAGCTACGTATTTGACCCGTTGGAAGATGAAATGACGGCCGTGCAGAGCGGCGTGAAGAACTTCGAATGTACGAAGCGCCCCGCGATTCTGAACCTTTGGCTGGCTTGGTCGCTGTATGGTCCCCGCGCCTTCGCGGATAAGTTGGAGCGCCTGGTAATGATGACTGAGGCCGCCCACCAATACTTGGCCGATCAGCCGGACTTCATCGTCCCGTATCGGCCGGAATCCAATATTCTCTGCTTCGTCCATCAGCCGCTTGGCGTGTGCGGCAATCGGTTATCGAGCCTGCAACTGGAGTTGCGCAACCGCGTGCGGGCGGCTGGGCGTTACCTCTTGTCCAAGGTCGATATGGATGGACGGACAATGCTCCGCATGGTCCTCATGAATCATCGGATCGGCCTGTCCGACATCGCAGGCATGGTGGGAGAGATCCGACGCCATGCGCGCGAGATTCTTGCAAACAACGCTACACACGGCGAGCAGAACCGGCCTCAGGAATGACTATGCGCCACTTCGCCTTTTCACCCCGTGACTGCGCTCAGCACGTACTGCCGGAAACGATCTTGCATCCGTGCACCGTGGATGACGTGCTGGCTCTACCTTCTTTTCTAACCTCGCTCGTGCACGCGCAGACTGTCATCGGTTGCCGGATTGACGAATTGTCTCATGACATCCAGGCTGCCATCGTCGAGCGCAGGCTATCGCAACTCGTCTCCATCGCCCGCATCAATCCGCTGTGGCGTCGGCGCATCGATAGTGCCGTCGGGACCGGTCCGGTGGACAATTACGAGCAGTTCAAGACGCTGCCGCTTACTGATAAGGAAGCCTTTCAGCAAATGTTCACGGAAACGCGGCCAGGCATGGTCGTGCCCATCGACCGCTGCGGCTTCGAAATCGTGGCCAGCGGCGGTACCAGCTCCGGCAAGCCCTCAGAAACCGTCTATTCGCTCGACGAGCTGCAGGAGACCTACCGCTGGGCAGGGGATTTCATGGGCCGACACATTATGGCGCGCCACCTTAGTGGCCGCGGCGCCAAATGGGTGGCCACGACATTAGCCGATTATCAGATGTGGAGCAGCGGCACCATGGTGGGTGGCGTGCTCCAGAAGATCCCAAGGGTCAACTACATCGGCGCCGGTCCGACGAGCCGGGAAGTCTTCCAGCGGATGATGTCCTATCCGGGGCCGAAGGCGATAATGGGGATTACACGAAGCATTGCGCTATTGGCGAGTTTTGCCGACGGTCTAACTCGCGAGGCGAGGGATAGCTTCCGGATCGCTCTTTATGGCAGTGGAGTGCTCACTCCCAAGGTGCGGGCGGATCTCAGGCAGGCCTATCCAAGCCTGATCGTACTCAGTTACTTCGCCGCCACCCAGGCGGAAACCATCGGCCTGCAGCTAGATCCGGAAAGCCCCGTCCTGACTGCGGTACCTGGTCTCCACTTGGTGGAAGTGGTCAGGCCGGACGGGCAATGGACGGAAATAGGCGAGGAAGGTGAACTGGTAGTCACGCGCCTGTTCGGTAATGCGACCCCCGTGCTGCGCTACAAAATAGGCGATCGAGTCATCCGCCGCCCTGACTTGCAGTCGCCCGGCCTGAATGCCGTGCAATTTGAGTATGTCGGCCGCAGCGGCGATTTCATGCATATTGGCGACACGCAGTATTCGGCGCCGCAGGCCTTGGCGGCGATCACCGCCGAATTCCGCCAGCGACAGGTTCTGGACATCGATAGCGTCGCTACCGACGCGCAGTTCCAGATCGATCGCGCGAACCGGCAGCTGCACTTGGTGATCGGCACTCCGGAAGCCGCATCCCTTCCGACGCAGGTCGCCATGCGGCTGGGACCGCAAGGCTCCTCGCCCTTGATCATCGCCGGCTTGCTCCGATCGCTGTCCGTCTTCGACGCGCTGGAGGCGAACGAGACGAGTCTGCGGAGTTCGGGATACAGCTTTGCCATTCGGCTTGTAGATCCAAGGAACGCGGATTTGGTCCGCACGGCATTTGACAAGGTGCCCCTCGTTGTAGACCGCATTTGATACTTGCAAACTAGGACCGCCGCCGAGCAGGAGAGAGATAATGACGCCGCTCAATATCCGGGTTTTCGTCGACGTTATCGCCCTGGCGCTTGGCAATGCGGTCGAGGGCAACGTCTTCATGTTTGACGATGGTGTCTCTGGCGGAGAAAGCCTTGGCACCGCCAAGCTGGCCAGCTCGGTCTGGCCAGGACAACTGGTTCGCTGGAGTCTAACGCCGCTTGACGTCCAGACCATGGCTTGGCTGAGCGGCGTGTCGTTTGATGGCACTGCGCCACCGGCGACGGGCCGCCTCCTCCCTTGGGCACTGCAATGGCAGGGATACGTGCCTCCTTGGAGCGATCCGGGCTCGCGCCATTCCTACCGAATGACGCTCGTCACGGGTGGCCTGAGTGGGCGCACGATCAGCATCGCCGGCCCCTCTCTTGTGCTCTTGCCTCCCCCGCTAGGAGGGGCCTTTCGGGCTCACCCCTCGCCACCGCCTGTCGAGCGACCGCACAATCCGCTCCAATAGGAGGACTATAAGATGCAGATCTCGATTGTCACCGTTATCGATATCGATACGGCCCTGGCGGAGGGCAGTCTCGATGGAAGCGCCTATGTCATCGACAATACGGGCCCATTCGCCCAGCCGCCCCATGCCCGCGTGACGAATGTTCCCGGCGTCTATAATGCCGATGGTTCGCAGGCCATGGAGGCTGTCCTGAACTGGATCACCGTCGGTGTCGCGCAGCTGCCACCGACGCTGCCACGCAGCTATCCCCACCGCTTCAACATTGCCAACACCGCACGACGACTGCTGAGCCCCTCCGTCCGCACTCAGGAGTACATCTCCAAGATTCAGGAGCACATCTCCAAGATGCTGACTGACCCTCCGAAGCCCCTGCAGGTTCGCGACCGCGGTGCAGTTCGCACCTATGACGCACCAGTGCTGAACGCGGCCGGCAAGGTCCTGAAGCCTGATGATGCCACTACGGCGGCCAGCGTGCCTCCAGTCGTCGTGAGGATCCGCGGGGCTGCGGTGGAGGACGGTGTTCTGTATCCGGCCCTCTACGGTTCGCCCGATCCGTTGACGGATGGCTGGTACTGGAGCGCCACCGTTGATACGGCCAAGGTCGGTCGCCACGACTATACGATGGAAGTGGCGCTCTACCGCCCCGTTCAGGAGAACGGCAAGATGCTCTGGGAGCCGCGGCTCTTCACCCTGTCGTGCGGTATTCAGGTTAGTAACGTTCCGAGCGTCAACGGCTTCACTAGTGGCTTTGTGCCCGGCCTGCTGCCCATACCGCCCTCCGGACTTACCTGCGTTGAGGGAGACGCGATATGACAAAAACGATCAACATTCTACTCGTGGTGGATGTCGTCGCCGCATTGGAGGCAGATACGCTCGCTGGCTCTCTCTATATGATCGATGACAACCGCCTCGGCGGCTCGCGCAACCAGGCGACCGCCGGGCTCGCGACCTCCGTGGCCCCCGGAGACGAGATCATCTGGACGTTGTTGCCGATCGAATGCGAAAATCATGCTGCGATACGAGCGATCAAGCTGCCGGCTGAAATCTGTGAGGTTCGACGCGAAACCTATCCCGAGTCCGATGTCAGCTACTGGGTTGGTACGGTGAAGCAGCCGGTCGGCGACCTACCGTATGGCCTGACGTTGGAGCTTGGCAGCCGGATGCGGACGCTCGATAACGGTACCGACGCGCGCCTCATCGATGCCGCCCTCAACGCTTCACCGGGAGCTACCCGAACCAGGAGTTCATCCCGCATCGTCGAGGCCGCTCTCAACGCTTCCGCAGGTGTCACCCGAACCAGGAGTTCATGATGATCGTCACTCCGGCATCGCAGCGGCCCCCCAGCAGTCCAAGCTTGGCCTCCACCCAGCTGAACATCGTCACACTCATCGACGTCGCAGGAACCCTACGGACCGGCGGCCTCAGCGGGAAAACCGGGCTAATGGACAATGGCGGAGAGAGTACCGGTAAAGGCACGAACAGCTTGCGGACAGTGTGCCGCCAGGGCCAAGCCCTGAACTGGCTGGTTTATTGTACTGATATGGAAAAGCGTCCGGACGGTAGCTGGCCTCTGTTCGCGCGTATCGTGAACATCGTTTTTGTGCTGCCCGATGGCACGCCAGAGCTCCGCAAAATATGTAATGATCTCAAGATCTATGGCGGCCCGGACAAGATCCGCGGTCCGTGGACGCCCTCCTACTATTACTGGGCGGGCGCCGTCGACCTTGAGCTCGAGCCCGGGCTCTATCCCTATCGCCTCGTAGTTGAGGTCGACACAGTCGATCGAAATCGCAAATCGTACTTCAACCTGGATGGACCAGCCTTGCAGGTCATTCCTCTGAGCGCCATCCATGCAGCGAGCCAGCATGGATAAGAAGCAGCGAAGTTGTACGCGGACATACCTACCCAATCAATCGCGGACGTCCCAATCGCGTGCTGCTCTGTCGCGCGCTTCTGGGCAGCTATCGGTAACATCGAATCAAAGAAAGGTGGAACGGCGCTCGGGCCGGCGATTGCCCGATCCTTCGATTCACCTCCGAAGGGTCCAAGCGCCCGTTAGCCTGCCTACTCAGTCGGGAAAGTGAAGGGGATTATATGGGTAACGATATCTGGTGGCCTACACGTCGCAGATCCCGCGCCTACGCGGGTCGTTCCTGATCGACTGCTTTGTCCAACAATCTGAGGGAAATCTTATGAGCCAGCGCGCCGTCATCGTCATCGACATCCAAAATGAATACTTCCCAGATGGCAAGCTGCCCCTGGTTGGTATCGTGCATGCGGCCGCCAACGCAGCTAGGGTGATTCAGACCGCCCGCGCGCGTGGGGACGCGGTTATCCACGTTCAGCACGAAATGCAGGAAAGTCATCCCTCTATCTTCGCGCCGAACACCAGAGGGGTAGAGATCAATCCCATTGTCCAGCCACTAGAACGTGAGGCCTTGGTCGTCAAGCACTATCCCAACGCCTTCCGCGACACCGATCTGAAGCAGCGGCTCGATGCCGGGGGCGTTAAGGAGGTCGTGATCATCGGAGCAATGAGCCACATGTGCATCGATGCGACCAGCCGGGCAGCCGCCGATTACGGCTACAAGACCACGATCTTGCACGACGCTTGCGCCACCTGCGACCGTAAGCGGAAAAGAGACCCCGTCTGGCGCAAGGGGTGAGCAATCGGCTATCGGCTGCTGAGTTTGTGAGCCGATGTGAGCTTCTATGTCTGCGCCTAGTTCTGGAACTAGAACCTTCCATATGATCGAAGCGGTCGCCGACCGTCTTGAGGGAGCGCCGCGGCAGCTTCGTCGACGCTGGTCGGACGAGTTCAAGGCGCAAATTGTGACAGAGGCGCTGGAGCCTGGCGCGAGCGTATCGGCGATCGCTCGTCGGATCGGCATTCACCCGTCGCAGCTGTTCGCGTGGCGCCGTGACGCTCGGGCGGAACGACATTATCGCGAGCGGCACTCGAGTTGCGGGGGTGAGATGGCGTCTGTGTCAGGCGCGGTGATCGAAATTGCCATTGGCGAGGTGATCGTGCGCGCCGGCGTGGACGTCGACGAGGCGCAGCTACAGCGGGTGATCCGGGCGGTACGTTCGGCATGATCCCCTCCGGCGTGAAGGTGTTCCTGGCCAGCCATCCCGTCGACTTCCGCAAGGGTATCGATGGGCTTGTTGCGCTGGTGCGCGATGCGGGCTCAGATCCGTTCGACGGTGCGCTTTATGTGTTCCGGGCCAAAAGAGCCGACAGAATCAAGATCGTATGGTGGGATGGCTCCGGCGTGTGCCTCTATTTAAAACGTCTCGAGAAGGCGAGGTTCTGCTGGCCGCGGATCGGACATCATCGGGTACAGATGAACCCCGCGCAGTTGATGGCACTGGTGGATGGGATGGACTGGAAGCGGGTCCGGACCGTGGCGGTCAAGCGGCCGGAGATTGTTGGGTAAAAGCACTGCGGCGAAGTGAATCAGCGGCCTGAAAGGGCAAGAGAAACGGAGCAAAATGTGCTCTGGTCGGGTCAATGACGCCGCCTGATCTTAGTCTCCCGAATGACGTAGAGACGCTGAAGGCCATGGTTCTTGCCATGGCCGAGAAAGCGGCCCGCGCCGATGCTCTGGAGAGCGAGGTCGCCGATCTCAAGGCCCGCAGCGCCGATGCCGATGCGCGCATCGAGCGGCTGACGCAGATCCTGAAGGCCTTCGACCGCGCCCGGTTCGGCCGACGATCGGAAAAGCTCGGCTCGGCGAACGGCGACGATGAACAGCAGGCCTTCGTCTTCGAGGAGATCGAGACCGGCATCGCTGCGATCAAGGCCCAGGTCGGCAAGGGCCGTGCGCAGGCGGATGGCACGCGTGCACCGCGTCGGCGCAAGGGCTTTGCGCCCCATCTGGAACGGATCGAAACTGTCATTGAGCCGCACGAGCTGGCTGAGCATGCAGGCAAGCAGAAGGTGCTGATCGGCGAGGACGTGTCGGAGCGCCTGGATGTGGTGCCGGCGAAGTTCCGTGTGATCGTCACGCGCCGTCCCAAGTATGCCTTCAAGAACGCGGACGGCGTCATCCAGGCGCCGGCCCCGGCCCATATCATTGAAGGAGGCATTCCGACGGAAGCGCTTCTGGCCCAGATCGCCGTCGCCAAATATGCCGATGGCCTGCCGCTCTACCGGCAGGAGGCTATCTACGCCCGCGATCATGTCGAGTTGGACCGCCAGCTGATGGCACAATGGATGGGCAAGCTCGGCTTCGAGCTCGAGATCATGGCCGACTACATCTTCAGCGAGGTCAAGAAGGCCGAACGGGTCTTTGCCGACGAAACCACTTTGCCGACGCTCGCTCCGGGCTCCGGATCGACAAAGACGGCCTACTTATGGGCCTATGCCCGAGATGACCGAACCTTTGGCCGCAACGGTCCGCCGATGGTGGCTTATCGCTTCGAAGACAGCCGCGCCAGCGAATGCGCGGTCCGACACCTCAATGGTTATCGCGGCATCCTGCAGGTGGATGGCTATGCCGCCTATAACAAGCTCGCGCGATCCGATCGCGGCAATGATGGCATCACCTTGGCTGGCTGCTGGTCACACTGCAGGCGCAAGTTCTACGAGCTGCATGTTGCTGGGAGCTCAGAAGTGGCAACGGCGACGGTCGAGCGGATGGCGAAGCTCTGGCAGGTCGAGAAAACCGTGCGCGGTCAAAGCCCCGACGCTCGCGTTGCCGCGCGCCAGCAAGCCTCCGCGGCGATCGTCACAGATCTCTTCGATCTCTGGCAGCAGACCTTGCGGCGGATCTCCGGCAAATCAAAATTGGCCGAGGCGATCCGTTATGCCGTCTCGCGCCGTGCCATCTTCGAACGCTTCCTGACCGATGGCCGCATCGAGCTCGGTAGAGTCGACGACTGGCGCGGTGACCGTAGGTCGCGAGGCTTTACTGGTCCGGCGGCTTTCGCCAGTTGCCGGTGTCGCAGTTCGCGCCATAGTTCCGTTTCCAGTCGCCGCTCGTCAAACCGGGCATGCAGATTTCCCGCACCCGGCTTTCACTTGTCTCATCAGGCCTTCGCGCTCGATCGGTCGTTACGACGAGTCGGGACGCGGAAGAGTTTGAGAGTATCATGCAGGTAATCCTGCGGATACTCTTTGAAGCCCCTGCCACGTTTTCCTGCTCGCTGCATCAACCAGTGCCGCAGACGCCTATCGACGTATTGCCTGATGAAGTCATAGGTCTTCATGACAGGACCTTGGTCGAAGTAGCCGCACCAGCCACGAAGAAGGCGACTGATGACGACGACAGTGTTCTCCGGTGTGTCCGGGTACCACTGCGGCGTCGTGCGTTCGTGGATTCGTCGGAGCAATCTCATGACCGCCTTCTTGGACGGACGCGTGCCGATGAAGGCTTGTCCATCCTTTCCGTAGAACCGCCCGATCGTGTAGCCGAGGAATGTGAATCGTTCCGTCGGCAGTAGAGCGATGCGGGTCTTGGTCTCGTTCACCTCCAGCCCGAGCCTGTTCATCAGTACCGTCATTCGCTTCATCGCCGCCTCGGCTTGGCCGGGGCGGCAGCAGATCACGAGATCGTCGGCATAGTTGACGACGTAGGCGTCGAGTTGTTCTTGGTGTCCGTGGTCGCGCCAGGCCAGCAGGAAGCGTCGGAAGTAGATGTTCGCCAGCAATGGACTCAGAGGAGAGCCTTGCGGGGTCCCTTTCTTAAACTTCCGCGCATCTGCCGTCCGTATCGTCCGTCTTCCGCTCTGTTCGATCACCGGAGCTATCAACCAGCCCTTGATGGTCGAGAGGAGTCGTCCGTCGGCGATCCGTCGTGTCAGGCATCGCATCAGCGGACCGTGTGGAATCGACGTAAAATAGTCGCGTAGATCTGCATCGACTACCTCGCGGCGTCCCCGGTCCTTGATATGCCAGAACACACGGCGCACGGCCATCTTGGCGTCCAGCTTCGGACGAAATCCATACTGGTTGTCCAGCAGGTCCGCGTCGAAGATGGGACCGATCACTAAGACCGTGGCCATCATGACGAGTCTGTCACGAATGCACGGGATTCCGAGTGGTCGGCGTCCGCCATTGCTCTTTGGTATCCATACTCTCAGAAGGGGGTTGGGACGGTAGGTGCCGTCCTTCAGCTCCTGTCTGACACTTTCCAACCACTGCTGCTGTCCCTCGGTTTCGATCTGTTCGAATGTTATGCCGTCCACCCCGGGAGCGCCGTCGTTTTCACGACACCTTTGGTAAGCTTCTTCCATGACATCCGGTCGGCAGATTTTGTCCCACAGGGAGTAGAAGCGGTATGCCGGTTCGGTCTTAGCTTTCGCCTGTAGCGAGCTCTGCAGCTTCTGAACGCTTAGTTCCGGTGTTGCTAGACTCATCGTCAATCGCCGTGTTCTCCGCTTCGTTCTCGCTTGATACAAGTCAGGGTCCCTTCCCTCTTCCGGCGTTACCCGGTGTCATAGGTAGTACGGACCCATCCGCCATCTGCCGCCGCCGACGCTGGCCCTCACGGGTTCGTCGTTGTCCGGACTCATCATCCTTCGTCGGCAGCAGACTTCCCTTGTTGCCCACTGTCCATGTCCCGCGCGTGCTGCCACCACTACTCCGGTGGGATCCTGGGGTGCTTTTCTCGCTCGCTTCCCCCCGGACGCCGGCCTTCCCCGTTAGAATGGCGGGTCGGCTCCCACGATGACGCTTTCGGAGCCTGCTCAGTGTTGACTCGCAAGTTGCGGCCCGCGCGGACCGATGACCCCCAGAAGGGGCCTTTTCTCAGAGTGCTTCAGGTCATTCGTCGCCTCCTGACCCGCTCCGAGTACTTCCGGCTGGAGCGAGAGTTTGCCGGCCTGGACTTTCACCAGGGAGAACAGTGCGCCTTGGCAAGGCACACACTCCAACATCGTCGAACGCGCCATCCGGCCACAAACAATCACGAGAAAGAATAGCCTCTTCGCGGGCAGCGACGGCGGCGGACGAACCTGGGCAACCATCGCAACGCTGCTGCAGACGGCGAAAATGAACAACGTCGATCCGTTCGCCTGGCTTGCCCTAACACTTCAGCGTATCGCCAACGGCTGGCCGAGCAGCGAAATCGACGCGCTTATGCCATGGAACCACGCCGCCTAACGGCCTCAGCTTGCCGCTTACCTGCGACCTTCCATTCGGTGGCATAATCGTGCCCGCTGTGCAGGTTCATGCGGCCTTTATGGCGGCCCTTGGCTTGGCCTATGGCACGGTCACGACGACCAGTGACTATCTAGCAGCCTGATGCCGTTGCGGCCTCGGCTAACAATAGTCACGTGAAACCTAAGGTTCGCTAAAGTCTGCTGGCCTCCAGGCAGAAGCATTTTACAGAAGCCAAATCTGATCTGCGGGCGAGCGATATACCCGCCGCGGCGATCGCGTTCGCCCACTTAAGGAGATCGTGTTGCGTACCAACCCCAAACGCGACCCGCGCGCGCCCGCCGCTCGCTCCTGTGAGACGTATGTCGCCCGCGCCAAGTGGACTGCCCGGCGTCGCGCAGCCTCGCACGAGCGGTTGCTTCAGCTTGCTGCGCCTCTTCCGTGCGGCAAGCTGCGTGGAAGCTGTGAAGAGGGCTTTGGAGAACGCCACCAAGTCACACGCAGGCAATGGTGTGAGGGGAGACCGCAACCACTCCTAATTGGCCGATCGGTGCCTATGGATAGGCCGCCGCTTCGAAAACAGAAGTTATCTTCGAAGGGCCAGCACTCACAATCGCCTGAGGAGGCGCGCTGCGATGGACAGGCTCAAATCACACCGGCTTTCCAAGCCGCTCTTCGGTCTGCCGCCCCCTCCGACAAGCTCGCCGCATTCGGGGAAACTACCGGGGAAACTACCGCCAACGCGGAGGCCATGTGCGATGGCAACCACAGAACTCATACGCAAACATCCGCTCACGTTCTTTAGGCTGATTAAGATCATTTTCGACGCCGCGCATGAGGAGCATCGCGCATGAGCATCACTTCCGCCGTCGTTCAAAACCGCAGCGCTCGTATCGCGAGTGTGGCCATATCTGCCGTCAATGTGGCTAGTGGATGGCGGTTGTGCGTGAGGACAGACAACCCGCAAGGCCCGTCGTACGGGGCGGGATTGGGGACGAAGCGGTCAACCACGAGCGGAACGCCAGCGCAATGGCCGGTCCCGTCAATGTTCGATCGCTTGATGTGCTCGGCCGAAGTACGCCGTACAAGGTCCACCGCTTGAGGCGGCGGCCCGCTCGGTGGCGTCCACGATGTGTAGCGCGCGAACCAGACGTCGGTAGAGCAGGAGATCACTGGGTATCACAAAGCGGGCCGTGCGAAAACTGCTCATGCACTTGGCATGCCGGTTTTAGCAGCCGCCGTGGGCACCAAGGGAGGACATTCACCACTTGAAATTCCTCTCAAGTCGCATCTCGCCGGCGCTCCAATAAGAGCCTGGCGTGTTAAATAAGTCGCCGCCAAGCCATTCCAGGATTTCGCAACACGAAACCAGTTCTCCTTTCGAGCTGGCAATAGTTGTAGCTTCCTTTGCGCCTTGCGCGCAGCCGCAAACCTTCCGTCGCGTTCAGCCTGTTTCAGAGTCTTGATCAGCAGCTCCTCGGTTTGTTTCCATCCGTCGTTTGCAATTCGCCCCTCGGCAAAGTACTCGAAGACGACTCGGAAGGTCAGAGCACGACCTGCGGCGGCCCGCGAATCCAACTTTGGTTCAGTCAGCCATCGTTGAAGAGTTTCGAGCTGGTCCGGCGTACCAAGCGTGAGAACGGCACGTTCCCCGAAGAGCAGGAATGTCGCGAATGCAGCGACCTCCAGTTGCGTATCCAAGTCCTGGTCATCCAGCCAACGGGCGATTGCTTCTAATGGAGACATAGTTTGGCTCTCCTGCCTTTCAGTCCCGGTTCGAGCGTTGCGACCGGCATAAGGTGGTATGTGAGAGCGATTCGGCCCAGAGAACGCCACGCTGGTCAACTACAAGAACTTGCGGGTTCAAATCTCTATAATTGTCGGACACAATCAAACTACAAATAACCGGAAAAGACCTGATGTTGGCGCTATGACCACCTTGGTTATCGATCGCCACTGAAAACGCGGTACCGACTTGGTTACATCGCATGCGTCGGTCGGTTTTGGAACATATAGTCATCATCGGCCGATGAGCACGAAACGGACATGGCTACGACACACTTGGTATGTTTCCTTTAATCAATCGAAGGGGCCAAATCGATATCCCATTCGAGAAACCAGAACCTTTCCGAGTGAAGCTGACGCAAAGAAGTTTGCGGGCGAACTTCTGAATAGTCCTCCTGCAAGTTTGACTACGATATTAGCTGGAACGATAAACCCGTATTATCCAAGACGCGTAATTGGATCGAGCGACATAGTGCTTTGGATTCGTGGTCGCAACTGAGCCCCATATAGCTGAGCGGGACACGCCGCTGGGAACGGTCGGCGAAAGTACTCATAGAACGCGCCCATCACAATGTCGCCGTTGTCGCTTTCGGAAACAAGCGAGCCTGGATATAACCTGGGCGGTGCTGAGAAACGGAGTGCGGTTTACGGATATTAGGCCCATGGCGGCTTAGAAGGCTTGGCGGTCCAGCCAAGTGTCGAGCTGTCGCGGATATTTGCGAGAGTGAGCTGCTGCCGGTTTGATGGACACCGGGTTAAGCTAATCCCACCTTGCGCTCGAACTCAACCGGGCTGAGATAGCCGATGGTCGAGTGCCTGCGGGTCGTATTGTAGAATCTCTCGATGTAGTCGAACACATCGGCGCGTGCCTCGTCTCTGGTGCTGTAGATTTTGCTGGCGGTGCGTTCGGTCTTGAGCGAGGAGAAGAAGCTCTCCATCGCCGAATTGTCCCAGACGTTGCCGGAACGGCTCTTGCTGCAGACGATGCCATGGTCGGCCATCAGGCTCTGGAACTGCTCGCTTGTGTATTGGCTGCCCTGATCCGAGTGGTGCAACAGCGCATCCGGCTCACCCCGCCGCCAGATCGCCATCAGCAGCGCATCGGTCACCAACTGAGCCGTCATGACGGCGTTCATCGACCACCCCACCACCCGGCGTGAGAACAGGTCGATCACCGCCGCCACATAAAGCCATCCCTCGGCTGTCCAGAGATAAGTGAAGTCGGCGATCCACTTCTGGTTCGGCCGCTCGGCAGCAAACTGTCAGTCCCGCAGGTTCGCCGGCACCGTCTCGAGCTGCCGATCGCCGCTGTCCTTCGGCAAGCGCCGCCGGCGCGGCCGTGCCCGCAGGCCCTGTAGGCGCAACAGTCGTTCGATCTGGTGCAGGCCACAGTCGGCCCCGTCGGCAAGCAGATCACGCCACACTCGGCGCGCGCCATAGGTGCGGTCGCTGGCCATGAAGCTGGCCTTGACCTTGCCACCGAGCTCTTCGTCGCTGCGGGATTTGGCGCTGGGAGAGCGGTTCAGCCAGGCATGGAAGCCCGACCGCGACACCCCAAACGCATCGCATAGCCATGCCACCGGCCAGATCGCCCGGTGCTTCGCGATGAAGCCGAACTTCATGTCGCTTCCTTCGCGAAGTAGGCAGCGGCCTTTTTTAGGATGTCTCGCTCGGCTTTCAGCTTGGCGACCTCACGCCGCAGCCGTTCGATCTCCTGCTGCTCAGGCTTCATTTGCCCGTGGCCGGGAAAGGCCTGCACCGGATCGGAGCCGAACTCCTTGACCCACTTGCGCAGAACATTCTCATGAACGTGCAGGTCGCGGCCAGCTTGCGCCACCGACACCTTGCGTTCCCTGACCTAGCTTGACCGCCTCGATCTTGAACTCGCGACTGAACTTCCGTCTCTTCGTTGCCCACCTCCGGCTTCATGAAACACCTAATCTTGGTGTCCATCAAACCGGCAGCAGCTCAGAGGGTGACGACGAAATGGCCTGTCAATCGAACGTGCTTCGGAAACCTGGTCAAAAAAGATGGCGGCTCAACGCCGGACGTCACGGCGGGACCGCCTCTGCCGCGATCGGCGCCTTGCTGAGTCACGCTAGTTCAAAGAACTTGCGCCTACCGTGCGCCCACCACGCGCAGCCTCGATGATCGGTCCTGCTTTGCGGTTGGCCTCGTATAGCTTGCTGAACCCGGTATAGGCTCACCCTGCATCAGTCCGGCGTATAGCGCGACATGTATGGAACGGCCCGCGGGCGCAAGAACTTTCTCAGTCGGCTTCACACATGGGAGCGGTGCGGTCATGTATACGGCCTGTAAAGCGCGGCGCATGACCGCTGGCTTCGATGAAGTCCGCGACACAAGGGGCTAAATCAATCAGACGCGCTTGATGCGCATTGTCGCGCCAGCCTCACTCATGCCGGGATTTCGTCCCGTGGGTTCATCGCCTGTTATTGCTCCTTGCCCTCTGCCGGCCCGCGCCGGTCAGATCTCTTTGACAGCCGCTATATTCATCAAGCGGCAGCCGTAGTCGTCGCCAGCGTCTCCGGACACCGGACGGGAATTACCTTGGTACGCGACCCGCATTGGGTCGGCGGCCTGAAGATTGACGTGATGGGCTGGACGGGACGCTCGGTGATGGGTCAACGCCCTACACGGTTAAGGGCAGCTTCCCCGGCCACTACGTGCCGCAGATCGTCGTGTCCGGCAGCAATAGCACGCGACTGATTCCGGTGAAGGCGATCCCGGCGGAAGAAGCTGACGACTACGTGCGGCAGTCGGCCAAATGATCGCGGCTGATCAGCCGATCAATCCTCTAAAACGGGAAGGGATAGTTCTATGCCGGATACGACAACCAAAGACCAGGTCGGATTGTTTCATGCCAGCTATCAGATTGGCGAAAGCCGCCCCGGAGGCATAATCTTCAAGCTGGATCTGGTCGTCGACACGCCGAACAGGCGGGTCCAGGGTTTGGGCAGCATCACCCAAGCCGTTAATCCGCCGCTCGATGTCGCCACCTCCCTGCAAGGCAGTTACAGCCAGTTGCCGACGCTCCCGCCGACGCCAACGCTACTTCTAGCAGGCTGTTGAAAAAGGCGTTCGCCGTGGACCCGTGACCGTGATTCATTGGCTCCGACGGGATTCGGAGATCATGCGTGCGCGGCGGCGACAATCGAACGGGCGAGCTGTTCAGCTATGTTGATCTGGAGGCGCGGGTGCGGCGTGATCATCCGCTGCGAGCGATCCGGACGATTGTGAACGAGGGGCTGTCGGCGCTGGAGCGCGAGTTTGCCGCGCTTTATTCGCCGATCGGACGGCCGTCGATCCCGCCGGAGAAGCTGCTGCGGGCGATGCTGTTGCAGGCGTTTTATTCGATCCGCTCGGAGCGGCTTCTGATGGAGCGGCTGGAATACGATCTGCTGTTCCGGTGGTTCGTCGGAATCGGTATCGACGACGCAGTCTGGGACCATTCTGTGTTCTCGAAGAACCGCGACCGGCTGCTGGAAGGCGACATCGCGGCCAAGTTCCTGGCGGCGGTGCTGGCGCAGCCCAAGGTGACGAAGCTCCTGTCGAGCGATCACTTCTCGGTCGATGGCACGCTGATCGAGGCCTGGGCCTCGATGAAGAGCGTGAAGCCGAAGGACGGCTCTGGCGAGCCGCCGGCGCCAGGCGGCGGGCGCAATGCTGAAGCGGACTTCCACGGCCAGAAACGCTCCAACGACACCCATGCTTCGACCACCGATCCCGATGCCAGGCTGTACCGCAAGGGTAAAGGCAAGGAGACGAAGCTGTGCTTCATCGGGCATGGGCTGATGGAGAACCGCCACGGCCTGCTGGTCGACGCCTGCCTGACGCTGGCGAACGGCCATGCCGAACGGGTGGCCGCGCTGCACATGATCGAGCCGCGTGCCGACCGGCCGACAGCGATCACACTTGGCGCCGACAAAGCCTATGATGCAGAAGACTTCGTCAACGAGCTGCGCTCGATGAACGTGACGCCGCATGTTGCGCAGAACACCAGCGGCCGCAGCTCCGCGATCGACGGGCGAACGACCCGGCACAGCGGCTATGCCGTCAGCCAGCGCATCCGCAAGCGCATCGAGGAGGCATTCGGCTGGATCAAGACGGTCGCCGGGCAAGAAAAGACCTGCTTCCGGGGCCGTGATCGCGTCGCATGGGCCTTTACCTTCGCTTCTGCCGCCTACAATCTGGTGCGGCTGCCCAAGCTGATAGCGGAGGACGCCTGATGGCCAAGGTGCCTGGCTTCGCCAAGGCCTTTGCCGACCGCTGGCGCATCGCCGACATGGACAACTGGGACAGCGACTTCCTCGATCTTGTCGAAGAGGCGCATCTCACCTTCCAGGGTAAGTCCGACGGTGAAATTGCCTTCGGTGCGCTAAAGGGCTTTCTCGACGTCCGCTACGGCGCGCGAGACGGTTCGGCCTGCGCGGAGTTCTCATGGGAAGGGCACGACGAGAATGACCCCGTCTGCGGTCGCGGGTGGGTTATGATCGGCACTGCTGGCAGGCTCGTTGGCCACTTCTACATCCACAATGGCGACGATTCAGGCTTCGTTTGCGAACGCGGCTGAGTTCTTCAACAGCCTGCTAGTACTCCTTACGGGCTACCCGCCGATCCACTGGCCGCACCATGCCGGGCTGGGACCGGTGATTCTGCCCAATGTCGATCTGCGCATGAGCCTGATCCCGAGCTGGCAATCAGGGATGGCTTCCTACCGTTATCGCAGCGGCCCCGACAGTGATTGGCAGGAGGTCGAGGCTGCGCCGGTCAAGCTGGTGTCTCCGGCCGTCGCGTCATGAAACATCAAGCTAGCGGCCGGTAGCGCTCCTGCACGACAATCGACACCAGGCTGCTCGTTCAGATACAGTAATAGTCGTCTTTGTGGAGATCCAAGCTCCCTGGTTAGTTGCTGCGGTCGAAAAGACAAGGTCGATTCGATGGCGGTGCTGAGCGCGGAGCGGGCGGATGCTCTGGCGCAGTTCGTCACACTTTCCGGACTGAGATGTGCTTGAGCCTATATCGAGAAAAAGTATCGGGCAGTTGAATCAAAACGTCGAGAACGAAGCCATTGTGATCGACAGCGCGCCAGAGCCAATGTTGTCCGCCCGCGATCGAGACAACGATCTCCTCCAGATGCCATTTGTCGCTGCGAGCGGGAGCGCGCTGGCGGATGCGGTCGGAGAACACGTTGCCGAATTTCCGCCCGCCAATGGCGCATGGCTTCACATGGCTTCATAGGTCACCTCCTTACCATCTTCGATCATGGACAAAGGGAAAACGGAAACACAACCAAACTGCGCGATGAGGGGATCCCGGACGTCCTGCCTGCCGTCATCTAACCATCGACCGCTTCAATCGTCAGAACCTTTTCTAGGTCATGCGAGAGCGCTGGCTGTGTCGACGAAACGAGCGCAGCCAAGCCCGGCAGACCTCGGCGCGGAGCATGCCGCGCCGCTCCAGGTTTCCCGGGATCGCTTGGTAGTTCAGGTATAGGTATCCCTGCATGACGCGAAGGAGCCAAGCGCCGGTCTCACCCGATAGCCGCACGGCCCGCCCCGGAGCAGCAGAGGTCCTGCTTGCCAGCCTCCTCGATCATGCCACCGCAACGCGGACGTGAAGCGCGGCACTTAGTCTTGGTCGGAATGACCGACTATGACTGGACGCGTTCGATGTCCACTCCTTTCCGGACAGCCACGCAAGAGCGGACATGCCAGAGCGCTTAGTCCGGGACGCGAGCAGCGCGCAAGTGACCTTGCGGCTGGGGATTGTTGGCGGGATTAGTATCGTATTTGGATAGGCGCGTGATAAGCCCGCTCGTGGCGAGCGGTTGCAAGTCCGCCTCCAGCGCGTCAGCAATCTCCTTGGCATAGACCTCCCGGTCGTCCACGTGGAGCGTAAAGGACTTCAAATACTTTTCCTTCTTCGCCGGATTCTCGATCGCCGCCTTCGTCCAATGGTGGAGCGGATAATTCTCGACGCCATGCTCTTCTGCTGCGGCGACATACTCCGCAAAGGCGTCGAACTGGCATTTCGGCGCAGCGCCACGCTTGGCGAGGACATCGAACAGCCGCGCCAGTGTCGGACCTCGATGTTGTCGACGCAACGCTTCCGCCGCGGCAGAATCATTCACATCGAACCTAACCTGATACTGCCACTGACTAGTCATACTATTCTCGCCATCTGGTCGCACCCGATTTGTCTTTTACGACCGCAAGACGCTGCCGCTCCCTCAGAGCAGGTCCGGTACCCGTTGTGTTAACGCTGACGGCAATGTCAGGCCGATCACTGTGTTACAAGGTCCTCTTTTTCGCAAGGGGCTCGCTGAACGAACGAAGACCGATCACCATTCGCGGCCGATCTCCTCTCTGCCGTCGCCGGCCGACACCGTGAAGCCAACTCGTGTTACCTTGACATTGACTACCTTAGTCGTCGCTCACACCTCGTAGCCTGTAAGCGTAGCGGCGAAGTGGCGGCATCTATCTGCTGCAGTGCTGACCCCGCTTTCATCTGAATCCAAGAACGGGCTGATGACGTTGAGCGAGGCTGTGAGCAGAGTCGGCGCGGGCGTCGCAAGCACTTGCCGCATAAGGCGTCGTCGAATCGATCGTGAGGCTGACGTAAGCGCATCGGCAGGCCTTCCAATCTTAAGAGTGGACCTACCAAATTGAGCAGTCGTCTACTCTGGCCGAAATGCCTTACCCTTCAAAGTCGGACGATCGGCAACCTGCCAGCACGACTGTGACAAATATCCGCTAACGGATCCGTCGGAGTAGTCGCAAAATGGAGGTCACAGATGTGAGGTATAGCGATGCGATCGCCGTTCGCCGTCGCTACCGGTGCCGCGGGGCACGATCGATAACGATGCGGTGCGCGTCGACCCCCGTCCTGATCTGGATCGAGCGTTCGCTGGTCACACTTTCATCCTCGTTTAAGAGAAAACTCGCGACTTGATTGCATTTCGTCAGGAGCGCTGCGAAGGCAGGCAGTACTGGTCGACAGCGTGGCTAATCGCAATTTGGCAGCATCTCACCATTTGGACGCCAACTTAATGACCGACAACACCACCGCTGTGGACGCTGCCACCACGAACTTTGCGTCGCCTCCGACTAATCTAACGGGGGTCCAGATGACCGCGGTGCAGTTAGCCGCGCACTTCAGGAAGTCGCCAGCGACGATCGTCCGTTGGGCGCAAGAGCCGGATTTTCCGCGTGCAACGGCTCTAAATGGAGAAGTGCATTGGCCGACAAGCGCGGTGCACGATTGGCGCCGCCGACGCTACCGGACCGCGCTACGTGCCAAAGAGGCAGCTGTAGAGGCGGACGTCGAGAAGGCACGGCTCCGCCAGAATTTAATTGCCGCGTTTGCTCGCCCCTATCTGTCACAGATCCGGCGATCGACGGTTCCACCGCGTGGCGCGCCTCTCTCTCGACCCATGATCGTCCAGGCGGATGGGTCGCTTGCGCCCGCGTCGCTCGATGACAACCGGAATTGCTCTCGCGGATGAGCAGTGTCCCATGTATGCATCTGCTGCTGGTCGGCCACGGCGCTTCAGCAATGATGCACGTGATCTTGGTTGCGAGGGGCGAACGAACAGCCGATGGATCGGTTGGGCACACTTGAGGCAGATGCGAATTGCGGTATCACTGCTGGTATGGCCACTTTAGAGATGTACGTTCACGGGTAAGTGCCGGAGCACTCAATGAAGGAATTTGCGGGGTTTGTCGCCTTTTGTTTGGTGATCTTAGCTTCGGCATTTGAGGGTGCGCAAGCAGAGAATTCGTCGAGCGCGGAGGCGCGCTTGAGAGAGAAGAACATCACACTGCCGGCTGAGGCCGCGCCGGTCGGCAGCTACGTCAACGCGGTTCAAGTGGGCAATCTCCTGTTCATGGCGGGCAGTGTCGCAAGCGAGCCGAAGGGTAAGCTCGGCCGGGATCTGACCGTCGAACAAGGCTATGAGGCTGCCCGGCAAGCAGGCTTGATCACGCTGGCAAAGGTGCGGGCGGCGCTGGGTAGCCTCGATCGGGTGAAACGCGTTGTCAAAGTGGTCAGCATGGTGAACTCGGTCGATGACTTCGATGACCAAGCCAAGGTGATCAATGGATACTGCGACCTAATGATCGAGGTGTTCGGCGAATCGATTGGTAGACATGCTCGCTCCTCACTGCGCGTGGCGGCTCTTCCGCGCCATGCCGCGGTCGAAGTCGAAATGATCCTTGAGGTACAGTAGCTTTGCTGTTGATCGCAATCTTTCCGCTTGGAAAGGCTTTGACGCGAAGGTTGAAGATAGCCGACGTGCTCTGCTGGTTCTTTGGTCGGAACGAAACGTTGACGCACGCGTCACGGCACGGACGACACTGCGTTTAGCGTTGCCGCGAAATAGCGCGGCAAATCACGAGGCCGGAATGTCAAAAAGGCGTTCAGTTGCTAGTCTAGGAGGTTACCATGGAACGACGCGCGACTAATCTAAGGATATCAGCTCTGATATGTCTCACTGTTGCTGCCCCGATCAGCGATGCCTTCGCCCAACAGACACAGCGCGTATCCTACAAAGCGGGCGCGGAAAATGCCAAATACACACAACAGCAGTTTCTCGACGTCGGCGACGTTGCGGGCCATCAGGTGCGATCATATGAAATTCATCGCACCTTTCCGACAAACCCTCCTGTCGTCAATGGTTTGAAGATCAAGGAAACGTGGACGCGCGGCGTTTCCGATTACGTCGACAATAATGGTTCCGGCAGCATATACACGGTCTATGCCGTCGAGAATGGCGACAAGTTCTTCACCCGAGGAACTGTGCTCGCTCATAGCGCGGGGCCGGGAAAGCTTAGCAGCACGACTGTCTCGTATATCACGAGCGGCACGGGCGCTCTGGCTAATATTCGGGGAATGGCGCGAACCACTGGCCACGCCGATCCCAAAGCAGGGGTAAATGAGTCGCAAGTCGAAATCGAATATTCGATCGGCAAGTAGTTGCGGACACACTGAGCGGTCTCACTCCGCGCAAGTATGCATCGCGTCGATACGCGCGTTGGAGACTTTCCAATTCAGCGGATCGCGGAATGTCGGCTTAAGAGCACGAGCACCGGTCGCACCCACGGGGCGCCGTTGCGTGGCAGGCGAGAGGATGCGCATGACTGGATAGCTCGGAAACACCTTTAGCGGTGTCAGGCTTTCCGAGCGGGAGCGGATTCTGCGCTCGGGCCGCCCAACCGCCCCCGTTCACTCGCGATCCCGCCGATCTGCCACTGCGAACCCCACGTCACACGCCTGCGCGGCAGCGGTCAGGGTGAGACTGCTCTCATCCTGATCGTCGCGCTATACACGCCAAATCCGACCGCGACGAAGGCTCGAGGAACGGCTTGTCGGAGCGTGTTGAGCTGTCAACTCCATAGACCAGCGTTGTGCCGTGACGTACTCCTATGGGTGTCGCATCCGCCGTGACCTGCCACTGAACTTTCATCCAGCGGCAGTTAGAGTCTCGGTGGTTTGTACGCCAAGTGGCGCGGGTGGAGCAACGGACGATCGGCGGAGCTGGTCGGGGTTGCGCAGCCGAGCGTCCGTTGCGGAGAGAGTGGCGGCGTAGGCCGCGGGCGTGAGGTATTGCAGCGAGGAATGAGGGCGCTCGCCGTTGTAGTCGGCGACCCATGCCGCGAGTTTGGTCCTGGTGTCGTTGAGATCGAAGAACAGCGTCTCATTCAGGAGCTCGTCGCGCATCCGGCCGTTAAAGCTCTCGACGAAGCCGTTCTGCATCGGTTTGCCCGGTGCGATGAAGTGCCAGTCGATGCCGGTTTCCTTGCACCAGGCGAGCATGGCGTTGCAGGTGAGCTCGGTGCCGTTGTCGGAGACGATCAGGCCGGGTTTGCCGCGGCGGGCGACAATCGTCGTCAGTTCCCGCGCCACACGCCGGCCCGAGATCGATGTGTCAGGAATGGCGCCCAGACATTCCTTGGTGACATCGTCGACGATGTTGAGGATGCGGAAGCGCCGTCCATTGGCGAACTGGTCGTGGACGAAGTCCAGCGACCAGCGCGCATTCGGCTTTGCTTCCACCAGAATCGGTGCCCGGCACCCCATGGCCTTGCGGCGAGCCCGCCGCTTGCGGACCGTCAGCCCTTCCTCCCGATAGATCCGGTGAATGCGGTTGATCCCTGATGGCTCGCCCTCCCGCCGCAGCAGGACGAACAGTCGACGGTAGCCGAACCGTCGGCGCTCGTAAGCAAGGTCGCGCAGCCGGGCACGAAGATCCGTATCCGAAGGGCGGCAAGATCGGTAACGGACCATCCTCCGATCCGCGTCGACGATCGTGCAGGCCCGTCGCTCCGACAGGCCCATAGAACAGGCTCCGCAAATTCGGACAGTAGCTTGAGTGGATTTTCTGCCTGACAGCGGCGAGGATTCTCGCCGCGAATCAGGAGCGAAGATGACGAAGAGGAGCCGCCGGACGCATTCTCCGGCATTCAAGGCGAAGGTGGCTTTGGCGGCCGTGAAGGGGGAGAAGACGCTGGCCGAGTTGGCGCAACTGTTTGATGTCCATCCGAACCAGATCACGACCTGGAAGAACCAGCTCCTGGAAGGCGCCGCCGGCGTGTTTGGGCAGGACAAGGGACCGGCCGAGGCGCCGGTTGATTTGAAGGCTTTACATGCCAAGATCGGCGAGTTGGCGTTGGAGAACGATTTTTTAGAGAACGCGCTCACCAAGGCGGGCCTGCTGAGCGCAAAGCGATGATCGACCGCGACCATGATCTGCCTATCGTGCGCCAGGCGAAAGTCCTGAGCCTCGCTCGCAGCACGGTCTACTATGAACCTCGGCCGGTTTCGGCCGAGGACCTCGCCTTGATGCGCCGGCTCGATGAGCTGCACCTCGATTATCCCTTCGCAGGGGCGCGCATGCTGCGATCGCTGTTGCGGCGCGAGGGCGTGCAGGTTGGACGCCGCCACGTCGCGACGCTGATGAAGCGCATGGGGATCGAGGCGATCTATCGCCGCCCGAACACGAGCAAGCCCGCACCGGGCCACAAGATCTACCCGTACCTTGCGCGGATTGAAGATCGAGCGGCCGAACCAGGTCTGGGCAATGGACATCAGCTACATTCCGATGCGACGTGGCTTCGTCTACCTCGCGGCGGTCGTCGATGTGTTCAGCCGACGGGTCCTGGCCCATCGCGTATCGATCACGATGGAGACGATGTTCTGCGTCGAAGCGCTCCAGGAGGCGTTGGCGAAGCACGGCAGGCCCGAGATCTTCAACACAGATCAGGGCAGCCAGTTCACGAGCGCCGACTTCACCAGCGTGCTGCTGGACGTCAAGATCGCTATCAGCATGGATGGCAAGGGCGCCTGGCGTGACAACGTGTTCGTCGAGCGGCTCTGGCGCACGATCAAATACGAGGAAGTCTATCTGCGCGCCTACGACAGCGTGTCCGAGGCGCGAGCGTCGATTTCCAAATATCTGGCGTTCTACAATCGGGGACGCCCGCACTCGAGCCTTGACGAACGCACGCCCGACGAGGCTTACTTCGGCGTGCAAGCGATGGTGATGGCCGCATGATCGTCGCCCGCGATTTTGTCGTCGCTCTGGTCGGGCTACGCCCTCCCGACGCAACGACAAAATCGCAAAGCCCCGCAGTCAGTGTAACCCGGCAGGAATCCACTTAAATTCCGCGGGGCGCTGTCCAAACAACCGGAGCCAGCTCTGTTCAGTGGCAGGTCAGCCACGGCAACCCGCCGCGCAGCAGATAGAGCACGGCCTCGACGATGTCGCGATAGCTCCATTTCGGGCGCCGCCCGCGCTTGGCCCGCGCAGGAAGCAACCTCTCCAGCACGACCCATTCCGCATCCGTCAAGTTGCTTGGCAAACGCAGCTCCTCTCGGGCAAACTGTGCCCGGGTGATATCAGTCCACATTCTCGATCCCTTTGATGCTTCGCAACACCAATGGAATCAGAACTCGCTGATGTCACTCAACTTATTTTTCGGTCGGACACTTAGCTGGGATAACTCTTCCGCAGCAGAGACCAACAGCGAGACGGAAGCCATTGATCTCATCACATGCAACGGCCTCCGACTCGGACTCAGCCAGAGATTAAGTGTAATGCTGGGACGGGCCAGGTAAAATTATGAGAGCCGTGTCTAAACGGCCCGTCCCTGGGCTCTAAGTAGGCCCCGGGGGGCAGGGAATTTGCTATCAACCACTCAGACCTCGAGCGCGGCGGCGCTCCAATTTTAGCGGCCGCTCTTCCGAGATTTCGGAAAGAAAAGATGTTCTTCAGACCGAACTTTGGATCACGCAGAACTAGAGTTTTGCGCTCTGATCACGCTGGCGGACTGGACGCGCCGACGTGGTTCTGCAGCAAAATCGGCGGTCTGTTGAGGAGGTGCAGGCAATCGGGACGCGGCGCCAGGAGGCTTAAAGCGGAGATCGGAAATACCGTGCCGCGCAGTCGAAACGGCAATTCCCAAAGCGAACGCTCGCGTGGTCGTCAGCCTGTCGTCAGGTTTCGACGATAGCCTGCGATCTCTTTTTATCGTGCTTACTGGGTGTTCGCGCTTCTCGGAAGCATCTGCTCAGCCACTTTTGGTCTCGCAATCCTCTGATAAGGCCTGTCACTCTCTGCAGATCCGCAACGAAATCCAGGACCCCGTCAATGTGCATGGCGCCGCAGCTTCGCTTTGGTGGTGCCGGGTCAACATTCGCGCGTATGCCTCTGAGAATTGCGATTCGTGGTGACGTTCGGCGTCACCCGTTCTGGACATTGAGTATGGGCATTAGTGTAGGCATCCAGACGGCGGAAGAGGACCGGAACAAGAAGCATCGGAATACCCCATTCTCGGCCGCTTGGTGCGGCAGGTTGGACCATAACCATGGTTTATTCCTGGGTCAGACGTCAGGAATGCACTTTCAGCTAAACCTTTTAAATGCTGGCGATCTGTCGGCTCAAGTCCAGGCGTATACGACTAGCGCTGGTGGCCTTTCATCAAAGGGTGAGTACAGATGAACTTCGTCTCCATCAATCGGGTGCGTCAAGAAACGGATAGCGTGGACTCGCAAGATGCCTCTCCGACCGGCTCGTCGGCAGAGGCGCCGGCTTTTCAGAGGCATCTGAGCGAGGTCGCTCGCCCATCCGCTCCCGTGCTCATGCAGGTCCGTGCCCAAGCGGATGCAAGACAATCTGAGGCGTGGCCCGCCATCCGCGCGAGCGCGCACTCATATCCGCCGGCTCCAGACGGTGAAGGAACAATGCTGAACTCTGGGGCATTCATGGAGCCGAGCCGTGTCTCGGATCGCGCCGTACGGCATAGCGCTTCGCATGACTGGCCAGAGGTTCTGCTTGCGGAAGACCAGGATCAGTTTCAGGGGATCATGAACGAACCCCTCCCGGCATCATCTCTGGAATCAACCGGAGAGGATGAGGCGATGCCGGGCAACTCAGCACAGCAGAAGAGCCAGCCAATTGGGGTGTTGGTAGGTCGCAGCAAGAAGCCGCTTTATGCCGAAGATGCACTCCTTATTCCCGGGCTTAAGCAGGCGCTCCTCAAAGGGGGAGCCGATGAGAGCACCGCCACGAGCAACGTCGGTCATCTGCGCAGCTTCGCTCGCTGGCTCTTTGCAAACAGAAAGCCCAGCATAGCTGCTCGGCTTCATAACAATTCAATGGACGAAGATGTCGATGAGTTCGTAGCAAAAGGTGGAACGACGAACGTCCGCTGGGCATTAGCTCATCTGCTGACTTCCCAGTCGACGGGAGGAATCGCGCCGATCGCTGGCCGCCCTGACCTGACTCCCTATCCCGAGGACGTGGCTCTCATCAAACAGTACAAACAACAGGCAGTGACGGCCGGAACTGCAAATACCGCCAGAACCTATGCAGCTCTTCTCACGGATTTCAGCCACTACCTTCGTGCAAACAACCAGCCGGGCATTGCGGCGCGGCTTCAAGACGAGACATGGAATGAGGAAGAAGCGCTGAATGAAGAGATCAAGCGCTTCAAGGACGCCGGTGGTCATAGAAGTATCGGCGCGGCACTTGAACATCTGCGTGAGGGAGCGAGAAAACTCAACGCTCCCCCTCTTCATTCCGAAGACGCGCTGTTGATTTCTAGACTTCAAGACGCGCTTGTTGAGGCGGAGTACAAGGAGATCACCGCAAAGGCGAATTATGTTCGTCCTCTTCGCAGATTCAGCCGGTGGCTCTTTGCAAACAACAAACTGGGCATCGCCGCTCGGCTTAACGACGATTCGCTCGCCAGCGATGCTGCGATGTTCGATAAGAGTAAGAATCGGGTCGTTCTTTGCGCATTAGATCGTCTCCGCGCCTCTCAGTCGGCGTCTGGAGTCGCGTCAATCACGCGCCGGACAGGGGACATTGCAGCCACGGTTGAGCAGGGCGGGGCGCAGCCAGCTTTCAGTTGGCCAGCGCAACTCTCTGAGGGGGACGATCAGAGTTTATTTCTTGGGAGGATTGACGAAGCCGGTGCATCGTCCCGTCTTCAGCCACCGCGGCATGGCCTGGCATTGGATCCTGCACAGTCCCTTTCTCCCTTGAACTGGCGCCATCATGCCCACGAATTGGCGCACAGGCCCCTCGTGACGGGCGAGGAGATTCTCGCCAGCGATGAGCATGACACAGGGAAGTTGAGATCAGCGAAGAGACAGAAGACGCTAAGCAACCCCGAGGGCGTCGCCCTTGAGCGGCAGATCCCAGCGCATCAACTGGGGACGCCACCATCGCTGGGGCAAGCTTCGATGCCCTCGCGTGCGCACGAATACGCCCCAGCGGCATATCCCGCAGCGAGACATGACCGAGACACTGCTAGGCAGCACAATGCATTGCACGACGCCGTCAGTTCGCCAGTAGTCCTCTCGAAGGGACACGCTCACAATCAGCTTTCGGCGATAGTGGACGGCGGCCCATCACCGTCCGCCTTGGTCGAGCCTGAGCTGCTACAGTGGGCAGAACAAGCCGGACCGCAGGAACCCACCGGGTCCACCTCAACCTGGTCACCGCAGATGCCGCTCGACTTTGATTGGAGCATGTGGCCGAGCTCGGAGGCTGCGCCAGCCTTGGCTGCCCCAGCCCAGATTTCGTCGAGATCGCACCAGTTGCGTGAAGGTGCTACCTTTCCGAGCACACTGAACCTGTCTGCGGCCGGACGCGTGCAGCCGCCGGAGCAGCTGACTGGCGAGCAGCTCCCGGCCGAAGACGCCGAGCTCCTGGCGAGGTTTCGTGTAGACGCCGAGCGGCGCCAGCTCACCCCTGGGGCTATCAAGAACAGTGTTTCCGGGCTTAGTACCTTTGTTCGTTGGATTAACGCAAGTTATAGGGGACCTTTAGCTTCTCGGCTGCGAGACGGTTCATCGCTGGACGAGGAAATTGCGGCATACAAAAGCTTGGGCCGTGATCCCCAGAACCGCGTTAAATCGGCTCTCGACGTTCTCCGGAGGCTCTTGCGTGGAGGCGAAGAAGCCGAAGCACCCCAATCCCGAGTTCTTGGTGCCCCCCGTCGCCTGGCTCCTCATCCCGAAGACGCCCCCCTCATCGAGGGCGCACTCCGCCAAGCCTTGAACGAACTTCGAAATCCGACTGCGAAGCTAAGGGAGGCCGCACAAAAGCGCGCGACACGTCTTCGTGCGCTGAGTGCGTGGCTTGAAATAAATGGCAGGGGGACCATTACTGGGCGGCTTAACGGCTCTAGCAAGGAGCAGTTATCACTCGACAATGATGTGCTAGCGTTCCAACGGACTGGAGGCAGAGTGCACGGTCCCGATTTGTCGCATCTTCGGAGCTACTTACAACTTGTCGAGGCGAACCAAGCCCTAAGGCTACAAGGGCCGAGCGCTGGGTGGCCCAGGCCGCCGCAGGCGCTTCCCGCAACCCCGGCTACCCCCAGCGAGGGAGCTTGGGCTTTGTTGAGGAAGCAGATGCAAGAACTCGCTTCGCCACCAATTGCCAGGACTCCCTCAGACACTTTCGGGGGGCTTGCGTCATTTGTTGATCTGAATGCGCCGACGCCGTCCGAGTTGCACGATGATGCTGACTTCGCGCCGGCGCATCCTGCCAGGGCTCGTTCAGACACCTACAGCGGCCTAGAGTCTTTTGTTGACCTGAATGCGCCAACGCCGTCCGAGTTGCACGATGATGCTGACTTCGCGCCGGCGCATCCTGCCAGGGCTCGTTCAGACACCTACAGCGGCCTAGAGTCTTTTGTTGACCTGAATGCGCCAACGCCGTCCGAGTTGCACGATGATGCTCACTTTGCGCCTGCACCCCCTGCTAGGGCTCCAAGCGGCAACTACCGCGATGTCTCTTTGGTTGATCTGACCACGCCTACGCCGTCCGGGTTAAGCGATGAGGTTCATTCTGTGCGGGCGTCTCCGACCACCTCCTCGGATGCTCAGATTGGCACGTCAGGTCCGGCAGCGTCGCTGCGCGGCCGCAGCGGTCTAGCGCTCGGCGACGAGGACTGGCTAGGCGATGAGCATATTTCGGGGGATTATGCGCTCCTGGAGCAGGAGTTGCAGAGGGACAATCCGGATCTGGCCGCGCGGACGCGGTTCGCGGATCCCCTCATAGCCAACTATCATCTGCGCTTGGGCGCCCCCGATGTCGCGCTACGCGCCTTCCAGCGCATGGTCTTTGATCGGAATGGAACAGATGCCGCCGACTTCCTGTTCCTGCCCGTGAATGATGCCAGTGCGACCGACCCTGATCACCGCGGCACCCATTGGTCGCTGCTGCTCGTTGATCGTCGCGATCGGGAAAGCCCGGTCGCCTATCATTACGACTCACTCCGGAGACAAAACGGGGAGCGTGCAGCAATGCTCGCACAACGGCTGGGTGCCCGCCTGGAGCCAGTCCGCATGGCCCAGCAGCAGAACGGCTTTGATTGCGGCGTCTTCGTGGTGGACGGCACGAGGACGCTGGTTAGACGATTGGCGCAAAGATTGCCGCCAGCCGGGCTGCATCTCGATAATCTCGTCGCCGATCGGCAGGCACTGCGAAATCGACTCAAGGGCTGATTTCTGACTTGGGCCAATCCACTGATCTAAAGCGGACCCTGCGCGTGTCTGCGGTGGCTCACATCGCGTAAGTGGGTACCATAAATAAAATAGGAATTTGCAGCAATATTTTGCTGCACGGCACTGCCCCCGGCAGGCCTTACCGGCGCTCGGGAATCTTCGTGTAGGAGCAAACGGGCGAAATGAACGGTTTGCCGGGGCCGCGCCCTGGCGCTTCCCAGGGGTTCCGAGGGATCGAAACAACGCCGCTGCGCCAGGCGCGGATTGGGCTGCCTGGGCCACGGAAAGGCATCCGCTGGCTGCCTTGATCCCCTATGCCCGCAACGCTAGACTAGGACGCATTCCGAGGCGCAGGTGCAGCGAGGCCGAAGCAAGGTGGTGTAGCAGGACGCGCGCGCCCCACCACCGGCACTGTAACCTCTGTAGAGTCACCGATGACCCGCGCGGAAGCCTCTCAGAGACATCGCCAGTGAGCTTGGGTGGTCGAACGCCACCGTCGCTCGTCTTCGGAGGATCACTGGATTTGTAGTCTGCCAGTCAGTAAGCGCGATTTTCCGCGCACGTTGTCGGCCGCGATTTGACGGATAGTCTTCGTATCGGGGCGATGCTGAGCCGTTCAGGCAGTGGCGGCTTTGGGGAAGTTGAAGGGCAACAGGTCAGCGATATCGGCGTTGTCCACGCGCTGAGGCAACTCGGTGAGCACATGGCGCAGCCATGTTAACGGCTCGACACGTGAGGCGCGGCAGGTCAGCATTAGGCTGTAGACGACGGCGCTGGCCCTGGCTCCGTCGACGGTGTCGCTGAACAGCCAGCTTTTTCGGCCGGTGGCAAAAACCCTGATGTCGCGCTCCAGAAGATTGTTGTCGATCGGCATCCTGCCATTTTCGGTGTAACGCGTCAGATAGTCCCATTGGTTCCGGGTGTAAGATACGGCGTCGCCAAGCTTGCTGTCCGGCAGGACCTTCGGGGCGATTTGATCGAGCCATTCCTTGAGGGCATTCAGGACAGGAATGCTGTGTTGCTGGCGGAAGCGACGGATACATTGATCCGGCGTTTCGTCTCTGTCCGGTTTTTCGTCCCGCGCCTGCCTTTCAACCCGGTAGAGCTGCTCGAAGAACCGCAGCGCCTGCTCGGGCGGCCCGCCGCCCTTCTTTCTTGCTTTGAGGGCGTCGACAAAACGCCGCCGGGAGTGGGCCATGCATCCAATGTGGATGGCCCCTTCCAGCGTGCGCCATGCGCTATAGCCGTCACTCATCACGATGCCACGGTAATCGCCGAGGAAGACCTGCGGGTGGATTTGGCCGCGGCCCGGCTGATAATCCAGAAGAACGATCGGCTCGTGACTATCCTTGCCGCTGCGATACGCCCACATGTACGATGTGCTGGTGGCCGCTTTGTCCTTCTCCTTGAGGACCTGAACCGTCGTCTTGCGTAATCCGATGCAAGCCGGCCACTGATTCCGACGCAATCCGGCCACCGATTCCGACGGAAGTCGGCCACCCATTCCGATCTCCGATCGAAGCCGGCCACCCTGTTGAGACCGGCCTGACGCTCTCGAAGACGGCGATCGAATCGCGGACCAGCCCTCCTTTGCGGCCAAGCAAGGGGAGGTCTGATGCCCGCCGAGAGAGCGCCGATGCGGAAGGTTTGAGAAGTCTTGAGACTGCGGCACGCCCTTGGCGTGAGCGAACGGCAGATCGCGGTCACCGTCGGCATCAGCCGATCGACGGTTGGCGAGTATCTGCGGCGGGCTGCCGTGATCGGCATCACCTGGCCGGTGCCGGAAGGGATGGACGACGGCGAGCTCGAGCGCCGGCTGTTCACGCCGCCGACATTCGAGGAGAAGCCGGCGCGGCCGTTGCCCGACTGGACGGCGGTGCACCGGGAGCTGAAGCGGCGCGGTGTGACGCTGCTCCTGCTGTGGGAGGAATATCGCGCCCAGCACGCCGACGGCTATGGCTACAGCCGGTTCTGCGATCTCTACCGGAAATGGAGCGAGACGATCTCGCCGACCATGCGGCAGGTGCACGGGCCCGGAGAGAAGCTGTTCGTCGACTTCGCGGGCGACACCGTGCCGGTGTTCGATGCCGCGACCGGCGTGCAGCGGCTGGCCCATGTCTTCGTCGCGGTGGTGGGAGCATCCAACTACACCTTTGCCGAGGCGCGCTGGTCGGAAGGGCTGGCCGACTGGATCGGGTTACACGTCAATGCCTTGCGCACGATCAGCGGCGTGCCGAAGGCGATCGTCTGCGACAATCTGAAGGCCGGCGTCACCGCCACCTGCCGCTATGAGCCGGGCATCAATCGCACCTACCAGGAACTGGCCGAGCATTACGGCACTGCGATCCTGCCCGCGCGTCCGAGGAAGCCGCGCGACAAGGCGAAGGTGGAAGTGGCGGTGCAAATCGTCCAGCGGTTCGTGCTGGCGCGGCTGCGCAACCGGCGCTTCTTCTCGCTTGATGAACTCAACGCGGCCATCCGCGAGGCGGTTGCCGACCTCAACGCCAGGATCATGCGCAAGCTCGGTGTGAGCCGCAACGAGTTGTTCGGACAGATCGACAAGACGGCGCTCAAAGCCTTGCCGCCGCTGCCGTATCAGTACGCCGAGTGGAAGAAGTGCCGCGTCGCGCCCGACTATCACGTCGAGATCGCCGGTCACTACTACTCGGTGCCCTCACGTCTGATCCGCGAAGAGCTTGAGGCGCGCATTACCGACCGGACGATCGAGATTCTGCACAAGGGCGTCCGGGTCGCCAGCCACGCCCGCTCTGACGTGCCCCATCGCCACACCACGATCCCGGAGCACATGCCGAGCGCGCACCGGCGCTATGCCGAATGGACGCCAGCACGGCTCAAACGAGAAGCGGCCAAGATCGGCCCCGCCACGATCGCTCTCGTCGAGGCGATCATGAAAGCCAAGCCACACCCCGAGCAGGGCTTCCGGGCTTGTCTCGGCATTCTGCGGCTCGCGCGCAGCTACGGCTCGGCCCGCATCGAGGCCGCCTGCCGGCGCGGTAACGACATCGGCGCGACCTCCTACGGCTCGATCAAGTCGATCCTGCAGCACGGGCTCGATCGCGCCTACGCAAACGAGAGGCCGCCGGACGACCCACCGATCCGCCACGGCAATATCCGCGGCACCGATTACTACCACTGAAGAAAGGAGAGACGATGTTGACACATCCCACCCACAACCGCCTCGTCGCACTCGGGCTTAACGGAATGGCGAAGGCCCTCGACGAACAGCAGCGACAGCCCGACATCGCCACGCTGGCCTTTGAGGAGCGCCTCGCACTACTGGTCGACCGTGAGGCGACCGAGCGCGAGAACAAGCGGCTGATCGCTCGGTTGCGGTTCGCCAGCCTCCGGCAGAACGCCGTCGTCGAGGATATCGACATGAAGGCGCCGCGCGGACTCGACAAGCCGCTGTTCCAAAAGCTCGTCGCCGGCGAGTGGATCGACCGGCATCAGAACCTGCTCATCATCGGCCCGACCGGCGTCGGCAAGAGCTGGATCGCTTGCGCCTTGGGCCACAAGGCCTGCCGGGACAACCGCTCCGTGCTCTATCAACGGCTGCCGCGGCTGTTCGAGGCGCTCACCCTCGCGCGGGGCGACGGCCGCCATGTTCGCCTCCTCAGGACCCTGGCGCGCGTCGAGCTTCTGGTCCTCGACGACTGGGGACTTGCCCCGATGACTGCCGAGCAGCAACGCGACCTGTTGGAGATGATGGAGGATCGCCATGGCCGCGGCTCGACCGTGGTGACAAGCCAGCTCCCGGTCGAGCATTGGCACGAGCTCATCGGCAACCCAACCATTGCCGACGCTATCCTCGATCGCCTCGTGCACAACGCCCACAGGCTCACCCTCAAGGGCGAGAGCCTACGCAAAGCCGCCGCCAAGCGTCAGACGCTTGACGACGAGCCCGCCAACTGACCTGATGACGACGTCGTCGCGAGAGCCCGCCTCAGCAGGCGGCCGGGATCATCGGAATCCCTGGCCGGCTTCAATCGGTACAGGCGGCCGGCTTCGCTCGGAATCCGCGGCCGACTTCGTCGGAATGCGCACGTCTCGTCGCCATGGATGAGAGGCTGCGATCTGAGCCGCAGCTTCAGGGCGTCATAAATGCGATGCAGATGCTTCTCGCTCGAGCCGATCACCCAGTGGCCCAAAGCGCCGCGGCTGACAGGAACACCTGCGCGTTCGAAGGCCTGCGCCAGGCGGTAGAGCGGCGTGCCGTCGACATATTTGTGAACCAGCGCGAACGCCAGCGTCGAGGCCGTGGCAACGCTGCCCGGCAACGGCTGCGTCGGCATCGGCGCGGTCACGACAGGGGCGTTGATCCCGGTGCGATCGCAATGGCGGCAGGCATATTTGAAGCGCACATTCTGTAAAACCTTCGCTCCTTCACCTCGATATGAAGTTGCTCGGTGACAGCCTCGCCCATGCGATGCATCTGGCCACGGCAGCAAGGACACGCCTTCTGATCGTCGGGCAGGTCATACTCGACGCGCTCGCGCGGCAGGTTTGCCGGCAGCGGCCTGCGGCCGCGCTTCTTTCCCGTCGTGCTTTCGACCGATGGCAGACCCGTGTCCGGAAGTTCGGCGGTATCGTTCGTTTCGCTGCCGGCGTCATCCTCATCGGCGGCCTGCTCAGCTTCATTGAAGAGACGGTCGACGTGCTTTTCGCTGCGCGGCGCAAAACGATGCAGGCGTGCCAGCGCCAGTTCTTCCTCCAGCTTGACGACGCGCTCCGTGAGCTGACGATTCTCCGCCTCCAGCGCGGCAATGCGCGCCAACAGCACCTCGACACTCGGATTGCCGGTTCGATTCATCGGATTCTTGAATTTGAACCGTTCCGACGCGTCAACCGCTCAACTCAAGAGCTCAGCCGGCAACCTGATATTGCCGCACCGGATGACGGACCATCGCATCGATATCGATGCCGTCGAGGATCCAGTGCAACTGCTCGGTCGTAAGCCGGACGACCGCCTCCTGGCGGCGCGGCCATCGGAACTTGTCCTCGGTCAGCCGCTTCAGGACCAGCACAAAGCCGGACCGGTCGAAGAACAGCAACTTCATCCGGTCGTAACGGCGATTGCAGAACGCAAAAACCGCCGGCACAAACGGATCGAGCGCCATCGTCTCCTGAACCAGAACCGCAAGGCCGTTGATGCCAGCTCGGAAGTCGATCGGCTCACGGTGCAGATAGACCTGCAGGTCACCGCCCAGTCTGAACTTTCATCCAGCGGCAGTTAGAGTCTCGGTGGTTTGTACGCCAAGTGGCGCGGGTGGAGCAACGGACGATCGGCGGAGCTGGTCGGGGTTGCGCAGCCGAGCGTCCGTTGCGGAGAGAGTGGCGGCGTAGGCCGCGGGCGTGAGGTATTGCAGCGAGGAATGAGGGCGCTCGCCGTTGTAGTCGGCGACCCATGCCGCGAGTTTGGTCCTGGTGTCGTTGAGATCGAAGAACAGCGTCTCATTCAGGAGCTCGTCGCGCATCCGGCCGTTAAAGCTCTCGACGAAGCCGTTCTGCATCGGTTTGCCCGGTGCGATGAAGTGCCAGTCGATGCCGGTTTCCTTGCACCAGGCGAGCATGGCGTTGCAGGTGAGCTCGGTGCCGTTGTCGGAGACGATCAGGCCGGGTTTGCCGCGGCGGGCGACAATCGTCGTCAGTTCCCGCGCCACACGCCGGCCCGAGATCGATGTGTCAGGAATGGCGCCCAGACATTCCTTGGTGACATCGTCGACGATGTTGAGGATGCGGAAGCGCCGTCCATTGGCGAACTGGTCGTGGACGAAGTCCAGCGACCAGCGCGCATTCGGCTTTGCTTCCACCAGAATCGGTGCCCGGCACCCCATGGCCTTGCGGCGAGCCCGCCGCTTGCGGACCGTCAGCCCTTCCTCCCGATAGATCCGGTGAATGCGGTTGATCCCTGATGGCTCGCCCTCCCGCCGCAGCAGGACGAACAGTCGACGGTAGCCGAACCGTCGGCGCTCGTAAGCAAGGTCGCGCAGCCGGGCACGAAGATCCGTATCCGAAGGGCGGCAAGATCGGTAACGGACCATCCTCCGATCCGCGTCGACGATCGTGCAGGCCCGTCGCTCCGACAGGCCCATCACGGCCTTCAGGTGCGCCACAGCGGCGCGTTTGGCGGCGGGCCCTACCATTTTTTGACAGAAGCTCGCGAAGGGCGGCCGCGTCGAGCATCTGCTCGGCCAAAAGCTTCTTCAGCTTCGCGTTCTCATCCTCGAGCGACTTCAGTCGCTTGGCTTCGGAAGCTTCCATGCCGCCGAATTTGGCCTTCCAATTGTAGATCGTCGCTTCGGAGACACCGTGTTTGCGAGCCAGGTCAGCTGTCGTCGCCCCAGCCCCATGCTCCTTCAACACTGCGATAATCTGCTCTTCCGTGAACCTTGCTCGCTTCATCTGTCCGTCCTTGCTCAGGTCGGACTCTAACTCCATCTGGAGGAAATACTCAGGGGCAGGTCAGCCGTTGTCAAAACGAACTATGCCGGCCAGTCGCGCGCAGCATCTCGTTCTGGGCGGTGGCGTAAAGTGTATGCCAGGACTCTCTCAGCTCAGGGGTGAAAGAAGCGCCGAATTTTCGCTCAAAGCTCCACATCAACGCCTCGCCCATTGCGACAAAGTGCGATGGCTGAACGCCAAGTATGGCGTGCTTGTGACCGGAAATCGCGATCAGCGACTGGAACATCGGTCTTTCGTCGAGCGAGGCGACCAGCGCCGTGATCATATCCAGCACCTTCATCCGCTGCTTCTCAGTATCGCCGCCGAACATTTGTCTTGCATCAGGAGCTAGTTCGACGAACCTGTTGTAGCACAGGTCAGCGAGGTCGCGGCGGATCGGCCACATCGCGTCAAATGATGTCCTGACAAGGTCGACCTGCTCCGGCGTACATTGGTCACACCAGCAGGCTCGTAAAGAATAGTCTTGTGATCTCTGCGGCTGAGGGCTCCCTCTCATCTGACGTGACGACGGAGACAAACTGGTGTTTGCAGTTCCCAGCAGCGCCAAAGATCTTGAGCTTCATTCGCGTTGACGAGCTCGTGCCACTCGAGGGTGACTAATCCAGAACCACAGCGAACGCATTCTTTGTGATGCACTGTTGAGCTTGGGAGCAAGTGGAACCTCTTTTCTTACACACAAGCGACGCGTACGGCAGAGGGGCAAACGTTGGTGGGCCATCACTTGTGCGACCTTGAGCAGCTGCGCTGGATCAGATGTCCACTCCAATGCTCGCGCCGGCAGCGAGAACTCGGTGAATGAGGGTCTTTTGCGCAAACGATACTGGAACCGGCAGCAGGCTGGAAGCCGGTCAAAGAGGGGCGCCTAAGCGGGTCACAGTGTCTTGAGGTATTCAAGCAACGCCTTTTTGTCCTGATCGCTCAAACTTGTCCCGTACTCGTGGCCGCATCGGCTATTTCCAGAGTTGATATTGCTGCAGTCCGTCACGGATAGAGTGTCGCTCAGCGGCTCCTGGGTAGCAGCAAGACCAACGTTTTCAATGTCGTATTTCCGTCCGACGCTAAACTGCGATCTGCGCTGCCCTGCTGGCTTGAGCAATTCCGCCAGCGTCGGGACCGAGCCGTTATGGAGATAAGGTGCGGCGGCCCAAATACCCTGCAGAACACGGGCCTCGTAGGAGCCCCACGGAGGGAGCTGAGCGTGAGACGCTCGTTCTGCTCCCTGCCGCCTGGCCTTCTTGATTGCTTCCGAGGTGCTGACAGTATCGAAAGCCGTTAGCAGATCCTGCAGCGTTGGCGGTAGCCGCACCAGCCCCAGAGACTCCGATGTGTCCGACGATCCCGGATCTGGCGCCGCTGCCACCCGGGCATTGGTTGAAGGGGCGCCGCCGGCCAACAGGTGTTCCGCGATCGAACCAATGACCGAGGTCGCAAGAATGTTAAGAATCTCATCGTTCTCCTTGAGGGGGGCGGTCGCGAAGGGAATGTACGCTCCCTTCAGCACGCCCGTATTCGCTTTCCAGGCGAGGATGTCGTATTCTCGTGTATCGGTACCAACGTTCTGGACCGGAGTTCGCCATGTTTTGACAAATGGAAAGCGTTGCTCTCCGTCTTCTATCCCGTGGCAACCGCTACATCCCGCTTCAGCGGAATCCCTTTCAAAAATCGCTTTGCCGCGCGCGGCTAAAGCAGCGTCAATCGTCCAGGGCCATTTCGGAGGGCCGATCCGCTTCACCAGGTTTTCAAGCTGGTTCAGGCCGTCGAAATTGGTGGAATTATTGTCAAGGAAATTGATGATCGCGCCCTGGCGCTTCGGCTCGAACGTAGCGAATACTCCCAGAACCTCGCCAACGTTCCGAGCCAGCCCCAAGATGTCATTTCCATTTTTTGCGAATCCAGGCCATTGCGTCTTATCTTGCCGCGGCGAATTCCAGAGGAAAGGGTATCTCACGGGAGCGTCCGCGGTTTTCATGTTTCCCGGGATCATGAAGTCGGGCGGCGGGCCTATGTCCAGTCCGGATATGCGGTTGAAAATCATCCCCACAGCGTCCAGACGGCCAACTCCCCAGCCGGTCTTGGGCAGCGCGCGCACAATAAGCGTGTGAAACCGCAAGTACCACCCCTCGACCTGCCGACGAAGATCCGCAACGTCGGCCGCGTCCGGCGTTGTGGACCGCAGGACAGCTGCAGCAAACGGAGCGAACGAGCTGTCACTGGCAATCACGTCGCCCACAGCCTTGTCCAGATCGCCAAGCAATGCGTAGAAGTCTACAAACGCCGGACCGCCATCCACCCGATACACCTTGCCATCAGCTTCGATCTGGCGCGTGTGACAGGCTGAGCAGGTCATTCCGACGACCTGGAAGTCTTGAGGGCCAGAAGCGTGAAAGCCGACGGGAAGATTGGCCGTGTTTGCAGGATTCGGTAGATAGCCGTACCGTGACAAACCATCCGCGAGGAATGGCTGTCCGTTCCTTTGCTTCAGCGCCTGCATCCAAGACAACGTAATCAAACGCGAGCCCTGATCGCGCGAATAGAAGTCAGCTCTCGCTGCCGCGGTCCAATCTACACCCTGGTCAAGATAGATGGGATTGGCGTCGGTGCCTTGAGCATCCGATTTTGTCGTGACGACAAACGTTAAGGCGATCAGAAGGAGAGTGCGGAGCATCGTGTGTCCTACCGCTTCCATTGTCGCAACAGCCCGAGGCAACTTTCGCCGGAATCCGCGCCTTTTCCGGCAAACCCGGGCTTGCCTTTCGGCCTGCAGGTTCGGCCTGCAGGCCGTCGGATCATTGGTTATCAAAGGGCGCTATCCAACAAACTTCAACCTACCAAGTCTTGGGGGAAGCAACTGCATTCGGAAAACGATCATCGCGTCGCCCTGGATTTGTCGGAGGCATACAGGCGTGCGGCATCGCAATTGCGGAGCCTCACTGCCACATTGGTTCCGAGAGATCTTCCCGATGTCGATCTGGAATGGCGCAGGATCGACCAAAACGCTCTTCAAGGCGCCGCTCACTGATCGACAATCTTCCGGTGAGAACGACGTGCAAACTAGGCCGGTGAAGCGCGCGAGCAATGACTGACGGGCTAAAGAAACATGAGGCGTGACCGTAAAGACCTGCTCAGCGAATTGAACAGGAATCGCGGCCGCAATCTCGCTGCCGAAGAGTTTGAAGCGGTCGCGAACCTCACGCTTCGCCGAGGAGTTCGGGAGCGTCAAGCTGGCCCACAGCTTCGCGGTCGGTTCAAGGTATTTGACGGTGCGTGTCGAAGGGCTCGACGGAAGGCAACTCAGCGGCACGGAGGGCTAAAAGGCGAAACAGTGACCGATATCCACGAAGAACGCGTATTCTGGAATGATACCTTTCACGCCGAGATATTTGATTTCCGCGGCCAGGTTCATTTTGCCCGCTTTGATGGCTGCACCTTCGTGAAATGCACCATCGTGCTTGATAGCAGCGCCGAACAACTCGCCTTCACCGGCTGCACGTTCAAGGACTGCAACATCGATCATATCGACGCAGACGAGGCTCGCGGAATTGTTGTCCGTGACAACTTTTTCGATCGCCCCATTGCGGAGCGTAAGGCCGATTTCGAACGACGCTTGGCTGAAGCGCTGAATCGGCGCCTAAAGTCCTAAACGCCGAACGCTTAGCCATGGAGCTTCACGCCACCAACGACATGCGGGGCGATCTCCGCGCCGGCTCCATCAATTACCGCACTCGACTCGGTTACCATTGTCCGGGTCGCCCCGGCATAGGCTGAGGCCGGAGTAACTTAGTCGCCCGCGACCCTAGACCTCGCGGCACAGCTCCCCTACTCATTGGGGAGTACCGGAGTCATACGGATGGCGAAGGCGCGCCCCCTCATCCATACTTTGTCCAAGTCAGGATTTTGCATACACCCTCCTGGGCTAGAGCCAACGCCGTCCGCATGTATTTCAAGCGGGCGGCGTTGGGCTGTGGATCGACTGTAGCGCATGCGATTAGCTGCGTGCGCCCTCTCTGTGGTCGCCGATCTGGTACGATCAGCGGCTATTTTTGGGCATCGTGCGCCGGTCATGCTGCTCACTGGGCGCAGGCGCAAGGGAACCATCCGCTTGGACGATCATCTTGCGCGAAAGAGGCGCGCCCGACAGCGGAACAGCCGATCGCCCGACCTGCGGCGGACATGTGCGAGCAAACGCGGCGATTAAGCGCTGGCGGTGACGAGCTCTCTCCACGGCCGTCTCGACCGCCTTCTCTTGGGCTCGCAGCGCGGCGCGGTATGCGCGTTTACGCTGGCGGTTCCATTCTTGCACGTCTGTCACAAGCCAAGCGGCCTCTCCGGCGGAAGTGCTCGCGCATGGAAAGTTGGGCCGTTCCGCCCAACGGACGATCGTTGCAGGTGTAATCTTGAAGTGCGCGGCCAATTGAACCGCTGTCATGTAATTCCGGTCAGGTCGATGGAAGGCGGTCCGACGTCCGGGATGATGTTGTCATTGCTATCTGTCATCGCTCCAGCCACCCTGACCAAGTCATCAACGAACAAAGCGCGATTGTCGAGCTTACCTTTCATCGGCTTGCCCTCTCATGAGCGAGGCTCCTGATGCGCCGCGTCGCAGATGATCTTGATCGACCTAAAGAGTGTAAGCGGTTGTTTGCGTACAAGCTCTGTGCTCGTCTTCGCGAACTCGTCCGGGCCTCCTTGCTGGCGGACGATCTCCCGAAGTGCGGCCAGCTTCTCAGGGTCGGCGGAGCGAATAGCTGCCTCGAAAGCCGGTATAAATTCCAGCCTGTCCATTGCAACACATCCCTTATGAAGAAAGCTCCGGTTTTGAAGGCGGCCTTGGTGGCGGCCTGGTCGCCATAAGCTCCGCAATCGCGGCAAGTACGACGCTCGTATCGGCCTTTCCTTCGGACCATCCCTTCAGCGCCTCTATCGCGTTCTTTAAAGCCTCATCACGGGTCACGGAACAATCTCCACAGCCCCCCTGTGGCCGGCCGCGCGGCCTGCGACTCCGAAAGAACGCGCGGGCATTTGGAGACCGCCCGCGCGGAGTTTGCTACGTCAAGCTTGGTCCGTGTTGCGTGAAGATAAACAGCCAAGCCGATAAGCCTCTCAACAACTCGCATGCCACGGCACCGTGCAGAAGTAGAGCCAAACGGCGCGGTATCGACAGAGCACAGTGAGGCCGACGCGACGGAAAAGCGTGCGGGCGACTGCTGACGACCGCCCGCACGCCGTCGCACATCAAACAGACCGGGCCCTCACGAGGGTCAATCAATAAGCGGCCAAGCCATAGACTGCTCAGCAACGCGCGTGCCAGACGACCGGAGAGTAAACGGCGCAATCCCGGTGCACTTCTCGTGCGACTTTCAGACATGCACGCAGTCAACCCGACGCCGTTTGAACGAAACCAGACGTGGCTAATGACGCCGAGAGGGCGCGGGGATTGGATGATTGCCATCGTGTATCGCGATCAGTTCGCCGGGCTCCAAACCGAGCTTTTGTAACTGCTCTTTTTGAAGCGGACAGTTAAGCATTCCGGCCCTTGCGCCGCAGTCGGCTATCGTCATCCGCACCGCTTCCGCCGGGTCAGGGACGGCAACCGCGTATACTACGTGTCTGAAGTCTTCGTCGTCGCCATCTTCCTTGAAGACAGCAGCAGTCACTAACCAACCGTCCATCTTGCTGCGCTCCGGGAACGCGAAGTAGGCGTTGTCTTCACCTCATTGCATAAGTATTGCGACTACTATGATGCCGATGGAGACCAGGCCCATGAAAATCACGCAGCCTAGGTACGGTAGGTCGCCGCGCACTACACAGCTCCAGACGCGAGGACGGAGCGTGCACTCCGGGGACACGATCAACCTGCACAATTCGGCCCGCTGCGTTCGACAGCCTGACACGGCAATCCGAGTCCCAACAACTACTGGCTTGCATAGGTGCATGGCCCGGACGACAACGCCGCCCTAGCGAAGCTGGGCTTCAGCAACTTTGGCGAATTCCAAAGCGAACCCTGGATATCTGCAGCATTTGGATGCCGGACTGCCTCTGACTTTGAGGTAATCCTCGACTTTAGGACCAAACCGCGGCTTTATCTGCAGCACGTAGCGAATGTCGAATAGTAACTGAGCAGAGACCTCATTGGCTCGTTCGCGCAATTGACGCACGACGACGTCCAGCTCGAAACGGGTTTCCATCGGTTTCTCGATGACAGGAGGCTGCTTGCGGCCGCAAAGCGAATGACACCTCTCCAACGCCTTCCTCCGGAACGCAGAGGCGCGCTGAGCTTGGCGGAAACTCCCGGTCCTTCCAGGATCATCCGCCGCGAAGGTACGACTTCCAGCGCAAGCCGGCCACGATCGTCGGAACCGCGATTTGCGTTACTCGCTGTTTCGCAGGATTACTGTCCCGTTCGCACGTCTGTAGAGCGTGGCAGGTTTGTCTTGGGCCCTAACCCCTGCAAACGCATTATCGTCTGCTTGGCCAATTCCCCGTGGAGCCTATGGATCTTCTGAGAGCCAGCAATGAGAGTTTCTTGAGTCTGTTTCAGGAAATCGGTTTGAAGCTCAAGAGCTTCGTAAAACGATCGCGCGCCCGCCAACTTCTCGAAAAACGACTTGGTGTGTTCGAACGATTTTTTGACATAGTCAGCATAGGTTTTTGCGATTTCTTGATAGCTGACCGGCGTTGTTTCCGCTGATACGATCCGGCCGTTCGAAGAGGTGTCAGTCGAAGAGGTGTCAGTTGACGCGAACTGCGCGCCGATCTCCTTCGGCGTGTGCTGCAATTGATCTGGCGGCGGGCCCTCTTGTTGACCCGATTTCCGCCTCTGCTGTGCAGTTTCGTCGCTCTGCCGATCCGCGTTCGGGTTGCCCTTGCCGGATTTTCGTGGCGTCTCGCTCTGGTCTGGACTCATTGCTAAATCACTCCGTGGTTTGATATCAATCAAGTTGCAAATCTCCGCCATGCTCACGCTGGCATCATGATTCCGATCGGCTCCTTGTGCGGCGATTTGCTACATTTTAGCGGACCTCTTCTACGCTGCCGCTCGGCCGGCTCCGAAAGCGGCGCGTCATAGTACGCCTGTCCTCATTGGACATCTCGCTCCCTCGCCCGCGCATTGCCGAAATCGCTCGGTCGTCCCACAGCAATTATCAACCGGGGTTTGCTCCCACTGCGATCTGCGAGAAGTTCCTATCCCTGAGAGCACTGGGAGTAAGGTTGGCATCGGCCAGTTCTCTCCAAGACCTCCCGACTTCGATCCACCTGCTTTTTCGAGCCAGCAAGGTGTCAAGCATCCTCCTCCAGCAATGCCCCAGGTTTGGGGGACCAAGTGCGCTACTTTCGAGAGCTTCGAGATAATGCGTTCGACGGTCTGTCCGTTCTGCGCTCGCCAGATCGATTTGACTTTATGGATGAGGGGATTGTCGTTGGCGCGAACACCGTTGCTTCTGAGGGCCGAGTCAGCCACACAGACCAGCAAGAGGCCGAGACAGAACCACAGCACGCGTTTTCTTGCCATTTTCACCTGCCGCCCGGATCCATCTGTTCTCTCTGTGAGGCACTAATCCTACGCGGATCACAAACACGCTGTTACGCAGCATTGAAAGTTAGCAGCGACGTGACAAGACGCCCGTCGGTATCGGCCGAGCAGACGCCGTCCTTGGCTTATGTCACGCGCCGCTAACCTCACTGGCCAGCCACGGCCTCAACTTGCGATGGTAGCCATGCCTGAGGGAGGGTGCCCTCGGCACGTCGAGGGTCAGCATTCTTCGTGCCAGGCAATAGTCGACAGTTCGTACCGTGTTTGTGTTGGCTTTGTCTGCTTTGCGACTTACTCAGGTTGTGGTCCTTGCACTCAGGCCTGGCCGCGGCGGCGTCATGTTGACCTTATCCTGTCCGCAATCATCGACCCGTGCAAGCGACTCTTTCGCTGCAGCTCAGACATGGATGAAATCCCTTTGGCGCCGTCATCGACACTGTTTCAGTCGGCGCCGTTGCCGCAAGGCCGACGCGATCGAAGCCCGCACCAGCGAGGCACACCTTTTCTATCGCCATTGAGCATTCACTGCGCAATCTTCGTTGGCACACCCTTTGCTCGTCAAGAAATAGCAATAGTGGTCTTTGTGGAGGCCAAAGATCCCTAATCAGTTGCTGCGGTCGAAAAGACAAGGTCGATTCGACGGCGGTGCTGAGCGCTGAGCGGGCGGATGCTTTGGCGCAGTTCGTCACACTTTCCAGATTGAGATGTGCTTGAGCTTATATCGAGAAGAAGTATCGGGTGAATTAAGACGTCGAGAACGAAGCCATTGTGATTGACAGCGCACCAGAGCCAATGTTGTCCGCCCGCGATCGAGAGCGCGCTGGCGGACGCGGTCAGAGAGCACGTTGCCGAATTTCCGTCCCCGGCGGCGCGTGGTTTCATAGCTAACCTCCAATGCCACGCGGCGACACTTTGTCGGGGAACGCATTCCCAGGCTCTCTGACGCAATTATATCGGACTCTAATCCCGCACAACCTTGACGCAAAAATTGCTACCAAAAGTAGCGCGCTGGCAAGCGCCCTACGCGCTGCGCAGGATTCTGTCTCGTTCACCGTTTCCCGCTTCTTCGCGATGTACTCGGCGATCTCGGCAAGATCTTCGCGCCCGGACATGTAGGCAGGGACCATGTCCTGCAGATGCGCCAGGATTCGGAAGAAGGTCGGAGGGATTTGCCCTGCGCTTCTCTGTAAAGCTGGCCGATCCTGCGAGATCGGCAGCAAGGGCAATATGCTCCTGATCAGACCGAGCGCGCCTATTTGACGATTATCGACCGTGATCCGGTCGCGGTGGAGCGCCCGCTCCCGCAAGAGTGTGAAGCCGCCTGAGTGGCAGGCACAGCGGCCGACTCAGACACCCGGCAAACCATACATCCGAGCCTGCCGGCTATTTTTCGTTGACGATCGAAGTGTGGCCATCGAGGCCGATCGCCGCGTGCTCGGCCTTCACGGCATAGCGCCAAACCAAATCGCAAGCGCGAAGACGACCAAGAGGGAGACAGCGATGATCGCTTCACGGGCCGACATTCGCTTCATGTGCGTACGCCTCTCCGCGGGGATCAAAGTCCCGGCAGGTTGCACACCCCCGCCGAGGGTTGCAACCTACCGAAAGCGGTAGACCGAGCGGACATGGCCCGCGCGGCCCAGCTAATGCTCAAATGAAAAAGGGCTTATACTGTTACTTCACCTTACCGCCTCTCGGCTCAATGTGTCGCAGCACGGATGCTCCGAGTTCCTGGGTTTGCTTGTTCGATAGCTTGCTCGGCGTGGCCGTCGCAACGCCTGCAAGGCGCTTGATCTTCGATGAAGTGATTGGGTGTACGGTCTTGAAGGGCGAGGTAGACGGTGGCTTTTTGGCCATCTGGCATTCTCCGACTGGGTTGAACGAATCGTCAGAGTATACCTTCTCGGGAGCACAATCGGCAGTCATCCCGCAGCGGCCTGCAACGACCGGGACCGGAAAAAGCCAATATGGCGTCGGCAACTCTACTGCCAGCGTGCTGGGTCGGAAGACGCGTTGCTCACTCTCGCACCAAACCCTCGGCTTGCCCGCGCCCTCGACTGTCACATATTGCGGGACGTTGTTGACCGCACCGAGACACTCACCGGCTGTGCAATCGAGCGCGCTTATTACGAAGCGGGTGACCCAAGGCGTGGCTGAGTGCAAGCGAGCCTTGGCCCTGTATCACAATCTGGCTGATGCTCACGAGATGATGGGCATCGCGAAATCCTGTATGGGTTGCAGCGCCGGTACCGAGTCGCACGTCAACGAAGCATTCACAATCGATCCGTCATTGAAGGGACCTAGTGTATTAGCGGTCGGCAGATTGTTCGCAAGCAGCCACAAATTGATTCCGCGGCAGATTCCAAAAGCGCCCTTTGCCAGAATGGCGGGGAAGGCGGCCATTCTGATCAGCAAGGCGGTTGAGAGTCGCGCGAACTTGAAGAGTTCATGACTCCACGACCGTTCTTCCTGATCGTCTTATAGTGATCGGATGGTTCCACAACTTGGCTCCCGACCACCTCTGTCCCCCGAGCTTTAGGTGGTGTGTAGTCGACGGGACCGTCGAGTTGTATCGAAGAGACGGACTGCAAGGCGCCTACCAGGATCGGGGGGCACCTAATTCACTGCCGTTGTCTGAGCTGGCTTGTAGCGTTGCATATCCTCCAGGAGAAACTCGAGTGGCAAACGCGCCCGCATTCGTTGCATTAACAAGATAGAAAGAACGACACCCCACGAAAGAGTTAAGCGAGCACAGATATCCTCGGTTGATAAATGGCGCCACAGGGGGACCGCATTTTTGGCAGTCAGGATTTCCATACCCGCGGAGCGAGGGGATGTGCAATTGCGTTGACGCCTGCCAGAAGTCGATCGATGGTTGAGAGAGTAAAAAATGGTAGCTGTTAGTGAAAATAGTCACTATCGATCCTGCGAAGAAGCGCATTGCAGTCGAGGACGTAACCCACGACGCGCTCGGGCGCTTTTGCGGTGCGACCCGCGGCGTGGTCGCAAAGCTCCCGAATGCTGACGTGGTCCTTGCTGCCGACGGTCGACAATCCGAGGCTGGCTTTTCGATTGGAGGCCCGAAAGCGATCCGCGGCCCGGCGATACTTCTCGGAAAAAGGGCGGAATTCGGCCAACGCTTTCCAGCGAAATCAACCGTCGAGACTCTCGAAAAGCTCGTTCGCTGGCTCGATCCGGAACCCGTTCCGCGCGCACTTTCGGGCGAGATGATCACGGCGATCCTCATCGGTCGCGACAATGGACGGCCCCGCGGCAGGTGAATGCACCGTGCGGTGATGCAAACCCGGCGTGGGGGCGCCATGATGGCTCGGATGCCGTGCCTATGCATCAAGCGCTCGATCCGGCCACGGATGCGCCACGTCCCTGCACCCGCAGCGCGGCATGGACTCGCGGGCTGCTATAGCGCCCGCCGCTGTCCCGATGAATCTGCCGGATCGCGGCCAAGAGCGTGGAAGCTCATGTCCGTGTTCGGTCAAAGATCGCGATCGACTTCCTAAGAAACAGCCGGATCGATGTCTGGAATTGCTGTAACACGAAGCCCAGACACTTGGCTCGGCTTCCGGACGGGCGCCGGCCGTCCTCTTCTTTGACATGGCAATCCTCCATTCAACCATGAGCAGGAGGGTCTGGGCTATGCGAATCGTCATCTTCCTAATCGGGATCGTCGCTAGGCCGACGTCACCACTCTCAAGTTCGCATGCACGTATGGACCATTTTTTAACGGGGATTTGCCTCCAATAATCGAACGGCCGCTACCCTCCGAGTCGCCGAGGAGCACAAGGCCGTTTCTACGCCGCACAGGCGCGCAACCGTGCTGGACAGTTTGTTTAAATGTCACGTTCCATGCGCAGCCGCTCGTTCTCCTCACGTAGCCGGATGATCTCGGAAGCCTGGTGCGCCGGCGTCGGCGCCGCCTGCGTGCTGGGGCGCCGCGTCGCCGATGCCGCTCCTTCCGCAGCTTGTCCACCCAGCGCCGCAACACCGAGTCGCGAAGACCGAGTTCCTTGCTGACCGCCGTGATCGACCGGCCACTCGATACCACCAGCTCAGCAGCCTGCCGCTTGTACTCTTCGGTAAGCGACCGACGTTGACGCTCTTGCATCCGACACCTCCGGGCTCTCTGAGCCTACTAGGTCCAGTTTCGCTTGATGCGTTTTCGCGGTAAGGATTGCCTTAGCCCGGCCGAAGTAGGCATCGGCAACGCGAGATTATCGATGCTGTCATGGTAGTGGACGTGATTGTGGCGTTCGACGAAAGCCCGGATCTGTCGTTCGAGGTCGCCGGGCAGGTAGTAGTTGTCGAGTGGAATGCGGTTCTTGACGGTCACTGATGCCGATGCTCGACTGTGCGACGCCATACAACGTCGAACCGTTCGCCTGGCTCGCCAAAATGCTTCGGCGCATTGCTTATGGCTCGCGGAGCAGCGAAATCGACGCTCGGCGGAATCGCGCCGCCTGACAGCATCGCCTTACCGCGTACAAAAGAAGGGCCGCCTACGTTGCCGCAAGCGACCCAAGTCTAGGGAGGAACGCCCAAGGAGGGCAGCGATAGCGGGGCGCTACCGCATTGCCTGAAAATAGGACGATCGCGATCGGCGGCTCAATTGAACGTAGGGAAACGTCGGGCATCTAAAGGGACATGGAACGATACGAAGGTTTATGGGGCCCGCGCGCGAAGCTGGGCGAAGGCTGTCGTTGCCTATGCAACACGTCGAGCAGCAGCCAATCGATGCCATCGACAAGTCAATCGTTCTTATCAGAACAAGCGACGCGAGCTCGCCGACGGGGGACCAGACATATGAGTGCGGCCAACATCGCAAATGCGCCCGACAATCCTGCGAGGTTTGCGAGGAAACCGACTAACCACTGAGGCCGCCTTACGGCACGACGTGAATCACTATTATCCCGACCAGCAGAGCAGCACCTAAGACCGCAATGCCAATACAGATGCGAGCCGCGGTTGAATATGAATGGAAGGGTGGTTGTTCGGACATGCCGCCGCGCTCCTCTTCTAGCGCCGTCACCGATCTCAGCCCGTCTTTAGCTCGGGCGCCCTAGGATGAATAGAGGATGAGGGGCCAGGGAGCGACGGCCCCCCCAGAATAGGTAGGAGCCCGATCCGATGTTGATGCTGTAGCGTCAAGCGTCGTTTGCCGTTGGGGCTGGAGTCCGTGGAGCATCAGGATCCGGCTGCGCGATCGAGCGGGTCTATGTCGACAACGACTACCGGCAGCCACGACGCGCGAAATCCCCGCCGCGTCTTCACTTCAGGTCAGAAGCGCGGCGTCGTCGGCGCGAGCTGTGAAGCCCAGTCCTCCTCTCAAACTCTGTAATGTTGAATCATTTAATCGGTAGTTGCCGGCCGAAATAGATGCTGCCTCTGGAGCGAGTGGGCAGAAGCACGTTTGCCCGGAACACGGCACTCGGAGCTCGTTTTTTCATAATCTTGGTTGTCCTCCAATTGACTTCGGCGGCCGTTTTCGATTCAGACAGGCGCAGACAGGAATGCGTAGCCTGCACGAAGAAGACCTATCTGATATTCTCGGCTATGCATCGGATTGCGCTCTTCGTTACAAATGGCGTATCCGATGTCGTATATGCGCTTGACCCTCGCCTCACGCCGAACGCAATACCCCGCGAGCGCGGTTTCCAGGTCGTGGCTGCGATGGAGTTCCTGAGCGAGGACCAGAGCATCCTCGATCGCCATGCCGCCGCCCGACGTCATCTGCGGTGTCAGCGAGTGAACCGAGTCACCCAACAATACGACGCGGCCGCGGTGCCATGGTGCAGGCATCATCAATACGTCGAACGGGCGGTAGCTTATATGATTGCCCTGGCCGACCAAGTCGGCCGCTTGGATCAGTTCGGGCGCCGTAAATGGGTCGAGCAGGTTTCGAACATAATCGCAAACCTGATCTTGAGCGACACGAAGCGTTTCATCCGTGGTTCCCAGGAAGAACAGGTAACACAGCTCCTTCGACAGCGGCAGCGCGCCAACCAATCTCCCCGTCGGATGGCGATAGAGGATGAAGCCGTCATAGCTTCGGTCCGAGAAACAGTGTAACGCCACACTCTTGGCCGGCGTAGTGCGGCTTGAACTCTTCGCCGAAGAGTTGCTGGCGCGTCTTGGAATAAACGCCATCGGCCGCGATCAACAAGCCTGCGCGATCTGTCTCGCCGTGCGAGAGCTGCACCGTCACGCCCTCAGCGTCCTGATCAATCCGAGTGACAGTCGTATTGAAGGCGATCTCGGCGCCGCTCGTCCTGGCGGCCTCCTCCAGGATCTGCCCGAGGCGCGGCCGCATGATCCCTAGCGCGGCTGGACGATCCGGGTCCCAAATTCTTGGCGAGAACTGCTGATGCAGCGGGTTTCCGGCGGCGTCGCGTATCGATACGACGTCCCACCCGTGACCGCTTTGCAGAGACGCTTCCACCAATTCCAATTCGGCGAGCGCTCGCAGCGCATTCCCGAGTAGGGTGATGCCAGTCCCGATCCGGTCGCTCCTATCTCCCATTTCGATGACTCGCACAAACACACCGATGCGTCGAAGCGCATGGGCGGCTGTCAAGCCGCCAATACCACCGCCCACGACGATAACGTTCTTCACCGTGCCCATGTTTCCTCGTACACGTCCGTTGTTCATCTCCCGTGGTGAACTGCGCCACTGCGCCTGCTCTGTGTGCAGTTCATCCGCTCGATACAGCGAGACTGCGATGTACTTCGTTTCGAGCGAGTCCCTGATGCCTTCGGTCGAGCGGTCCCGCGCAAGACCGCTCGCCTTGCTACCGCCGAAGACCGCCGCGGGATTGGAAGCGAGCCCCCAGTCGAACGTGACCATGCCGCTCTGCATCTGGCCGGACAGGCGCAAAGCCCCGCTTCAAATCCTTCAGAACCTAGTTTTGTTGGCGTGCGTCCCGCCGTGGAAGGGCACGATTGGCGCCACTTCGCTGAGATCGACGCTGAGGTGCGGCCGCTGCTGAAACTCGTCGATCACCGACATCTAAACGATGTCGAAGGACTGGAGAATCCGACCGCCGCGGTCATCGTCGATTGGTTCTTTGACCGCATTCTTGGCTGCTAGAGTGTGCCGATTTGCGAACGACGAGTCTTGGGTGGAGGTTAGGGTCGGTTGAGTGAAGCCATGAGCTGGGACAGACAAAAGAAGGGTCTTCGCAGCTGCGCCTGAGCCGCAAAGTCGACGCCATCTGTAGAACGTTGATGGTGTTGGTCCCGATCTCGATCATGCGATCAGCGTAGATTTTGAACGGAGCTGCTTGTGTCGGACTGCCTATCGCCTTCATCCGGTGCACCGTTCGCAAGTGAGGCCGAACTGCAAGCCAACTTTGTGGCGCCTAATGGAGCTTGGGCGGCCAGATCTGCCAATCATCGTCACAGATCTGACAAATCTCGCCTTCCTCGATGCCGAGATCACTCAGGTGCCCGTTCACTGAGTGCGGAAATCGCCAAGGCAAATCCGCCGTGTCTGGCGTCGAGTTCAGAACCGATGTCCCCGAAATCGAGCGAAGCCTCATAGCGTCGGTCGCAGCAGGCATGGTAACCGCAAACGTTACGTTCTGAAGGCCGACGCTCTCCAGGTGACCAATTAAGACCAGGCAACCGGCTACCATGTGTGCAATCCAACGAGTTAGATCACCCCAGTTAACTCTAGGCGAACTCATCACGAAGTGCGACTACCAATTCTTGGAGGTGGAAGGGCCGCGGGATGTCCCGATCGCTATTGAACTAGGTCGGGCCGGCGCGCATCCTCAATATCGTCGACGATGTCAGCAAGGAATGTCTGGGCGCCATTCCTGACACGTCGATCTCGGGCCGGCGTGTGGCGCGGGAACTGACGACGGTTGTCGCGCGGCGCGGCAAACCCTGCCTGATCGTCTCCGACAACGGCACCAAACTCACCTGTAACGCCATGCTGGCCTGGTACAAGGAAACCGGCATCGACTGGGACTATGGGACGAACGGGCGTCAACTGAAGCGGCCTAATTCAGCTTCAGCTCTTTGATTGCAAGCCGCGAGATGGCTGATGCGTTCGTTACGCCGCGCGCGCGGACCTCAATGACCTTGCGCGCGATAAATTCGCAAAGTGGGTCTCCCCGCTCGACCAACCCAAGCGATTCCAGCGTGAGCCGGTAAGCCCAATTAAGCGATTTCCGCTCCTTTTCCGTATAGGTACTTCCGGCGAGCAGGCGATTGATTGTCATCGGCCAACGATCCCGTGGAACCGATAATCATGCCCGAATAGGGGACCATTGTCGTAGATCAAAAAACAAAGTCAAAGTTCTGCTACACATGAATGATGTGTCGCGGATTGATGTTCGTGATACTCAGCATGTCGTCATCCCATCGATTGCAATTGCCATGATGCCGGTAATGTAAGGCGTCAGCCTCGATGGCCGAGCAACGATCGTGCCATTAGCCGCGACGAGAAGATCAACATTCGCTTCAGGTCATCTAGTCATACTGCGTCACAAACGATGATCTGTGTAGTGGTCGAACTTGATCGCACAACAAGGACATCTCGACAGCATTCGGACGAGCCCATGTTCGAGCCGTCGTCGCATCGTCGCGATCGACTTTGGAATGTGACGTTGGGTCCGCAGCGGCAAATCCGCGGGGTCTGTAATCTGCGGGAACGCGATCGAGCGGGATCGGCCGGGCGGGCCGAGCGCCTGAGGGGGGAATCGTCTCCTGCTCGGAAATCAGGAATCCGTAGGCCGCAATGCACATCGTTGCGTGATGATGAAAGCCGCGCCAGCCGCGTCCCTCGAAGTGGCCGAGCCCGACCTCCTGCTTGAGGTCCTGATAGTCGCGTTCGATGCGCCAGCGCAGTTTAGCCGTCTCAACGAGCGTCCGGAATGCCACATCTTCCGACAATGTCGAAAGCCAGTATTTGGTTGGCTGGTCCTCGCCTTTCGGCCATTCGATCAGCAACCATTCCTGCGCTCGCCGGGTGGTTTGCCAATAATCACGATGCGCGGCACGAACCCGCACGCGGGCAAAGCGCGAGGTCAGTTTTTCGTTCGTTCCTTGCCGCCAGGTTATGGTGCGCCAAGCTTGGGCCGGCAGGCCGATCGCGAGCGCTTTGACGGCGGCTGGCTGATGCTGAAGGTTGCGGCGCATCAGTGTTGGTGGACGGCCGCGGCCTTACCATGGCTTCGGCGGCAAGGGACCGGTGGCGGGCGCCCATACCGTCGTGCTCGACAGAAGACCCACCACATAGGTCAATCCTCCCAGCGCCGTGATCTCGGTGCGCAGGTCGCTGTTGTTGCCATAGCCAGCGTCCATCAGCACGACACCGCGCGGAAGGCCGCTTGCACAGGCCCACCGCAACTGCTCCAGCGCGATCTCCGGCTTGGTCTGGAAGCCGACTTCGGCAGGAATGCCTACCTTGCGCCGCCGATCGCGGTCCGCAGTCCATTCCTTCGGAAGATAAAGGCGGTAAGCGACAGGCAGGCTGGCGTGGTGGTTGGCAATCGACAGCGACACCGCCACCTGGCAATTATCCTGCTTGCCGAGCTGCCCGCAATATTGCCGTGCAACTCCAACCGAATGTCGCCCCTGCTTGGGAAATCCGGTGTCATCGATGATCCAGGCTTCGATGGGCCCCTGGCGTTCAATCGCCGGCGGGACCATCTCGCGTACCTTGCCCAGCACCTTCTCATCCGACCAGGCGCCGCTGCCTACGAAATGCAGCAGCGATTGATGCTGTGCCGCCGTCCGCTCCGGAGCCGTCACCGCCGCCATCGGCTCCACGCTCTTGCGACCGCCACAGGCCATCAGGCCGACGCAATAGTCGCGCAGCGGCGCCTTCCGATCAGCATGACCGATGACACTGGCAAGCCCTTCCAAATACGCCGCAAATCGCTTCTCGCTCGTCTTGGTGCCACGCCCGCTCATATCGGCCTCATCGGCTAATGGTCGATGCTTCAACCATCGCTGATTCTGACCGGCGGTTTTGTGACTCAGTCAGACTAGGGGCATTCCTGGCGGGTCGGCAACGACCGCTTGATGCCTAGCATCCGACAAGCGGCACTTGGGCGTTTTGCGCCTATTCAAATGCTAGTGCTGGTCGCCGCGGCGAGCTCGGCCGCGACGCGCGCTGCTGCAGCATGCCGCTGATGATTTGGTAGAGCGTCGCGATCCGGTCGGCCAGGCCGCGCGCAACGGCCTCGCGCGTGCCGACCATGCGGCCCTGACCAAATTCCTCGCGGATCTTGGTCTGCGTCACGCGCCGGCCACTCGCGACCGCCTTGATGAAATCGGCGCCGGCCTCATTGGCTCGGCCCTGCAGATAGGCCTTGGCTGTCATCCGACAGCGGCGCGAACGGATGCGCCGCGGTTTTCAGCGGCGACTGTTCCGACCTGACGATCGTCATACGGCACCAAAGGCAGCTGGCATCGCGGCGGCGCGACTGTTTGCGGCTGGTGCTGGTGCGGGTTCTTCGACGACGCGACAATGCAGCGTTTCGCCGCCCGCTAGCCGGCGCCGGCCGGCATCAAGTACCTGGACGCCACATGACCACCCGACCGCAGGCGCTCGACACGCACGATCGACGTCCCCAATTTGGCGCGGCTGATGCGGATTGATCGGACCACGATCACGCGGCATATTGGCGACGAAACACTGACCTGCCGCATCAAAGGCAAAGGTCGTATCAAGCGCCGTCGCGTGTTCACGCGCTTCGACGTTGAGGCGTTCCTGCAGGCGCTCGCGGAGACAGCAGCCCAATGCCGTCTAACGGACAGAAAGAGTTCCTATCACCAATTCGAGTTATCGATCAACCGTTATCGACGTTCCGGCTCGACTAAACTCCGTGATGAACGTGACGCGCAGGCCTTCGAGGACGCGCGGCGCGCCGAAGCGCAAGCCCTCCTGAACCGACTAAATCGCGAAGGGCGAGGCCCGCTCCGGCTCAAGCCTGCCTACGATCGCTGGTGGAACGAGCTCGGCCAACACCTTGCCGACAAAAAAATCAAATCCGTGCTCGACCGCATCGTCGAGATCCTGGAGCGAAGATCTACTTCCATGAAATTACGGACGACGTCGTCTCGCGGTTGATCGAGGAGCGGCGGAAAGATCGCCGGCGCGATCGCACAGTTACTGACGCCAAGGGCAGCCGATCCCGCCGGGCAACTATGCACCGGGCGGCACAGGCGACGCTCCGGCAGTCTCGTCCGGAGTGACCGTCCCAGATCAGGAAATCCATGATGCGCAGGAAGAGGGGTTCGCGAACCTGATCCAACTGAGGCAATTTTCCGGACACTCTCTACGTGGCGCCCGCCTTGTGCCACACGCGGCACGGAGCGTGGGCGGCGCTGAACCAGGGCGGCTCCGGCCAGCCCGGCGACTACGTACCCGGCGCATGGACGATATACGAGGACAATCTCTACAGCCTCGTGGCTCCTGAGGCCTCGCGCTTGAAATCCATCATCGACGTCGGCAGGATCGACCGCTTGGAAACCGGCGAATGGGCGCTCTCCGAGAACGACTTGCGCCGGCGTCGTTTCGTCCAGCTGCTGAACGGTGCGCTCCGCGACGATCTGTGGGGCCATGGGGTGAGGTAGCACAGCGATCTCGATGTCTATGCGTTCATCGGACGCACCGAAGAGGGACCGAGGCGGCTGAAGTATCCGAACCTCAAGGTCCGCAGCACCTCCACTGTGGTCTCGCACTACGAGTCGACCTCGAAGGACGGAAGGAAGTTCACGTACTACCGCCACAACGCCTTTCAGGGGCGTTTCCGCTGGCTGGGCGGAAAATGGTATCTGGAGATCACGCCGACGTACCGCTTCACGTTCAACGGGAAGGACCTCGACCGCTTTCATGAAAAGCGACTGTCGGGGATCAAGCCTATCGAGAAGAACCGCTCCGTTCTCAGCCAGCTTCTGATCTGGCAGGCGATCCTGCGAGCGCCCTGGACGAAGGTCGATCGGGCGCGCTTGCTGGAGTTCGCACTCGCTGGAGTCCTTTCGCTTCGCACGCATGGACGACGATTCACTCACGCCGCTGGACTCGCCGATTGATCGGCCATCGAGCGACCAGGAGATCGAGTGATGAGACTCCAGTTCATCGACGAACCGGCGTTGAGCGTTCTTTCAGAACAACAGCCACGTCGACATTCGCGTCGGACTGACTTCGTTCGGCGTCTTCGACAAGGGCAGCCCACGATCCCGACTCCGATCCGCTTGGGAGTGGTCGGCACGACGGCGACCGTCGACCGCGTCCGCGACTGGCTTGAGGACTGCAAGAACGGCGTCGCGTCCCAGGAGACAAAGCTCACGACCCTTCGCCCTTCGTTCCCGGGATGACCACTCAGGTCTTCGGGACGACTCTGGAGCTTTCCGACCTGACGACGCGCGCGGTTTCGCGCCACGAGCTTTCGGCCGCTTTGGCCGGCGAGGAGCCTCTGACCCGCCTGGTCGAGACCTTCATGGACCTCGCGCGAGATCTGGCGGCGAAAAGCGGGCTCCACGTTCTCATAATCGCGCTGCCTCACGAGGTCTTCGCGCCGGGAGACGGACCTCGCATCTCCGAGGTCGACCCTCCGATCGACGAACTGCAGGAGCCGGCTCCGGAGCAGCGGCGACCGAAGCCATCGTCGCTGAACTTCCACGATTTGTTCAAGGCGCGTGCGGTCGACTTGCCCCTTCCCTGTCAAGTCGTGCGTCCGGACACCTACGGTTTTTCGCTCGGTGGCCGGGCGCGCGACAGGAAGCTGCAGGACAAGGCCACAACCGCCTGGAATTTCCATACCGCGCTCGTCTTCGAAGACTGAGGCTGGTCAATTTTGCTCCCAACCAGGCCAGAACCGCACGGCTCGCCCAGTCGATCATGGGCGACGAGATAAAGAAAGCCGCGGCTCGTTCGCCGTCTCAAACGGTTCTCTCGCTTGCTCTTGATTTAGTTCGTGGGCGCATCAGAAAATCAGCGCTCTTGTTCTTTCACTCTTAGCCGGCCGTCATGACGCGCCTCATCTTTTTCGCTTCGCGATGGGTGGCGCTCTTGCACGGAGGCTAGGACCGTCGCGCGTTCAAACGAACGACCGTTTTCGAGATGGTGCGCGATCCGCTCCTTGGCGAAGGCCATAATGCTCTGGCGAGCATTCTCATCGTTGGGCAGAGCGCGTTCCACAAGCTGGTTGATGACGACAAGCTGGGATTGAGCCGCGAGCACGTCGGAATCGCGCCCGGCCGCCGGACGGTCTGGACGACGCTCCTCCACCGTCACACTCCAAACATTCCGCTGGCGCCGTTCAATGCCGGCGACTCCTGTGGCGGCGTCTATAGGCTTGATCGCCCTGATGACGGGTACGACGCCATCCCTGCGCAGGGAGATCCGGTCACCTGGCCTGGCGTCACTGTCTGCGACGTCCGTTACAACGCCGACGCCCCACACCTGATGTCGCCGACCATCATCCAGTTTGATGGCTACATAAGTTGATGGCTCTGCGTCGGCGCGGTTGCGGTAGGGGCCAAAACCGACCTCCATCAGACGCCCGGAAACGCCCTTGTCGTAATCGAGCCTATCCGCCTGCGGTGACCTGTTGGGGGCCGAGCGAGCCTCGACATCGTTGGTACGAGCGTGGGCTCTATCCCATGCGACTCGCCGGTCAGCGAGCGTCTGGCGATCAAGCTCGTTTGGCTGATAGCCCTGCACCTCTATTCCGCGTGCGCTAGCCTCGAGCCACGTCTCGTGTCGGAACTTGACGGAACCCCGGACGTGAAGTGCCTCCCACTGGCGGTGTTGTGCCACACTGACCATGTCCCGAATCACTTCGGCGGCAGCTATGCGGGTGACCAGGCGATCCTCAGTGGTCTTGAACGCGAGGTACTCTTTCCGCTCATCGGCATAGAGCCGCGCCTGGCGGTCAGATCCATCCTTTTCGGAATCACTGGCCACCACGTAATATTTGCGACGGATACGGTTCGGAAACGCACTATCGGTGACCTCCGCGGATGAAGTCTTCTTGGGGGCTGTTGCTATCTTGTCTTGTCCCATTTCGCGGGCGGAAACGCGTCCCGCCCGACGTTGCCGCTCCAGGCTGAATTCCTCGCTCGCCTCAGGCCTGTCGTTCATGCTGCTCACCCTTCTGCTTGCGGCCGGTCCGCCGTGTGGGTGGAATGACCTGAGCGTCGATGTAGCTCAGGGTCCAGGCTTTCAGTTCGTCTTCGGAGAGACCTTCAAGGTCGACATCCACGTCGCCGAAATCGAAACTGGCGCCGGCAGGAATCGTGGAGGGGTCGGCCACCTCCTCATCGGTCATGGGCCGCGCACGCAGTACCACGCGCAATTCGGCAATCTCGGAGCGCAGCTCCTTGATCTCAGCGTCGAGCAGTGCATTCGAACGACCTTTGGGCATCTGCGGGACAGGCGCCGGCAGCAATCGCTTCAGAAAAGACTTGTCTTCGTAATAGATGATCTTGTCAGCGATGATGGGCGGAATGCCGGTGCCAAGAATGAAGGCCTTGGATTTCGGAAGAAGCTTCAGCTCTTGCGGAAGCATGAGGGCGCGACGATGCTCCGACACCGTCTCGCTGGTAGACCGCCCGGTAAGTCCTTTCGGTACGATGCGGCTGCGTGCAGTCACGGAATCGTAGCCGATGCGCTCCGAGAGCTCGTTCGCCACGTCCTGCTCCTTCGGGGCAAACACGACCTCGACGGCGTGGTTGGTCATGAAGTTGCGGGCTGCGTCGATCCCGTAGATGGCGCGCAGCTGCGCCGGGCTCTGGACGACGGTGAGAAGGCGGATCCCATAGCCGGCGACGAAGGCGACCGATTTTGCCAGCACGTTGACGTTACCCAGCGCCGGAAACTCGTCGAGCAGGAGCAGGACCTTGCGATTGAGTTTGGGGTTTTGCTCTGGCAGTTCCCGAGTATTCAAATCGACCACCTGCTGAAAGAACAGGTTCAAAAGCGGTGCCATGCGGTCGAGATTGTCAGGCGTCACCCCGAGATAGATGGACATGGGGCTCTGCCTCAGCTGTCGCAGATCGAAATCATTGGTCGAGGTTGCGGCATCGATGCGGGGATTGAGCCAAAGGCCGAGACGGGCCGTCACGGTCTTGCGGACCGAGTTCAAGGTGTTCTCTGAGGCGGCGAGGAAGTCGTTCAGCGCCGTGACGCAGTGCCGCGATAACGAAGACGGGCCCGCCTTGCGATCGGTGATGATCTTGCCGAAGTGGGCTTTAAGATCCGGGGTCGCCGACAGCTGGCGCAGGATCTCACCGATCGTCAATGGCAAGCCGGGTGTCTCCGCGACATAGCCGCCAATCGCCACAAAGGATGAACGAGCCGCTTCGAACCAGAACGGATCGCCGCGGCTCTCGGCAGGAAACAGCATCACCGCGATGCGCTGCAGATCGTCATAGAGGTCGGCGGGGTCGCCGCGCACGTAGCCCAGAGGATTGTAACGTGCGGTGCGACCGTACTCGTCGAGAGGATCGAATAGATGGACCTCCTGCCCGTGCGCTGCGCGAAAGCCTGCGGAACGGTCCCAGTTCTCTTTCTTTACGTCGAGCGCAACAACTGAATCGGGCCAATTGAGCAAATTTGGAATGACATAGCCGACCCCCTTGCCGGTGCGGGTTGGAGCATAGAGGAGGACGTGTTCCGATCCGCCAAAGCAGAGCAATTTGCCGTCCTTGCGGCCGAGCAGCAGGCCTTCCTCCGATCGCAGGCCTGCGGCCTTAATCTCCCGCTCGGAAGCGAAACGGGCCTTGCCGTGAAGGGGAGGTGGACGATGGCGGAGGATAGCGCCCAGCAGGCCAAAGACTACAATCAGACCGGCGAGCGTCGACAGCGTCAGCCAGCGGTCGAAGCGCGGGTCGGCGCCATAACGCGGCCAACCTGTGGCGATCTCCGACCAGTGAAAGCCGCCGTCGTGAAGCCTGAGCCCAAGCAGCAGAACATTCGAGGCGACGAGCAGGAAGACTGCACCGGCCAAGAGCGCAAGCGCCGTGCCCCGGATCTCCTTAACGGGCGTGGTCGCGCTTGCGAACGGGGTCATAGTAGATTTCCGAAATGCGATAGCGGCCATTGCGCTTCTGCATCTGGACGACGACGTCGACGAGATGCAGCAAAAGCGAACGGATATCGTCGCGATGGAGGTCCCGTCCCTCCGCGCTCTCCTTCACCAGCAAGGTCATTTGTTCGAAGGCAAGGCGAGCACTGTCGGCGTGAACCGTCGTGATCGATCCCGGATGCCCTGAATTCACATTCCTGAGATAAAAGAAGGCGGTGCCGTCGCGCAGCTCCTGCAGCAGAATTCGGTCGGGCCGCATGCGCAACGACGATTCCAGGAGTTCGCGGGGGCCGGTTTTGGCTACGCCCTGCCCGTCCTTGGCATAGAGCAGCCGGACACAATTCTGATGCGGGATGACGAGCTCGGCCGTGTCTTCAATGGTGAGTAGCCGTTCATGCGCCGGGATCGCCGCGATCAGCGCCTTTGACAGAGTCGTCTTGCCGGAGCCCGTCGCCCCTGAGATCAGGATGTTGCGGCGGGTGCGTACCGCAAGCTCGAGGAACTCGCGCCATTGGCCGGCCTCTTTCAGCGCGAGCAATTGATGCTCGTCGGCGTCCAGCTCGTCACTGGCGGAGCGGACCTCATTGAACAGCGCTGTTCGCTCCAAAGCGTCCAGGTTCATAGTCAGTGTTGAGGGCTTGCGGATTGTGAGGCTGATCGTGCCAGTAGGCACGGCCGGCGGCACGACGATCTGGCAGCGCTCCTCGCCGATGAGGCTGGTCGATACGACAGGGTATTCCGGCCCGATGTCCTGACGAGTATGGCTGGCGGCCGCGGTCGCAAGGTGGGAGAGATAGGTGTGCGTGAGGGCAGCTAGCTCATGCCGGGTCCAACCATTCGGCCCCTCCACGAAGATCTCGCCCGGGCGGTTGACGACGATTTCGGTGAGGGTGACGTCGGCCAGGTATGGAGCCAGCGGCTCGAGGTAGCGCGCCAGCACCAGGCGACCACCGTCCCGCTCGATCGACGCGGCCGTGGTCATTTCGTCACCATTGCCGGTTCGACGAGGCCTCCGGGGAGGGTGCGGTCGAGAATCTGGGTGCGGCTTTCGATCCGTCTGAGTTGATAGACCGACGAGAAATCGAGGTCGCGCGCGACAAAGATGTTCACGAGCTCGCCCTGATTCTTGCTCAACGTCGGCGGGATGTTGATGGATTGCTCAACGGCGATGCCGGCAGCGGTGGCGCCAGCCGTGTTGTTGATCTGGATCGATCCGTCTTGCAGCTGCTGGCGTCCGATCGAAGAGGCGTCGCCGACGATTGACAGCAATAGCGCCGAGCCGAAGCGCTCCCAGAAGTGCGTGTCGATGTCGCCGTCGAACCCCGCCCGGCCGAGCGCATCCGTGGCGGGCGAGGCCAGCGCCACGATGACGCCTGTTGGCGTCTTGGCGCGAGCCCATAGCACGAACATCCTTTTGGAACCGCGGCGGACATTGCCGCGGTATTCGCCAACGACCTGCGTGCCCTTTTCCATGAGCACAACGTTGCCGGAATCCGACATCACGTCGCGCAGCACGACGCAGGAGACGAAGCCGGCCACATCCGACGACATCGCGGTCTCGAGGACGCACGGAATCGAGGTGCCCTGTGTGACCAGAAGATTGCGATTGGGCAGCCGCGCCGCCCGCACGCCCTCAATCGGCGTTGGTTTCAGCTTGTCGGCGAGCTCATTGCGTGGCTCGGCCCGCCCAAACTCATAGGGATCGACGGGGACGCTTCCGGTTACGGCTTCGCGGGCTGGACGTCCCGATGCGACCGGTCGGTTGTAGGCCAGCACCGGCGCGCGCCGCGCGCTTTCCAGCATCTGGTCCGTCACGGGCGCAGGCGCCGTCGGTGCGGCTGAGATAGGTGCGACCGGAATGGATGCGGTGGTGACCGGCGCGGCGGGTGTTTCCGCGACGGGCTCGAAGGCCGCGGCCTGGCGGATCATGAGCTTGCGAGCGGATTCGCTGACAGGCTTGTCGCTCTTCCAGGTTCCCCAGATGATCAGGAAGGCGAATGCGGTGAGCGCGAGTGCGCCGAAGCCGCGCTTGAGCATCGCCGTTCGACCGCTGTCCCTTTCTCCCACCGGAGTAATTCCGCGCTCGCCGGCAAGTGACTCATGTTCAAGCTCGCTCATGTTGCACCCGCCTCATCGTGCCTTAAGGGTTGGAGATGACCTTTTCGCCCGCCGCTCGACCGAGGGGCTCGTGGTATTGGTGCCGGGGTTGACGCCGACCGCGTCGAAAGCTTCGTTGAAGATGCAGAGCACGATGTCGCCCTTGCGCAGCCGAAACTCGCGGGCTGTGGCGTGGACCACCACCAGCTCACCGCGGACATCCTTGGGCACCAGACTTTCAGAACCATCCGAGTTGATCAGGTAGATCGCGGGGATCTCGCGATTGCCCGCGAAGCGGAACGTGGTCTCCTTGCCGTCATCGAAGATAGCTTCCGGTTCGAGGTCGCTCGAGCCTTGCGCCGAAAAGCGCCAGTTACGCGCACCATAGGCATGATGCAGGTCAAAGGTCTGATCGATCAGCGCGCCTTCCCGCTCGGCGCCTCGGGCGGCCGCCTCGATGCGCCGGCGCTCGATCTCGTCGCCGGGATAGGCGAAGTGGACGACGAAGTAGCTGTCGGCGAGCGTCGTCTCAGCGATCGACAGCTCGAATTGATAGGAGCGTTTACGCCCGTCGGGCCGGGTGGTGACGACCTGCAGATTGGTCGGGGGGTGTTTTTCGCGCGGCTTGAGAAACAGGATCGAACCTGCGGGGGCGACTTCCCATGCGATCGCGTCGCCGATGGCGACATGGGCGATTTCCTCGTCATCGGCAAACACGACCTGCGTTGAGGCGCGAATGACGCCGTTGAGGCGGACCACATTGGCTGGGTCATAGGTCACAGTGCGTACGCGCGCATCGTGTTGGCCAGGTACCGGCTGCTGCAGCGCCAGCACGGGCCCTACACATCCGAGAGCCAAAATAATCAGAAGCGCGAGACGTTTCATGGCACGACCTCCGGATCGGCACGATATTCCGAAACCAGAAAGCCGAGCGGATTAATCAGACGGTCGGCGGAGGACATCGGTGTGTTGGCGTAAGCGAACGTCAGGGTCGAGACCCAGTGAGTGATGTGAGTTTCCTCGCCCTTGCGGGTCTCTTTCATGAACCGCACAGACGCCACATTGTCGGCCAGGAGAGAGATCGCTTTGATACGGACCGTGGCAACGCCAAAGCGGCCCTGAACGACCTGCGGACTTTCGGGATTGGAGCCACGGTACCAGGCTGCGAAGCGGGCTTGTTCGCCTTGCCCCGAAAGCAACGAAATCGTCCGAAAATTCGTTTCCGCCTCTGGATAGCTGTAACCTTCACGCGCGCGGACGTAGCGTCCAAGGAAATATTTGGTGACGGCTTCGTCGTAGCGTGCCGGAGTCGAATTAAGAGCCGAGACGGTGTCGACAATGCCGGTGGCATTGTCGACACGAATGACGAACGGCTCGACGGTTTTCAGCGGCGCCAGCGCTGCGACCGCACCGACTGAGGCGACCGCCAAGATGCAGGCGCCCGCGGCAATCACCCACGCTGTTCGCCGCGAGCGATGGGCAGAAAGAAGCAGATCCTGTTCCCATCGCCGCGCATTCTCAAAATAGCTCTTCAGATCATCCTGCCCAGCCATCTCACGCCTCCTTTCGACAGGCGCGATAGGAGGCTGCAATGTTGTCCCAGCGTCCGAATGCGGCGAGATGGGTCGATGTTGCGGACGACTTGCCCTCACCCTTCCGGATGAGGGGCCCAGATGGCTCAGCCGACGGCACGGGTGTCGCTGACGGCGCGCCGGACTCCCAACCCCACAGCGAGCGATTAAGCGGCCGCCGGGCAAGGCCATCACAGGACGGCGGCCACTTTGACCAGTTCGCGCAGCCGCCAAGCTGCCATGCGATCACCCAAATAATAAATAGTCGACGCCACATCGTTCTGGTGCCCCTGTCTTGCTTGTCGCCTGATGCCAGCGATCTTTGCTTACGTTGTCGAAGTACCCTGGGATTGCGCCCGCCGCATGCTGCCGCCCTGGCGGCTGGCTTTGAGGGCAGCGAGGCCGCGGCCGGCCGACCAGCGAGCGCCGGCATAGGCACCGCCGGCGGCGGCTGTGGCATTGGCAATCATCGGGCTGGTGACCAGTCGGCTTGCAAGCGATGCCCCGCCGCCGGCGAGACCACCTGCGATGATGGGAAGCTGAAGCGCGATGTACCCGGACAGGCCCAACATGGCGCTGATGGCGATCGCGGCGACCACCAGCTCGCCAGCCGTTCCCGCGTTGCCGGCGAACCGGTCGATGAAGCCGCTGACAGTGGAAAGCATCAACCCGACTAGCGCGACAACAAGGACCAGCAGGATCACGAAATTCGCTACCTGCCGAAGCCAGGCTTCCGTAAATGGCCGCGTTGCCTCAAACAGTCCCAGTGCAATGAAGATTGGGCCAAGCGCGATGACGACGCCTAGACCCACCTTGGCGTAGAGCAGGATGGCAAATTGTAGGAACGACCCGACGGCCACAAAGACCAGGAGAATGGCTGCTATGAGCGCGGGTGCGATATTGGTCAGCCCGGCTTGTTTGTAGATCCTGTTGGCAACATCAATTCCCTTGGAGAGGAGTTGATCGAATGGCGCTCCGGAACTGGTATTCAGTCCAGCGCCTGCCAGCGCATTGCCGATCTCGTTTGGCAGGGAATCGAAGAACAATCCCGTGACGTAGTGTTGGAACTCACTCGCGTTCGTCGCTAGAAGCACCACGACGACGATCCGCATTGCGCGCCAGGCAAACTCCATAATCGGTTCGGAGATCGCGCCGCGCATTACGGCAAAGCCATAAAGAATGACATAGAGCGTCACCGCGGTACGAAGTGGACCGTCGATGTAAGAGGCGAGGTTCGAGACCGAGGTCGACACGAATGCCGTGATCGGTTGCTCGAATTCTTTCAGGAAACTGTCGAAGACGTTTATGGCCACGCGGCAAATCCTTACTTGAGGGCGTCTTCCATCTCTTTGATGGTGACTTGGTTGCGGGCCTCGTTTGCATTGATGCAATTGGGCGTCTTCTCCAGTTCTCCGGGGTTGTCGCTGCATCCCTGGAGGGTCGCCGCAAGCTCGCCCCGATGATCAAGGAACCAGCCGACCGTCTTGCTCTGCTGACCCTTGTCGGCTTCGTTGCAACCCGTGAGAGCTGCGGCGATAGCGAAAAGGAGAATTGCAAGTCTCGTTTTCATTGCAGAGCCGCCTTCATCTCATCGATCAGTTGCTCCTGTTTCTCCCGCTCCCGCTGACCATCCATATCTGTGCGGGCCTGCTGGATCATCGCCAGACCCTGCATTCGGAGCACGTCATTCTGAAGCAGGGCCTGTTCGGCCTGCAGTCGCGCCGACAGATCGAGCACCTCCTTGGCATCGGTCGCCGAGCTGATGCGGGACCTGAGCTCCTCGAGCGCATCGATCCGCTGCGAGGCGGTGTCGTACACGGCCTGGCCCAAGGAGTGCTTCGCCCCGGTCTGCCGGGCGATCCGGTCGAGCTCGCTCTGATAGTAGGAGTTGCCGCTGTTGCCGGAATACGCGCGGTTCTGCGAAAGATAGTGATTGATAGCATCGGCGAAGTTGCCGCCGCCCTGCCCTGCAACAAGACGTTCGATGTCCGAGAACTGTTGGGGCAGGACTTTCCGGAACTGTGGCGTGTTCAGGAGCGCGCCGATGTCGTTGGCGTTTGTCCGCTTATTGAAACTGTCATAGAGCTGCTTGGCCTGGCTCAATTGGTCCTGTGCGACCTTGAGCTGTGATGTCAGGGTGTCAACCTGCTTCTTCAGCTCCGTCAGCTGCTCAAATTGGCGCGCGTAGACGCTTGGGTCGAATACGATCTCCGCCCCGGCCGGTGAGGCCGTCAGCAGGGCTACGACGGTGAGGGAGACGAGCGCCGCTGGCATACGTTGAACCATCATCGGGTCCTCCTCCGCTCCTCGTGAAATACTGGAAGCCATTGCGCGGAGTCGTCGCCAACTCGCTTGCGAATGCCGTCGAGCAGCTCGACGGTTTCGGTGCGTCCCGATAGGACGGCGAGCGCATCGTCGAAACCGCCGAGGTCAAGTTCCGCCACCACCGAGTTGTGCCCCTGCTTGATCAGAAAGCGCCGGCTTTCGCGCGCGAGCTCCTCCTTGATCAGGCGGAATTCCGTGTCGGTCAGATGGAAGCCGTCGACATAGTCCGAGCGCGTGCCTCGCGCGTTCGGCAGGAAAATCTGGGTCGGGCATTGTTCGACAATGGTGTGAGCGATTGGCGATGCCAGCGCGTCGCGTGGCGACTGCGTGCCAAACACCATGACGCCGTTCTGCTTGCGGATGGTTTTCAGCTTGTTGTTGGCGAGATCACGAAACGCCTCGTCGCCAAGTGCCTTCCAGAACTCGTCGATGTCGATGATCAGGCGACGCCCGTCGATCAGCCGCTCCACGCGATGGAAAAGATACATCATCAGTGGCGTGCGGACCGTAGGGTGATCCAGGAGATCGGTCATGTCGAAACCAATGAACCGGGCGTCGAGACCGATCGCATCCTGGTCACCATCGAGCACCCAGCCAAAAGGAGCGCCCCGGCACCATCGGTCGAGGCGCGCGCCAATGCCCTCACGGTCCTGTTGGCCGAGAAAGGCCCGCAACGTCCCAAACGATCGCTCTGATTGCCGCAGCTGACCGAGCGCGCGCAGTCCAGAATCGATCCGTTCCTCTTCGATCACAGTGAGCGGGCGGTCGTCCGGCGTGACGAGTTTCCGGACAAGTTCTCCCAGGAATGAAAGATTTGTTGGCGTCAGCTCAAGCGCCTTGAGCGGCGCGCACCCGGTCGGGGCGCCATTGTGGAGCGTCAGATAGGTCCCACCAACGGCGCGGACGAAAATCTCGGCGCCCCGGTCCTTGTCGAAGAAAACGTAGGAAGCTCCTAAACGCTCGGCCTGCGACAGCAGGAAGTTCTGCACGACTGTCTTGCCGGACCCCGAGGGGCCACAGATGAAAGTGTTGCCGAGATCGCCGTGATGGAACGAAAAATAAAAGGGCGAGCCGGACGCGGTCTTGAGCATCGCAACCGCCGGTCCCCAATGGTTGCCCGCGGGCTGTCCGCTCGGATAGGTGTGGAACGGTGAGAACGCCGCGAAATTCCGCGAGTTGATCGCCCCAGTGCGTGCCCGGTATTTGAACAGCCCAGGAAGCTGCGCCCAATAGGCGGCTTCAAGTCCGAGATCTTCCCGGGCGACCACGGCACCCGCATCGGCCAGTGCGCGCCGCGCCACGCTCATATGATTCTGCAGCTGGGACGGCGTATCGGCGTAGACCAGGAGCGAGAGGTGATGGTCGCCAAGCACGAAACGGTTGGATTCGAGATCGTCGAGCGCATCGGAGAGCTCGTCGATCTGCGAGGCGGCCGGATCCTGGGCCGAGACCAGCTGGTTCTGCTTGCGCGTCAGGACCGTTTTGGCGTCCGGCTTCGCCAAAAACGCGAATGATTGCGTGACGATGAGCTCAAACGGCGCCGAAAGCAGCGCGTTCAACAGGCCAGGCTTAGTGGATGCCGGATATTCCTTGAGGCCGAACATGCCAGCGAATCGCGATCCACCGGCCCCGCGGATCTCGAGGGCTTCGCGGCCGAAGATGACGCGATTCGAATATAGCGCGGGGCCGACCGGCCCTTGCGGCAATGGCATCGACATCCATTCCCCGGAGGCGAGCGCGTGGAGCAGCTCCATCGGTTCTGAGAAGGTGATGCCGTCGCGCTCAACCAAACCAACCGCTCGGGCGCCGTAACGGTCGAGGGCCGCGACGATATCCCGCGTTGCATCGTTAAGCCGCTTCAAGGCCGCGCTGTCGACCTCAGCGGAACTCCCAGCGCTTCGGCTGAGCCGCCGAAAGAACGCGGCCGCTGTATCGCTGGCCGCACGGCCGGGGTGACAGACCAGGGTCAGATAGAGATCGTTGCGAAACAAAGCTTCCTTGCAAAGCCGCTCTCGATATTGTGCGTCAAGTGCGGCAGCAAAGGTCGACCGGAAGGCGCCGTCGGGATAGACCGACGTCCGGCGGCGCACCAGGTGGCTCCAGAGCGCGAGCTGCGGATCTGCAACGTTGCGCAGGGTCAGATTCAGCTTGCCGTGAAGATCGTTCAGATCCGATGTCTCGGCCGTCTCGAAGGACGTGCCGTCAATCCGGATCACCGTCGCCAGGGCTCGGGTCGTGAGACTGATCACCGTGTTGGTGACGTGCCGCCCGAACGGCAGATAGACGTCGGGCTCGATCTCCCGAATTTTCAGCGCCCTGTTACGCATAACCAAGGTCCCGTGTTCGATATCGCCGCAGGAGTTTGAGGGGCGTGCACGACGAGCCGCCCCAAAATGCGGCGTTGCGCGCGCGACCTCGGGTTTCGATCCAGGCAAGCAGGATTCGGAACATGTTGGGGTCGTGCCGGCAAATGATACGGCAAAGCCCATGGATCGGAATTGCGACCAGGCCGTAGACGATGCTCCCGGCCACCAGGAACAAGATGCAGGAGAACATCACGTTGAGCGCCATGGCTTCCATGGTCACGCCAGCGACCATGGCGGGACGCGTACAGGCGAGGAACAAGGTATCCTCGTTGAGACGCGCTGCCTCGATCATCAGTGACCCCCTGTCAAGGTCGAGACCACTTCGGACGCGCCGAACGTGATGGCGACGCCCAGCACGACATAAGCGGCCTTGCGCAGATCGAGATAACCGAACATCCAGGCGATGCCGACGATGATGACCGCCAGCGTTGCCAGCAGACGAGCAACGTTGCCGGTCAGCATGTTGACAATGTTCTGCAGTACGCCTTCGATGTTCGCGGTCTGCGCCAGCGCTGGTTCAACCAGCGCGATGCTGAGCACGGCCCCCATGCAAAAAAGTGCAGCGGAGTGTTTAAGAGGTGAAGTCATGGCACGGCTCCGATTGGCACCGCAGCCGGACCCCAGCCCGGACCACGGTATTGAGTTGAGGTGAAAGAACGACGTTTTCTCATCGTTCGTAGACGAAGGCTGACGTGCCTAGGCCCGAGCGATAGACATCCCAGCGCGGATGCTCACTGGCAGAGGCTGCGGGTGGATTGATTGTCGTATCGCCGGTGGGGCGGTCGCGGCCAATGGTTGCCATCGACTGGATGCCAGGCTCGGAGGCTCGGCTCGGAGCTTTGGACGCAAAGCTCGCGACGACCTTGTCAATCGCCTGGTGGCGATCGGCGCTTTTCATGCTCGCAGCTTGCAGGCGCGCCTCGAATAATCTGCCAAGGCCAGCAATGTGCTGGCACGCATCGAAGGTGGTTGCAGCCGTCAGACCGGCCTTCTTTGTCTCCTCAGCATCAAGTTGGGCGAGACCGGTTCGGACCTGCTGGCCACTAGCGATGGCCTCGGTTGCGAGTTGGATGGCTTCGTCACGATCGGTCGCCTGTATCGGAATCGGTTTGCGCCCTTCAATCGTGATGAGCAGCGGCTCGAATGAGCTCGCCTGCCGCACGATGGCCGTCAGCGGCCGAGCCATTGCGGTCGGGGCGCATCGTTCGATCAGAGCCGCGAATGCAGCGGGATCCATAGTGAGAGCCTTTTTCGGGGAGTTGAGGAGTTCAGTGCTAGGCGGCGATCGCCAAGCTTGATGGCGCGTCAATTGCACACCCTGAAATCTGCCCGGCCGCTCGGATCGCACCGAGAGCCTCGTCGCTGATCGGCAACAAACCGGCGACGGCTTTGGTCGCCCCGATTTGGCGAGGCAAACCGAGGCGATCGAGATGCCATCCGGCGCGACGCAGGATGCGTTCCATGCGCAGATCGGTAACCGTTGCAATGGCATGCAGATTGTGCTGCTGTCCCCATTCGATCATAGCTGCAAACAGCAGGAACGTGGCTTTGCGCAGACCGTTCTCTGCTGTTGCTGCTGCACTCTTGGTGTCAACGCAAAAGCGCGAGCTTTCCCAAACCGTGGTCGCTTTCGGCGCTGGGTGGCCAGCCAGCAACACCGGGAACGTATCGGCGAGCATGTTGCGCCCGGTGGTCGGCAACAAGCGAACACAGCCCACGACGTCAGTCTGCTCCAGCACGAGGAGATAAGTGGGCTTGAAGGTGTCGTACTGGTCGATCTCCAATCCGTTGGAAACAGAGACGTCCCAGTCGAGCCGATCCTTGAATACGCGCCCACGGAGCCGATGCATTTCGAGCGTTAGTTCGGAGTCGTGCAGGAGTGCCGCTCGGCTACGCACGATGACTTTCATTCTTAACCTCAAACTTAAGAATCACAGCTTCGAGATCAAGAAAGCAGCCACGGTCACGCCATTGCGCTGTCAGTTCTGACAGGGAGAGTTTGGAATCGTTCTTGCCGCAAAGCTGCCGCAACGTCGCAATAAATGCCTGCACGTGGAACGCGAATCGCCAGAACTTTCGCGTTGTGGGGACTTAAGAAACGACTGAAGTGGCGCAATGAAAGATGTCAAAAGAGCATGCGATGAATTTGTCGATTGTCTTCACACTGCCCAAACAGAAGACGATTTTCGACGTGTTGCGGAACGAGCCGCGCATGCTTTGGGGTTCCGATGGTTCGCTTATTTTGGTCAGCGGGCAAATGGCCCCAATCTGATCTCATCCTATCCAAAGAGCTGGACTAGCTACTATTTTCGGGAGGGTTATCACAACATCGATCCCGTTCTTCAGGAGCCGCGAAATACAAGCCGAGTATTCCTATGGGATGGCCGTGAGGCGCGAAGCGCAAGATCGCCGAAAGAGCGCCGTCTGTTTGACGATGCACTCAGTTTCAAGATCAGGACCGGCCTGACGGTTCGCATTCCCTCGAGCCAAAACCAGTTTGCGGCGTTTACGCTGGCGGTCGACGAGCGCAGCCTGGGACTTGATCGTTTCATTGAGGCCTCGCAAGAGATGCTGGAAATGGTGGGTCTCACCTATCATGCGCATGTGAGTGCCAGGATCGGACGCACCTCGGCAGCAGGCGAGATCGTTTGCCCTCTGACTCAACGCGAGCGGCAGTGTCTCGCCTGGATCTCCGATGGCAAGACGATGCAGGATATTGCCCAGCTCCTTGGCGTTAGCTCGCGGGGTGTGAAGTTTCATCTAGACAACGCTAGGCGCAATCTTGCTGCATTGACCCTCCCGCACGCTGTGGCGCTCGCGTTTCGGCAGGGATTGCTCCCGTAATGCGAAAGACAGCTGTCCGGCTTTTAAGTAGTTCCGAGATCAACGGTTCAAGCAGGATGCTAGGTCAGGCCGTCGCATTCAAGGCGCGGGGTTCTTTGGAACATAACCACGGCGCTTTTTGCGGACGAGCCAAGTCTCGAGTGCTTCGACGGCCTGGACCCTCCCCGCAAACAGATCCATCCGCCGGCGGCCGCGTTGGCCGAGACGCCCCCATTCGCGCACCAACGCCGTATCACCGAACAGAGTCGGTTCGATCGTGAGGACATAGAACCTGGCCATATTACAGGCCGGATCGCACCGTTGGAGCACGAGGTATGGCACCGTGAGTTCGGACATGCGTAAGAATCGCAACTGTCGTGTCAAACGCCATCCGGAACTGCCCCCTTTGCGTCATGAAGAACTGCCCCCACCATCGGGTTATGATCTTGGTTGAAGGTTGCTTCCGCCGGTGACGGGACGGAGGGAGGCGGAGCCGACCGGAGGGCCGTCACCGACGGGCGGCGGCTTGATGAGGCCGCTCTTCCGTTTGGCGCGGAGCCGGTAGCTGTCGCCGCGGATAGTCAACACGTAGCTGTGGTGCAGGAGCCGGTCGAGGATCGCGGTGGCGACCACCGGATCGGCGAACACGGTACCCCATTCGGCAACGCTGCGGTTCGACGTGATCAGCATGGCACCAGTTTCGTAGCGTCGGCTGACCAGTTGGAAGAACAGATGGGCCGCGTCGGGTTCCAGCGGCAGATAGCCGAGCTCGTCGACGATCAGTAGCTTTGGCTTCGACAGCGCGAGTAGTTTCTCGTCCAGGCGCCGATCGCCATGCGCCTTGGCAAGGCCAGCGACCAGCGTCGTCGCCGTGGTGAACTGCACCGTATACCCGGCCAGGATTGCCTCTCGCCCGAGCGCGATCGACAAGTGCGTCTTACCGACGCCCGGCGGGCCGAGCAGCAGCACGTTCTCTCCGTTGGCGATCCAACGTGACGCGGCCAGGTCGCGGATCTGCTTCGGATCGATCGACGGCTGCGCCTCGAAGTCGAAGCCCGCAAGCTCCTTCACGGCCGGGAAGTGTGCAAGCTTCAGCGCCATGTCGATGCGGCGATGATCCTTGCGCGCAATCTCACGTTCGCACAGCAGGATTAGCGTCTCACGCGCCGACAGGTTTGCGCGCGCCGCCTCGTCGAGCAAGCTATCGAGCTGATCGCGGATGCCGGAGAGCTGCAATCGCGCCAGCATGGCATCAAGGGGATCAGTCGGTACTTCGGTTGCCTTCTTTGCGCGCGTCATCAGAAGCTTCCCCCGATCACGGCTTCATATTCGGCAAGAGGACGCAACAACGAAGGCGGTGGAGACGACCCCGGCACCGCCGCCGCAATCTCCGGCCGGCGAACCGCGCCATTCCGCCCGGCAACACCATCGAGATGGGCGGGATCGACGATCCGCAGCCGGCGCCCTTCCGATTGCTTGTGGACCGCCACCTGGTGCAATCCATGGCGGATCCGCACCTCGCCGGCCGCGACCGTTACCGCCACGCGCTCACCAATTAGGCGCCACGGCACCGAGTAACTGTTCGTGTCGATCTCGATGGCGCAATCGTTGCCGACGACCCGGGTTAGTTCGCGCAATGATCCGAACGAGGGCTGCCCGCCGAGCGGTTTCAACCGGTGTGCCTCGTCGCGTATGAAGCGAACCATCGGCGCCTCGCCGGTCGTGCCGTGGATACGCACGTTCGCCACCTCACGCTCCCACTTGGCGAGATGCGCCTCGAATGCCTCCCAACTTACGAAGGAATGCCCCGCGATCGCGTTCTTCTTCACGTAGCCGACGCCATTCTCCGTTGCCCTTCGTGCGTGCCCGATATGGCGCGCAGGCGCGTGGACGGAAGCCCCAATGCTTCGCAAACGCGATGAGTTTGTCGTTGAACTGAACCGACCGGCTCACCGCGTCGTGACGCACGACGAGCGCGCGTGGATTGTCCATCAGCACTTCCTCCGGCACGCCGCCGAAGGTCGTAAATGCGCTCTCGAGCCCGGCGAACCAGTGCTCTTGCTTCTCCGCCCGGAACGCACGCACATGCAGCCGTCGCGAATGCCCGAGCGTTGCCACAAACACGAATGCTTTGACCTTCACCCTGCGATCTCGACCAGACGCTCCCCGAAGTCGATCTGCAGCTGTCGGCCAGGGGGCGTCTCGAACCTCGTTGTCGCCAGCGCCTCCGCCTTCAGCGCCTGGCGATAGCGCTGCACGGCGCGTTGCAGCGTTCGTCGGCTCACCTCCACGCCTTTCTCGGCCAACAGATCCTGGCGAACCACGTCAGCATTACCGCGATGGCGAATGAACCTCTCGCGCAGCCAACCCTCAAGGCCGTCGAGCCGCTTCGGCCGCTCAGGCGACTTGAACGGCTTCACCCCGCCCGCCGCCACGTAGTCCTTCACCGTGTGATGGCAGCAGCCTAGCTGGCGCCCAATCCGCTTCAGACCCCACCCGCACGCCCTCAGGCGCAACATCTCCGCCACGTCATCCGGCGTCTTCATCACCTGCCCCCGTGGATCACTCCACGGCGAGCCTCTAGTGATTCGTTCCTCGTTGATTCGCTCTCTCCTCAGCTATCCGAGGAGGGGGCAATTCCTCATGACGCCGAGGGGGCAGTTTTCCATGGCGCGCGACAGTCGAAACCACCGTCCAATTAATTTATCGAATCGGTCAAGCCTTTCGATTCAGAAGTTTACTACGGGTGATGAAAGCCATTGAGGTGTTCAGTGATCGATCTCGGAAGATCTATGGGCTGTTGTGCGCCTCTGGCTGCGAAGACAACGGGCGTCGCCTGCAGGCCGGGCTGTTGGCTACGCTGAAGCCCCGCGAGCGGGTCTTCCCCCTTACGGGCTGCCATCCCTGACGCGAAGCGGCCCGAGTCCCGGAACAAGCCAACTGCCGAGTCTATCGGAACGCCGCGTATAAGCGTCGGGCCTGAAGCGCAAGCGACGCCTTTGGTCTCGAGGACATCGAACGGCAGCGGAGACTTCGCGGAGCAGCCGCCAGGCGGCCAAATCGAGTGGGCTCCGGACAAAACCACGGCGTTGTTCTCGCAGTCAATCAGACCGGACTGCATCCGCAGGCGGAACCATGTGCATTTCGGCACACATGCTCCCGGTGAAGGACCGACCCCGCTCTCGAATGGGCTTTCCTTGGTTCTGGTGCGGCCTTCCACGATCAACCCGCGAGGGGTTCGCTACGCAAGCGTGCGACCTCTTCGGCCTCGCCTGCGAGGTGACCGCAGCCGCTCCCGAACACATCGGCGCCTGTCGAGTGGGGACGGTCCCCGTCGCAAACGGGAGCCGCGCAATGTCACAGAATCTCACGCTCGCTCAGGATCACGCTTTCGATCTCGCCCGCAGCCTGATGGTCCCAGTTGTTCTCTTCCAGATCGACGACGAATTCGGCGTCATGGTTTCCAGCGAATACGACGGCGAAGAGGATGCCATCGTGCATGAGTACGACCCGTGGTCCCCGGCTCATTGAGCCGGGTAACCGGTGTGCCGCTGGCGCCATGCCGGCGGCAAGGGAGGCTTCGCCGCGGCCTGACCTGCCACATTGGACAGCTGGTCAACGCGCCCTTGCCTCCGGCAAGGCTCCGCGGCCGGCCAGTTTCGTTCCGAAATTTGCGGATCAGAAGAAACTGAAGAAGGGACCGGGTGATGCGTTGAGCGCGCTCGGAGCGAAAACATGGAAAAGAAGGACATTGAGGAGTTGCGCAGCAAGGTGGCTTGCGCCGCCGTACTCGAGAACGAGGGGTGGAAAATCGACTTGAAGGAGAGTACCCGGCGAGCGCTCAAATACCGGCGCGGTGCCGAAATCGTCATTGTCATCCACGAAGGACGCGGCTGGTTCGATCCGTTGTCGCCTGCCAAAGGGGATGTCTTCGATCTCGCAGAGCACCTTGGCGCGAGCGGATTCCCTGAAGCCTGCGATCGCGTCGCTGCGCTTGTCGGCTTCGTTGTGACCGCGCCGGTCTGGAAGCGAGTACCCAAACTGGCGGCAACAGCATCCATCGTCAGCCGATGGGCCCGCCGCCGACCGCCGAGGCCTGGCTCGGCGACCTGGAACTATCTCGCCGAACAGCGCGGCATTCCCGACACCATTGTCGCCACTGCGGTTGCTCAAGGCCGCCTGCGGGAGGGTCCGCAAGGCAGCATGTGGGCGGCACATGACGATCTCGCCGGCCGCATCATTGGTTGGGAGGAGCGTGGTCCGCACTGGCGCGGTTTCGCTACCGCCGGGACCAAAGAACTTTTTCGTTTCGGGCCGACGGGCGCCGAGCGGATTTGCATCACCGAGGCTGCAATCGATGCCATGAGCCTGGCGGCGATCGAGCTCCAGCGCTCCCACACGCTATATGTCAGCACCGGTGGCGGCTGGTCGCCGGCCACGGAGCAAGCCATCCGCTGTTTGGCTGAGCGTGCGAACGTTCGGCTTGTGGCTGCGACCGACAACAATCGGCAAGGCGACGTCTACGCCGAGCGAATTCGCGGGATTGCTGGCGAAACTGGCATTGAATGTACGCGATCACGACCGCAAGCCGTTGATTGGAACGAAGATCTAAGAGGCCTGCGCGCCGGAACGGTCTATGGGCTGCTTGCGGCTAATCAATGATTACCATGATGTCCGGGAGAACTCGGTCGTGTGTCGCGCGAGGACGAGCAAACGGACCGAGCGGACGGAAAAGCGCGAGAGAGAAGCGGGAAATCAGAAAGGAGAAATGACGTGCCGCATGTCCGGTCGGCGCGTCAAGGGAGGCTTCGCCCGCTACGCGGCCCTTGACCCTCCGGACCGGAGAGGCGGCCGCGAAGAAGGGGTCAAGGGCTGAAGAAGATGGCGAGCCAAAGGGGTGAGCCGCGCTTCAGTCTGACGAGGCTGAAGGAGCCCTCCCATGATTCCCTCTCCGATCCGCAAGGTCTACCAAGGCATCGCCGACCGCCGGCAGATGTTCCGCATGTTCGATCGCCACGCGCAGCGGCCGAATCGCCCCGAAGTCGACGCGACCGCGCTGTTTTCGGGTGAATGGTTTGAGATCGGGCCAGGCGAATACGACTACATGCTGGACGTCCTTCCACCGCTTTGGATGCGCGGCGGGATGTTCGCGATGCGCGAATTCCTCACGGGCAGCGTCACCAGCGTCTTCTTCACGTTGACGATCGGCCGTCGCGTCCGTCACTTGCACGGCTATTGCAATCTCTCGGAGCGCTCGTCACCCGACCGGATGCGCACAGCGATCCTCGAACGAGAATCGCGGCCCGTGATGGCGATGACGCGCGAAGAGCGGCTTGAGCACATCTGGTCGAGTACGCACGACGATTACTGCGGCTACGCTGGCGAGCGATGGGCCCATCATCTATGTGGCAAGCGCACCGTGCTGCTCTACGGCGGTCAGCGCGGCACTGTGCTGAAGCTGCTCGACGAGCTCACCGAGGCGGAGATTTCAGCGAAGCTGCCGGTGCACCTGCGCTACCTGCCCGACGCGATCGCGGCGTGAGGGAGAGCGCAATGTTCACATTCCCCATCCCCGCCGTCCGCAGGGTTATCGAACGCGGAAAGTCCGACGCCGCCGCCAACGGCGGGTTCCGCAATCCCTACTACGGCCAAAAACCGGGTAAAGGCGAGAAGCCCGGGCTCTGGCTTGTGGGTGACAACGGCGTTTACATCATGTCGAACGGCAAGCTCGGTGACGGCGATCGACCGCTCGTGGTCTATTCCGAGGAATGCCATCCGGTCGGCAATCCGGACTGGTTCGACTACAAGCGACGCCATTTCGGCGGCGATGACAGCATCGAGTTCATCGAGGCCGAGCGGTTCATCCCGCTCATCAATCGTGATTTTCGATACACCCATCTGCGGGTGCAGCTGAGCGAGACAGACATCTCGCTGTCGCTCATCATCCGCTAGCGCCTCCCATCCCTATTCACTGCGACCACCCGCACCCGCCGAGGCAGCTTGGCGGGACGACGGCACGTGCCCTCATCTCAAGGACAATTTCCAATGGCTCAAGACGATCCCTTCACCCTCGACCTCTTCAACAGTTCCGCCCTTTCCTCTGGCCTCGGCGTCACGGCCTTCGCCGGCGGCATCACCGACGACCTGGACGACAGCGAGGATCCAGATCCGTCGACGCCGGCTCCGGCGCTTCCGATCGCGGCGATCGCGCGCTCTGCTTCATCCTCTCCTCGAGAGCGCGGGACGAACTTCCATCTCGCGGGCGAGCGCGCCCTGGCCAAGGGATGGAAGGACCGCGCCCGCGACAACATCGTGGCGATCCGGCTCGCCGCGGCGATCGAGGCCGATGGGCGTGCGGCGACTGTCGAAGAGCAGAAGCAACTGATCCGCTTCATCGGTTTCGGAGCCTCCGATCTTGCCAACTTCGTGTTCCGGCGCCCGGGTGAGGCGGAATTCCGCAAGGGCTGGGAGGCGATCGGAGCCGAGCTGGAGGATGCCGTCGGCGATCTCGACCACGCTTCGCTCGCGCGCTGCACCCAGTATGCGCACTTCACGCCCGAGTTCATCGTCCGCGCGATCTGGGCAGGCCTGCGGCGCCTCGGCTGGCGCGGCGGCCGCGTGCTCGAGCCCGGCATCGGCACCGGGCTGTTTCCCGCGCTGATGCCGGAAGGACTTCGGGAGGTCTCGCACGTCACCGGTATCGTGCTGGATCCCGTTACGGCGCGCATCGCGCGCCTGTTGCAGCCGCGGGCGCGGATCGTGACCGGAGACTTCGCGCGCACCGAATTGCCTGGGAACTTTGATCTCGTCATCGGCAATCCGCCGTTCTCTGACCGCACCATGCGGTCCGACCGCGCATATCGGTCCATGGGGCTGCGGTTGCACGATTATTTCATTACGCGTGCGATCGACCTCCTGAAACCGGGGGCGCTGGCCGCCTTCGTCACCAGCTCGGGCACGATGGACAAGGCCGACGCGTCGGCGCGCGAGCACATCGCGAAGTCGGCTGACCTAGTCTCGGCGATCCGGCTGCCCGAAAGCAGCTTGCGCGCCCGCGCCGGCACCGATGTCGTCGTCGACATCCTGTTCTTTCGCAAGCGCAAGATCGGCGAAGCGGAGGGCGATCCTTCTTGGCTTGACCTCGACGAGGGGCGGCCTGCGACAGAAGACGAGAGCGCGATCCGCGTGAACCGTTGGTTCGCGAAGCACCCGGCGTTTGTGCTCGGCACGCACGCTCTCGCCTCTGGTCCCTTCGGCGAGAGCTATACATGCCAGCCGCACGAAGGCGAGGATCTCGAAGCGGCGCTGGCGGCCGTAGTCGGTCTCCTTCCCGAAGACCGCTACGACGGCGAGCCCGATGTGATTGAGCTCCATCTAGAGGATGCGGATGATCAGAGCGTCCTAGATCTGCCGTCCGATCGGCACGTGGGCGAGGGAAGCTATTTCTTCGATGAGGCACACGGCCTGATGCAGGTCCTCGACGGCCAGCCTACCGCCGTGAAGGCCCGTAGGGGCCGCAGCGCCGATGGCGTTCCGGAAAAGCACGTCCGGATCATCAGGAAGCTGATCCCTATCCGCGATGCGGTGCGTGAGGTGTTGAAGGCGCAGGAGCTCGACCAGCCGTGGAAGGACGCGCAGGTCAGGCTGCGCATCGCCTGGTCGAACTTCGTCCGCGACTTCGGCCCAATCAACTTCACGACCGTTTCCATGACGGAAGACGAAGAGACCAGCGAGGTGCGCGAGACGCATCGCCGGCCGAACATCCAGCCCTTCCTCGATGACCCCGACTGCTGGCTCGTCGCCTCGATCGAGGACTACGACCTCGAGACCAACACCGCGAAGCCCGGTCCGATCTTCACCGAGCGGGTGATCGCGCCGCCGGCTGCGCCCTCATCGGCAGCGCGGCCGATGCGTTGGCCGTCGTGCTCAACGAGCGCGGGCATGCCGACATCGACCACGTCGCCGAGCTGCTGCACTGCGAATGCGACGACGTCGTCGCCGAACTCGGCAGCGCGGTCTTCCGCGATCCTGCGGACGGCTCGTGGCAGACGGCCGACTCCTACCTCTCCGGGCCCGTCCGTGACAAGCTGAGGGCTGCGGAGGCCGCGGCTGCGCTCGATGCGTCCTACGAACGCAATGTCACGGCGCTGCAAGCCGTGCAGCCCGCCGACCTCAAGCCCTCCGACATCACGGCGCGTCTCGGCGCGCCCTGGATTCCGGCGACCGACATCGTCGCCTTCGGCAAGGAGACGATGGACGCCGAGATCAGGATCCATCACATGCCGGAACTGGCGTCGTGGACCGTGGAAGCCCGACAGCTCGGATGGATGGCGGCCGGCACGTCGGAATGGGGCACGGCCCGCCGGCACGCGGGCGAGTTGCTCGCCGATGCACTGAACAGCCGCGTTCCGCAGATCTTCGACACGATCAAGGACGGCGACAGCGAGCGGCGCGTGCTCAACGTCGTCGACACGGAAGCAGCAAAGACCAAGCTGCAGAAGATCAAGGATGCCTTCCAGCGCTGGATTTGGTCCGACCCCGATCGCACCGGCCGGCTGGCGCGCGTCTACAACGACCGCTTCAACAACATCGCGCCCAGAGCGTTCGACGGCTCGCACCTGAAGTTACCCGGCGCCTCTGGCGCCTTTGTACTATATGGGCATCAGAAGCGCGGTATCTGGCGCATCATCGCCGCGGGCTCGACCTACCTCGCCCACGCCGTCGGCGCCGGCAAGACTATGACGATGGCCGCCGCAATCATGGAGCAGCGCAGGCTCGGCCTCGTCGCCAAGGCGATGCTCGTCGTGCCCGGCCACTGCCTGGCGCAGGCCGCCCGCGAGTTCCTCGCGCTCTATCCGAATGCGCGCATCCTGGTCGCCGACGAAACCAACTTCGCCAAAGACAAGCGGCTCCGCTTCCTGTCGCGCGCCGCGACAGCGACCTGGGACGCGATCATTATCACCCATTCGGCGTTCCGCTTCATCAGCGTGCCCGCGGCCTTCGAGCAGCAGATGATCCAGGACGAACTCGAGCTCTACGAGCAGCTCCTGATGAAGGTGGAGAGCGACGACCGCGTCTCGCGCAAGCGCCTCGAGCGCTTGAAGGAGGGCTTACAGGAACGGCTAGAATCGCTCGCAACCCGCAAGGACGACCTTCTGACCATCTCCGAGATCGGCGTCGACCAGATCATCGTCGATGAGGCGCAGGAGTTCAGGAAGCTCTCCTTCGCCACCAACATGTCGACGCTGAAGGGCGTCGACCCCAACGGTTCGCAGCGCGCCTGGGACCTCTACGTCAAGTCGCGCTTCATCGGGACGAAGAACCCGGGCCGTGCGCTGGTGCTCGCTTCCGGTACGCCGATCACCAACACGCTCGGCGAGATGTTTTCCGTGCAGCGCTATCTCGGACATGCCGCGCTATCGGAACGCGGGCTGCATGAGTTCGACGCCTGGGCGAGCACGTTCGGCGATGTCACGACCGAGCTCGAGCTCCAGCCCTCGGGGAAATACAAGCCGGTCACGCGCTTTGCCACCTTCGTCAACGTGCCGGAGCTGATCGCCATGTTCCGCTCCTTCGCGGACGTGGTGATGCCTGAGGACCTGCGCCAGTACGTGAAGGTGCCAGCCATATCGACCGGAAAACGGCAGATCCTGACCGCGAAGCCGTCGCCGGCGTTCAAGCGCTACCAGACCCTGCTCGGTGAGCGCATCAAGGCGATCGAGGAGCGCGACCGCGCACCGGAGCCCGGCGACGACATCCTGCTGTCGGTCATTACCGACGGCCGCCACGCGGCCATCGACCTGCGCCTGGTGGACCCGGACAACGACAATGAAGCCGACAACAAGCTGAACCTGCTGGTCTGCAACGCCTTTCGCATCTGGAGCGAGACGACCGCGAACAACTACGTGCGCACGGACGGAAAACCCTTCGAGTTGCCCGGCGCGGCGCAGATGATCTTCTCCGACCTCGGCACGATCAGCGTCGAGAAGAGCCGCGGCTTCTCCGCCTATCGCTGGATCCGCGATGAGCTCGTCCGCATGGGCGTGCCGGCGGCCGAAATCGCCTTCATGCAGGACTACAAGAAGTCAGAGGCGAAGCAGCGGCTGTTCGGCGATGTGCGCGCCGGTAAGGTCCGCTTCCTGATCGGCTCCTCCGACACGATGGGCACCGGCGTCAACGCTCAGCTTCGCTTGAAGGCTCTTCACCACCTCGACGTGCCCTGGCTGCCCTCGCAGATCGAGCAGCGCGAGGGCCGCATCGTGCGGCAGGGTAACCAGCATGACGAGGTCGATATCTTCGCCTACGCGACCGAAGGCAGCCTCGATGCGCAGATGTGGCAGAACAACGAGCGCAAGGCCCGGTTTATCGCCGCCGCGCTCTCCGGCGACACTTCTATCCGCCGGCTTGAGGACATGAGTGAAAGTCAGGCCAACCAGTTCGCCATGGCGAAGGCGATTGCCTCGGGCGACCCGCGCCTGATGCAGAAGGCTGGCCTCGAGGCCGACATCGCGCGGCTCGAACGTCTGCGGGCCGCGCACATCGATGACCAGCATGCGGTGCGGCGACAGATGCGCGATGCCGAGCGCGACATCCAGCTCTCGGCCCGCCGGATCGGCGAGATCGGGCAGGACATCGAGCGCCTCACACCGACCGTTGGTGATGCGTTCAGCATGTCCGTGACAGGAGCGCCGCATATGGAACGCAAGCTCGCTGGGCGCGCATTGATGAAGGAGATACTGACGCTGGTCCAGCTTCAGCAGGAAGGCGAGACCGTCATTGCTTCGATCGGGGGCTTCGACGTCGCGTACAGTGGAGAGCGCTTCGGCCCCGACGGCTACCGCTACACCACCATGCTCCTGCGAACCGGCACCGAATACGAGATCGAGTTGCCGGTGACGGTGACGCCGCTCGGTGCGGTCGCCCGCCTCGAGCACGCGCTGGGCGACTTCGAGGGCGAGCGGGAGCGCTACCGCCAGCGCCTCACTGAGGGTCGCCGACGCCTCTCCTCCTACGAGTCCCGCGATGGCGGGGACTTCGCCTTCTCTGGCGAGCTTGCCGAAAAGCGCCGGCAGCTTGCTGAGGTGGAAAAAGCCTTGGCGGAGGACGGCGAGAGCGCCGGCCAGCTGGCTACGGCCGCCTGAACGAAAGAAGGGGAGCGAGGAAGGAAATAGGCCGGTTCGCAGATCGGGCGGGCCGCCGACGCTATCGCTCAACCGCCGCCTGCGCGATCCCAGCCCGTCGTCCTGCGCAGGGCTTTGGCCCTGCTGGTCCTGCCGGGCAGGGATGCTCGGCCGCAGTTGCACCGGCCCGTCCGCTCCGCGGGGCCCAGGGGTGTCTTCGGGAAGAAGACGAGAAAGGACCGGCGTCGCCGGTCTGCAAACCCCAAAAGGATCCATTCCCATGCAACTCATCAAGGTCGACCCGCGCGCGCTGAAGGAGAACCCCGACCGCATGCGCCAGACCAAGTCGACGCCGCAAGCCGACGCGCTGCTGCTCGCCACGATCAAGGCCGTCGGCATCGTGCAGCCGCCTGTTATCACGCCGGAAATCGGCGGCGGAAACGGCTACTTGATCAATGCAGGCCACCGCCGTGTGAAGCAGGCGATCGCCGCCGGCCTCGAAGAGATCGACGTGTTGGTCGACGAGGCGGCGAACGACAACGGCGCCATGCGCTCGATGGTCGAGAACATCGCCCGCGAAGCGCTGAACCCGGTCGACCAGTGGCGCGCAATTGAGCGTCTGGTCGCGCTCGCCTGGACAGAGGAGGCAATCGGCGTCGCGCTCGCGCTGCCGGTTCGTCAAATCAGGAAACTTCGTTTGCTGGCCAACGTGCTGCCAACAATGCTCGATCACATGGCCAAGGGCGACATGCCCGACGAGCGCCAGCTCCGCACGATCGCTGCCGCATCGCTCGACGAGCAGAAGGAGGTCTGGAAGAAGCACAAGCCGTCGAAGGCCGATCCGCAGGTCTCGTGGTGGAGTGTCGCTCAGGCGTTGCAGAAGACCCGGATGTTTGCTCGGCACGCCAGCTTCGGCGACGACCTGGCCCAGGCCTACGGCATTCATTGGGTTGAAGATCTCTTCGCGCCCGCCGACGAGGACAGCCGCTACACGACGGACGTCGAGGCTTTCCTCGGCGCGCAGCAAGAGTGGATGACGGCCAATCTGCCGAAGAAAGGCATCATCGCCGAGACCACCAACTACGGCGAGGTGAAGCTGCCGCCGAAGGCCGAGCGCGTCCACGGCAAGCCGGCGAAGTCCGACTGTACGGCGATGTATCTCGACCGCGACGGCCGCGTGCAGACGGTGCACTATCGCATGCCTGCGCCGAAGAAGCCGAAGGACAAGGGCGCCACCGGTTCGGACAACGCTCCGGACGACGTCGGCGAGATCTCCAAGCCCCGTCCTGACGTGACGCGCAAGGGCGTCGAGATGATCGGCGACTATCGCACCGACGCGCTGCGCGAGGCGCTTGGCCGCGCGCCGATCGAGGACGACACGCTGATGGCTCTTCTGGTCCTCGCCTTCGCGGGCCAGAACGTCTCCGTGACGACGGGAGGCGGTGGAACCTATTACGGCCACAGCCACCTGGCGAAGAACGTAGCGGTGCTGTTCGACGCCGACGGCAAGCTCTCCTTCGGCATGGATACGCTTCGTGTCGCGGCGCGCAACATGCTGGTCGACGTGTTCTCTTGCCGGGAGAACGGCACCAATAGCGGCATCGTCGCCCGGATCGCCGGCGCAGTGGTAGGCGCGGATAGCTTCCTTGCGCACATGGGCACGGAGGATTTCCTCTCCTGCCTGTCGCGCCCCGCCCTTGAGGCATCGTGCAAGGACACCCCTGTCCTGCCGCGCCAGCGCGTGAAGGACACGCGTGCCGCGCTCGTCGAGCACTTCAAGGAGGAACACTTCGTCCATTCCTCCGCGCGCTTCGCGCCGGATGCCACGAAGCTTTCGCAATGGTTGTCGTCGAGCGCGACGACGGCAGATGACGACGGGTCTGAAGAGGAGACAGCCGGCATTGGCGATGAGCTCTCTGACGAAGTAGCCGAGGCATTCAGGGAGGCGGCCGAATAGCTCTACGCGTCTTTTTCTCCGAACGGTCCCCCGCCGCCCGTCACCCCGGCGGCGGTTTCTTTTTCACGCATGCTCACACAAGGAGGACATGATGTCCGCGCACACCATCATCGACAACGCACCGATCGGCTCGATCGTCGCCTGGTCGGACGGAACGCCGCAGCCACCGGCGCGCTTCAGGAAGAAGCTCGCCGCGTGGCAGACCAACAACAGCAGAGGTCGCCTCATCCGCAAACAGGGTGGACGGGACGTCGGGAATGTCTCGCTATCGGCCTGTTTCACTCTGCATGAGGCCGACTACGGTGCCGGCGGCGTCATTGCCGTGCGCGTCCATCGGACGTTCTCGCTGAATTCGAGGCTCCTCTTCAGTATCATCGAACGCCCGGCCCTCGGCTCGGTTCGCGTATTCGACCGCGCCGGCGGCGACGCCGAGCTCGTCTATCTCGCGACCAACGAGCCCGATGCGAAGGAGTGGTTGACACGCCACGGCCACCCCCACGCCGTGCTGGAAGAAGTGACGGCCGAGGAGGTCGGCGCCGACATCATCGAGGGGAGGACCGCGGCATGAACGCGTCATCTCCTGCTTCCGACGGCGTCGCTTTTGGTCGCAGCGCTGACGGCCTTCTCGTCGCGCTTGTCGGCGAGACGGCTTTCGCCATGTTTCCGGCCCGCGACGGCCGGCATTTTCTCGCGACGGGCTGGCGCATCAGCCGCCCGATGGGCGAATGGACGCGCGGCGACTTCTACGGACATTCCGGCGAGCTCGTCGATGAGGCGGCGTTTCGCAACGCCGTGCTCGAAAACGCCGAGCATCAACGCGAGCGCAGGCTGCTTGGCCGGATCGAGCAATATTCGCGCATCCGCACGCCTTGGGGAATCTCGCAGGGCTCGACCGTCTACGCCGAGGGTGTCGCGTCGCATTCCACTGCTGGCCACGGCGGTTTCATGCTCTCGGCTGAGCGAAACCGCATCATCCACCACATGCTGCGCTCAAAGTGTGGATGGTACGAGGAAGACGCCGAATGGGCGATTGTCGCGATCACCTTCCCGGATATCTTCACGGCGTTCGAACGTCGTTGCGCCGCGACGACGATCAAGGACAGCTGGCCGGACGCCTGGGAGGCGATCTCCAGCACAATCCTGCAGCCGGGCGAATCTCGCGAGAAGGATCGCCGCGGCTTCGAGCAGGCGCATGCGCGGGACTGGATCGTCGTGTCGGCGATCACATCCAGACACGCGAGCGGCTTCGTCGAAACCGTCGCCACGCTCGGCGGGAAACGCGGGCCTGGAACTGAGGAACGCCGCTTCCTCGTTCCGTCCAACGAGTATCACGTCGGCGGCTTCGGCTTCGTGATCGACGAGGCGCGCCACCAGCTCTACGGCGGCCCCTCCGACTTCGTCGGATGGAAGTGACCCATGCCCTGGCGCCTCATTGCCAAAGCCTTCGGCTGGCGCACGGCCACTGACGGGACGGCGAAACGCCGGTCCTCGTCGTCTGGCATCCGCGGCTCAGACGGCATTTCACCGGCGCCGACGCCTGGAAACACGCCGTGCGCCTGTCTGTGCACGCGCCGCGCCAAGATCCGGCCGGCACCGACATAAAGGAGATCCAGTCATGAAGGCGTATCTCGTCGCCGCCGTGGACCTCCTGGCGCATGCGCGGAACAATCCCGAGAGCGCCATCGCCGACACCCTCGACGGTGTCCTTAGTCCAGGCATGCGCAAGCACGCCGGCGCCAATTCGGCGTTCGTCGACCGCGTGACTGCCAGCTGCATCTCCTCCATTGCCACAGTCTGTCTCCCGCACGACGACGCGACAGATGAGCCCACCCTGCCCTTTTGGCCTACGGGGACGCTGAGATGAGCGAGCCCCTGGACCGACGCCCCCTGCTCGCGCGCATGGAGACCGCGCAAGTCGAGACGCAGCGCCGTCTCGGCGTCATCGAGCGCCAGATCGCCGCTCGCGCTGAGCGGATGACGATTACCGATCGGGCGAAACGCCGGCCGCACGGCCGAATCGCAACGAGCTGGACGAACGCGGATGAGCGGCTGTTTCAGCAGCACGTCGCGGAGCTCGCCTTGGCCCGTCGCGGCGAGATCGACGCTCTCACGCGAAAGCTCGATCGACAGGAGACGGCGATCACCGAGCTTCGGGCGCGCAATCGCCCTTCCCCCGCGTGGCGGTGAACGACGGAGGCCGTGACGAACCCCCGCGCGAGCGGAGTACGCGAAAGATCGTTTGGGGACGTGGAGTGAGGAGCGGATTGGCCCCGACCTCGCGCGGTTTCGGAGGGCACTGCCCGTTGGCCGTCACTCCCTCGGTTTGTGCTGCGGTTTAAACCGTCCGCGGTCTGCTTCAAGGGCAAGTCGCTAAGCGATCGGCAACCGCAGTCTCGCAATGGGGGCCGCGTCCTTCGCAGGCCTAAAGGCCCGCTCGGCCTTTGGCCCGCCCATGCTCGTCCTGGCAGCCGCCGCCCCCTGAAGCGGCCCGCTAGTGCCGGTTCTGGTCGACCGCATCCGAGGGAGCAACGGCCAAGGGCCCGACCGCTTCCCAAGGTGAAACCGAGAAAGGATCTCATCATGACCAAGACCGCCCGCTCCCATCGCGCCACCGCCCGCGTCATTCCGCTCCGCCGCGGCGCGACGCTCGAAATGGTTCGCCTCGCCTGCCCCGACCCCGCGCAGACATTGCGCATCTCCGAAAGCTTCGGCCTTGCGGTCCTCGATAGCGACGGCATCCGTGACCTGCACGAGCGACTCGTGGTCGAGACCGCCGACGCCCTCAAGGACGGGCTCAGCGAGCGTGCGATGGAAATCCACCTTCAACGCATCGTAGGCGCCTACGTTGGTTCGGCCCACGGGGCCGGCCAGTTCTACTCCCGGGCCGTGACCGAGGCGCGCGAAGCCACCGCCAAGCTTGCCAACGACGTACGCGACGAGGACCTCGACGGTCCCGTCGGTTTCGACAGCCAAGCGCAGCGCAAGCGCGAGTTCGCGGCCGACATGGGACTTCAGGCGCACGCGCTCCGCATGGCGGCCGAGGGTGCCGTTGCCGCCTACGAGAAGGTCATCGGCGAGGCCTGGAAGCCCTTCGAGCGGCAGGTCGAGCACGCCGGCGAAACCGTCACCAAGAAGGCCGCTGCGACCCAGATGGCTGCTTTCGAATAGACATCAAGGCGGGGCTTCGGCCCCGCCTTTCACATGTTGTCGCTGTGCGGGCTGGTCGCGAGACCGGCCCTTTTTCGTGTTGCCGGCAAGCCAACGAGAAAAGCGGCATGTCGCGCCAGCGCGGCCCCTCCCGGTCGGTGGTCCGTGCGGCGGATACGGCGCCCGCGCAACGGCTGCGCCGTCCTCCGCTGCGCTGCGGCCCGGTCGGGTGCGCGAGCGCCTGATGCCGCCGCGGCGGACCCCGTGAGGGGCCGCGGCAGGCGCGGCCTCCGAGACGGAGGTCATTGAAATGAGCAGGAACGAAGGAAAACCGCGCGCCGACATCTACGCGCGCATCACCGACCGCATCGTCGCGGACCTGGAGCGCGGCGTACGGCCGTGGGTCAGGCCGTGGAATGCGGTCAAGGGGGCTGGGCGCATTACGCGACCGCTGCGGCACAATGGGATGCCCTACCAGGGGATCAATGTTGTGCTGCTCTGGTCGGAAGCACTGTCGCGCGACTTCACGTCGCCGATGTGGATGACATTCAAGCAATCTCTCGAGCTCGGCGGCCACGTCCGCAAGGGTGAGAGCGGAACGATGGTTGTCTACGCGAACAAGATCACCAAGACCGAGACGGACGACAACGGCGATGACGTCGAGCGGACCGTGCCGTTCCTGCGGGCCTACACCGTGTTCTGCGTCGACCAGATCGAGGGCCTGCCCGACCACTACTACGCGCGCCCTATTCCGAGCACGCCGCCGGCGCAGCGCATCGCGCATGTGGACGCGTTCTTCGCCAATACCGGCGCGACCATCCGGCATGGCGGCGACAAGGCTTTCTTCATGCCAGCGCTCGACCTCATCCAGATGCCGCCGTTCGAGGCCTTCCACAACGCCGAGAGCTATGCGGCCACGCTCGCGCATGAGTGCGTGCACTGGACCGCGCCGGCGCACCGCGTCAATCGCGATCTCAGCCGCTACGCGAAAGACAGCAGCGAGCGCGCCCGCGAGGAGCTTGTCGCAGAGCTCGGCGCCTGCTTCCTCAGCGCGGACCTCGGCATCGTGCCCGAGCTCGAGCCGCGTGCAGACCACGTGAGTTACCTTGCGTCGTGGCTGGAGGTGCTGGCCAACGACAAGCGTTTCATCTTTTCGGCGGCGGCGCACGCGCAGCGCGCTGTTACCTATTTGCACGATCTTCAGCCGAAGGCGGCCGAAATCGACCAGGCGGCATGAGTGCGGCCGCGTCGCGTCTCGCCCTTGCTCTTCATGAGCTCACCAAGGCCCTCGCCTCGCGGCGAGGTCATTCTTGCGTGCACAGTCGTGCGCTTGCGTCTTCCGGAGGCGGAGGCACTTCCCTCATCACCTCGTCCAGCGCGGCTGGGATTCGCCGCGTGGGGCCGCTGGGATCCCGAGATGTTCGTCTGTTCCTCAATGGGCGTCTTCCCGCAGCGGCGTGAGGGCGGTGCATCACGAATTGCGTTCGTCCGGCACCGCACTCGCGGTGGCCCTACCTCGAAAGAACCCTCAGGGGCGCGGGCGAGTCTCTTGGTCAACGTGGCTCTGGCGTTGTCGTGCGGTGCGCGTGCCTGTCACCAGTCATATCCCCGCGGTCGGCCTGACGCGCCCAATGCGTCCTCGATTTGGCATGTCTAACCGAAGGCCGTCGTCGCTGCACTCCGCCTCGATTCCATAACCGCAACGGCCGTTCGCGGCTTTCTTCCCCTGGCCGCTGCGCGTCCATTCCTCGCGAGACAAGAAAACCTCGCCCTGGCCGCCCTCTACTTCGTGCCGGCCCTTCGGGTGCGGTCCAATCGCCTTCGATCAACGACAGCCATCGAGGTCGCGGTGGTCGCGGCCCGAGAACCGAAGAGGATACGAACATGGCTACCATCGGCAACTTCACCGTGAACGGCAACGGCTTCGTGGGTACCGTCAAGACTCTCGCCCTCGGTACCGTGAAGGCCAAGATCGTCGCGGCCGACCGCACCTCGGACAAAGCCCCGGACTACCGCATCTTCGCCGGCACCATCGATTATGCGGAGAGCGGGATTATGCGGAGCGGTGTGCCGTGAACGTCGGTTTTTCGGCGCTTTGTCGACCGCGGTACTCCGCATAATCTCGTGGGGAGGAGCCGCGGCGCCCCGCGCGAGGCGAGGCGCCGCAAGGCTTGCGGGTCAGCGCGACCAAACCAGCGCGTAGCCGTCATCGACCGCGACGAGGTTGGCGTAGATCGCCGCCGGGAAGGATGGGTCGTCGAGCTTCACCGAGTGATAGACGGTGTTGTCCTTGGAGGTCCGCTGCCACGCGGCACCTATCTCGATGTCGCGAGTCATCACGCGCAGGTTCGGAGCCTTCTCGTTGTCCGAGGGTTCGGTCGGAAGCAAGCGGACCTTGATGTTGAGCGAGAGCGTCTTGATGATGCCGGTGAATGAGCCGTCTTCGGCGCGGGTGAAGGTGCCAATCTGAGCCATCGTCGTATCTCCTGAGAGTTGCCCGAAACCGCCCAATGCGGCCTCGATGGCGGTCGAGAGGCGACGGACCGGACGTCTGCATCCGCAGGACCGCAGCGTTAGCGGAGGACGGCGGCAGCCGAGCTTGTTGCTGCGCGAGGAATGCGGCGCAGCCGCAGGGGAAGAAGGTCGGCGGAGCCGTTGCAGGCCAAGGCCGGGCCGGTGCCAGACCCGCCCCAAAAGAGAGGCTGCTTGGGAGCTTCGACGGCATGATCGACAGAGAACGGCGCTGGCGATCGGCGCCTCATCGACACGTTCGGCGCCGCCGGTGCATCATCCTCCCGCGGTCACGGCCGCCATGCTCGCGCCCCAACGACAGGCACCGTGTCGGGTCGACCACCCGGGACTCGTTGAGTTCCTGCCGAGCGAGCAAGAACGCATATCCCATGGAATAGCGTCACAACCTTCGGTTTGCTCGATGCGCCGGACTTCCCGGCGTGAACAAGTAACTCGAAGGAAAACAGAGTGACAAAACGAAAGCGTAGACATCGTCGAAGCGTCGATGTCCGGATCAACTGGCTGCAGCCGCACGCCGACAGCTTCAGAGATTGGCTTGCACGGCGGAATTACTCGCCGGCGACCATAACCGAGGTGGTGCGCTTGCTTGCCTTGTGGGGCGATTGGGTGCGCGCGGCTGGCTTCGAGATCGAAACGCTCGCCGCCGGCTTCGCCGCATCGGCCTCGGTGTTCCGGGGTAGCAAGACGGCGCGCGCACCGCAGGGCGCGGCCGCTCTCTTCATCGACCATCTGCGCGAGCTGGGCGTCCTTCCGCCAGAGCGACGACCGTCGCTGGAGGAGACTTGGCCGACGCTCGCCGCCTTCCGCCGCTGGATGCGGGAGCAGCGCGGCATCAAGGACTCCACGCTCGATACCTATCAGGTGATCCTGGTCGACTTGTTGGCGGCGCTCGGTACTGCTCCGAGCGCCTACACGGCCGCCGCGATCCGCAGCTTCGTGCTCGATCGCGCCAAGCCTCATGGACGCGGGCGGGCGCAGGGCATCACCGTCGCGACGCGCGCCTACCTCAAGTATCTCGTGGCGATCGGGCAATGCCCGATCGGCCGCGAACATGCAGTTCCGAGTTTTGCAAGTTGGCAATTGGCGGCGACACCACTCTTCCTCGGACAAAGGCGAGCTCGATCGCCTTCTTGCCGCTTGTGACGGCGAGGACCGCCTGCGCGACCGGGCCGTCATCCTGCTCCTTGCCCGGCTGGGGCTGAGGGCAAGCGAAGTCGCCAATCTCGCCTTCGACGAAATCGACTGGGTGACCGGCCGGATAAGTCTTGCCGGCAAAAGCCGGCGCGAAGAGCGCCTACCGCTGACCCAGGAGATCGGCGATGCCATCCTTGCCTATGTCGAGCGGGCACGACCACGCAACGCGTCGACACGGGTGTTCTTGACGAATGCGGCACCTATCCGTCCGCTCGGCCGCATCGCGGTGAAATGCATCGTGCGCCGCGCCCTGGACCGGGCTGAGATCAAGAGCGCCCATCGCGGCGCCCATGTTCTGCGCCACTCCGCCGCAACGGCCATGTTGCGCAACGGCGCGAGCCTCGCTGGCGTCGGCGCCGTGCTCCGGCACCGCTCGCCATCTGTGACGGCGCTCTATGCCAAGGTGGACATCGGCCTCCTGTCGGAGATCGCGCAGCCTTGGGGTGGGAGGCTGCCATGTTGAGCGACGACGCCGATCGCTACATCTCTCTGCGCCGCACGCTCGGCTACAAGCTGGTCAAGGCCGCGCGGCACCTTCGTTCCTTCACGCGCTTCGCCGCCGAGCGGGGCGAAGCGCATATCGGCACCACCTCCGTTCAGGCCTGGTTGGCGACGGTTGCACGCACGCCGGGCGCTCGCGAACGACGCCTGACGGACCTGATCCTGTTTGCGCGCTTCCTGCATGCCGAAGATCCTCGGCATGAAATCCCGCGCGCTGACGTTACACGAAGCCGGGAAAGGCGACCCATCCCCTATATCTACGCACCGGACGAGATCGCCCGCCTCCTCGATGCCGCGGGCAGGCTCCGGCGCCAGAAGCCCAATCCCCTGCGGCGCCAGCTCTACGTCATGCTGTTCGGGTTGATCGCTGCCACGGGACTGCGCGTGTCGGAAGCGCTCGCGCTCAGGCTCAACGACGTCCAGCCTGGCGGTGTGCTGCATATCCGCGAGACCAAGTTCCGCAAGAGCCGACTCGTGCCGCTGCATCCGACGGTCATCGAGGCGCTTGAGCGTTATCTTGAAGTCCGTCGCCAACGCGCCGGCGAGAGCGACTGGCTGTTCCCGTCCGTCCAGCACCGAGAGATGTGCCCGACAACTGTGAACTACACGTTCCGGTGCATCCTGCGACGAGCGGGGATCCCGCCGGAGCGAAGCCAGCAACCCCGCATCCATGATCTTCGCCATACCTTCGCAACTCGCGTTCTGGAACAATGCGGTGCCGAACGCAGCGCGGTTGCCCGGCACTTCGTCGCCCTGTCGACCTATCTCGGCCATGCCGATATCCGGAACACCTACTGGTATCTCCAGGCGACGCCGGAGATGATGGCGGATATCGCCTTGGCGGCGGAAAAGCTGGTCGGGGGGAGCGCCGCATGACGAAGTTCGCCCCTCTCATCACCGGCTTCCTGCGCGACTACATGCCCCACCAGCGGGGCTACAGTCCGCAGAGCTGCGAGACATACGCGTTCAGCTTCAAGCTGCTGTTTGACTTCGCCGCCAAACGGCTCGGCACCCGTCCGTCACTGCTGACGATCGAAGACCTCGATGCGCCGCTGATCGTCGCCTTCTTGGCTCATATCGAACAGGAGCGCAGGAATGGAGCTGCCACGCGCAACCTGCGACTCGCCGCCATCAAGACGTTCATGCGTTATGTGGAGCACAAGGTGCCCTCCGCCCTGGAGCAGATCGGCCGGGTTCATGCGATCCCGGTCAAGCGCCAAGATCAGAAGCTCATCCGCCATCTGACGATGGAGGAGATCCGCGCGGTCCTCAACGCCCCCGACCTCGCGACACGAACCGGCGTACGCGACCGGGCGATGATGCACCTCTGCTTCGCCGGGGGCTTGCGGGTCTCCGAACTGGTTAGCGTTCTCACCGAAAACCTGTCGCTCCAGCATGGCGCGAGCGTAAAGATCCGGGGCAAGGGCCGCAAGGAACGCTGCCTGCCGCTCTGGAAGGAAACCACGCGTGATCTTCGCGCCTGGTTGAGCGTCCGAGGCGCAGTCCGCGCCCCCGAGCTCTTCGTCAACGCACAGGATGAACCGATGACCCGTGCGGGCTTCGAATACGTCCTGGACAAACACACCCGCATGGCCGCCGAGAAATGCGCATCCTTGCGCGGGCGCTCTGTGACGCCGCACCAACTGCGGCATAGCTGCGCTGTGATCATGTTGCAGGCCACGCATGACATCCGAAAGGTCGCGTTGTGGCTCGGACATGCCGACATCCGCACCACGGAGGTTTATCTGCGCATGGATCCTTCCGAAAAGCTCGAGGCGGTGGAAGCGGTCGTTCCGCCCGAGCTGCGCCGTGGACGGTTCAAGGCGCCAGACGCGCTGATCGCCTCGCTGCTGGGGGACGCATCTCTGTCTTCGGGGTGAGAGACGTCGGGTGGCCTACCGCCACGACGAAATACCTCGAATCCGCTTCAACGCAACGGCATGACGGCGTTGTCTGAACGACAATCGAGCCTTCGTTGGATCGGGGTCGATGATCAAACTGCCATGCCTCGATCGCGCTGCTGTTGCTGCTGTGGTGTCGCGGTCGCGTCGGTGGTGGGATGCCTGTGAGCCGATGCTCTCCTGTCAGGTTGCTTGGCCCACGTCCATACCGGCCTTTTGCTGGCGGATCACGCGCCACAATACGCTCGCTGGCTCGCCGACCTTTACCCGCAATGGCTCGTTCGCGATCTTCTTCCCCTGCCGCCAAGCGGCGGCATTCCTCGCGAGGCAACAAGATCGCTCAGCCCGCCATCCTCCGCTGACGCTGCGGGCCAAGGCTGCAGGTCGGTCGTTGCGGCGCTCAAAGATCGCCATCAAGGCCGCGATGATCGCGGGCTTGGAAACAGCAACAGGAGATCACTATGGCTCAGATTGGCACCTTCACCCGCGCCGAAGACGGCTCATTCACCGGCATCATCAAGACGCTCTCGCTCAACATCAAGGTCCGCTTGCTTCCGACCGAACCCTCGGACAACGAGAAGGCTCCGAACCTGCGCGTGATGACTCGCGACATCGAGATAGGTGCCGCGTGGCAGCGGACCTCCAAGGACAACACCGTCTATCACTCGGTGAAGCTCGACGACCCATCCTTCCCGGCGGCGATCTACGCCAACCTCGTCGCGGTCGATGACGGCTACGCGCTGGTTTGGTCGCGCTGACCCGCAAGCCTTGCGGCGCCTCGCCTCGCGCGGGGCGCCGCGGCTCCTCCCCACGAGATTATGCGGAGTACCGCGGTCGACAAAGCGCCGAAAAACCGACGTTCACGGCACACCGCTCCGCATAATCCCGCTCTCCGCATAATCCGCCTTATGCGGTGCACCGCATAAGGCCGAGTTCGGCGCCGCGTGGAAGAAGAAGTCCCAGGAGCAGAACCGCGACTATCTCTCGGTCAAGCTCGACGACCCGAGCTTCGCGGCGCCGATCTACGCGACGCTGGTCGAGATCGAAGGCGAGGAAGGCCACTCGCTCATCTGGTCTCGCCCGAGCCGCGACTGAAACCCTGCGCAAGAAGGCCTCGCCGTGAGGCGAGGCCTTCGCCTGTCAAAAGGCAGAGACAACGATGTGTAAGAACTTGAACGCGCGCATGTCGGCCACAGCTCGCGCGCGGTGCGATCTGTATCGGCCGCCCCGAGGTCTCCTAGAGGATTCCCCAAGCCCGGTACCGCCCTCGCCCGGTGGCCTCGCGCAGGCCGAGCTCGATCACCAGGCTCAACGCCGCGCGTGACGTGATTCCCAATTCTTCAGCGATCATGCCTGCAGAGACGACCGGGCGGGTCAACACGTAGTCGACGAGCGCCGGCAGTTTGGAAGTCGATCGGCGACCGGTTAGTTTCCGAAGGAGGAGAGTGCGCTGGTTGAGCCAGCGATCGTGCGCCTTCAATCCGGCCTCGGCTGCAGCCGTGATCGCATCTAGCTCCGCTACAAGCCGCGTCGCGGTGTCGCGCGACCGGCGCCGCTCGCGCGGGATGGTTTTCAGCCCGTCGTGCAGGCAGCCAAGGTGGGAGCGCGTTTTGCCACGTTGACGCAACAGCGCCGCCGCCAACAACTGGCCCAGCCATGGCCTGTGCTGTAGCGGTTCGATGCTGCGCCATGCGTCGGCCGCGATGGCCGCTGCGAGCGTCGGCGGCAAGCTGCGGGCCTCATCGAGGCTGGCGCGCCAGGTGGCGAGGCGGTCGTCCTCGTCCCAATCGATGTCGTAGACCAGCGGATCGCGATCGGTCGCGTGACGGAACTGACTCGGGCTATCGCTGGCGAGGGCGCGATCGGTCTTGGCCATCGCGGCATCGACGGCAGCGAGCGCCTCAGACAGCCCATCGTCATTTGCGGTTAGTGCGAGCGCTGCCTCCAGCACATCGCCGGCCTCCCTCGCATCGCAATCCCCTGCTCCACCCTCTTCGCGCTCGCCCCCTACCTCATCCAGGTCGCCCGTCCCGTCCAGGCCGCGCAAGGCGGCAAGGCCCGCCGGTGACAACGCCCAGTTGGGCTTTTCCCGGACGATGCGACGGCGGGCGCGCAGTACGGCGCGTGCCCGAGTCAGCTCATGGGTCGGTGCGCGGATATCCATGCCGGCGTCATGGAGAACCAGATCTTCGAGGTGGACGAGTTCGCCCTCCAGCCATAGACTGGCGCAGGCATCGGTGAAGTGGTTTCGGCTGATCCACCCATCCCGAATTGGGCTCTTTGCGAGGCGCTCGTCGAGCCGGGCAAGCGCGTCCTCGGCGGTCGCAAGGGGGCCGGCAAGTTGGGTCCAGGGCAGTGGCTCGGGGATTTGGCAGCTGAACGGCAAGGTCCTGATAACCTTAATGGAGGCCGACGAAACAGAAGCTAACACGGCTTTAGACTCCGTCATAGCGACGCTGGTTCCGAATCCTCAGGATCTGATTTCCGCGCGTAAGCTTGAAGAGTTCTGAGGTCGCCGCGGTCGGCGTCACAAACCGCCGAGGAGATGCGCCGCTGGTCAGTTCCCCTGCCCTCTTCCGGACCCCTTCGGCCAACGTCCTCGCTCAGATGTCCTGGTCGGTAAGGCCGATTTCCGAATGGCCGCGCGGTCACGGCTGGCTTCCGCGGCGTCGCTCGATGGCTTCGCTGCGAATCAGCGTTCATTATTTTTGCCACGCGGAGGCTCGCTTCGATAGTAACGCTTGTCAGGCGGCCTCGATATCGGTCTGCGGAAAATCGGCGCCCTTGAACATCAACGGTTCGCCAAGATATCGGGCGCAGGCGTAGGCGAAGCAGTCCCCGAAATTGAGCCGCGCCGGGTGTCGGCCCTTGCCATAGCGGTCGAAGGCGTCGAGCGCGATGCGGGCTGTTTCAGGCACAACGTTCACCACTTTTATTTCTATCAACGCGAGATAGCTCTCGACCGCTTCGGCCGCCACCGCGACAGGTAGATCGAGCAGGCGGGCGACGGCAATCGCCGCCTCCCACACCGCCAGCGGCGAGGTCAGCCGGGTTGTGCTTTGCTGTACACGCGCCAGCAACTCGCGCGCCTCGTCTTCGTCGGTCAGCATCGCGGTGAGGGCCGAAGCGTCGATGAACATCAGGAATCCTCGTACAGGCTGTCGCGGAACGCTTTGTCAGCAGGCCTACCGCTTTGCGGGTTGCCCTTTACCCTCAAGTCGCGACAAAACTGGACGCCCAAATCGACCATCGACGGCTTGCCCTGCTCGCGCTCAAGTTCATGGGCGAGCGCCGCATGCACGGCCTCGGTCAGTCCGATTTTCTTCAGCGCCGCGACCTTCCGGGCCAGGGCGTCCGTCTCCGGATTCTTGATATGGAAGGCCATCAGGCGCTCCTCTAGCTCATGCCGTGTATCCTTATATAACATGTCGGATACACGACATGAAAGCAGGGAGGCAAATCTAGGAGAGAAGGTCGTAAGGACGCGCAGGAGGCCGCAAGTCCCTTATGGTTAGCATTCTATGAATCGTATGCCTCCGGTCTTCCGGTTCTGTATCCCTTCAAGGCCACGGGCATGTCCCGGACTCCAGGCGAGGACAATCTCGGCCGACCCTCGCCGCCGGGGTGTGAATTCATCGGCCGCGCATCGGCGCGGCTGATGCAATGCCGAACTTGCCTCAATTGGACGGACGTTGGCGACTTGGATCCAAATGACCGGAGGGCACAGATTGTTGTCAGCTGACAACATTCCATCGTCGGGGCCGTTGTTGTCAGCGGACAACAATACTCCAGCGGCTGGCTGGTAGCTGGCACCGCGTAGTGGCCTTCCCTTGCCCAATCGACCCCGTATGATGTTCACGTAACTTCGCGAAATTGGATTGTTGGTCGGCCCTATGGCCCGCCAATGGAGCGCCGTTCCGACGCCGGGCGCTGCGGACCAGCTTCCTTACGGATCGATTTGAGACAGCGCCGCGAGCTTAGCCTGCTCCTCGGCGGATTCCTTCTTCCCCACGATGCACGGAAACGGCTCGATTCCGATGCCCACTGGATCCTCTCGGGTCCGGCTTTCGCCTGCCGACCGTGACACCACCCTCCCCTTGGGAGTGGGCGTTGTCAGCTGACAACAATCCGTGAATCCGTTGGCCTCCCGATGGACGTGCCTCGCGATCGAAGCGCCTTGCCTAGGAAGGAATCCGATGTTGGCGCCATCGCCTGTAACATGCCATCTGCCAGTCTCGCTATGACGGCGGGGCATCGCCGTCGGCGCTGAATCCGGGCGCTAAGATTGGATCCAACCGGGCACAAGACGGTCCGCAGCAGGGCGTGCCGATCGACGCGGGGCCACACTGCCTCCCTTCGCCGTAAGTAGCGCGGGGCGGGTCGTCGGCTGGAAGTCCGTGCTCTCTGGTGTTGATCATCAGGCGGCACAACAGCAACCGCGAATGCCTCGGAACGTACTCGGTCGATTGGTCGATCCTGATCGTCCGACCGGTTGGTGACCTGTCGCCGTGTGGCGCTCGTCTTTGCCCTCGGACGAGCAGCGCCCAGCGCAGTGCTGCGATATCGTGTCGATCGACACCGCGACAACCCAGCGTGCTGCCGAACCGGCCGAGCCAAACTCCCTCAACGTCCCACTGCTCACCATTCTTCTAGGATACGTCGACGGGACGGGGAGGGCGCTTCTCGCGGCGGCCCCCCGGCATCGGGCTGAGGAGGTGAGCGAGCACACCGTACATTACGAGGGGCGCGATTCTCCGGTGCAACGACGCGCTGAAGCAGGGGATCGAGGCACTCGCACGGCATGGATCGACCCCTCGCCAAGCGCCGGTGGACGCGACCCAAAAGCGAGGGGCTCATCGATCGAGGCGCCGGCGCATCCGCACAGTGGCAACACCGATCGGAGAAGAGGTGGCATGATACAGAATAACACTTGGGGGACCTCGGCAGCCCGGTCGAATCATGCTATGGTAGAGCCTCGTTCCGCCGCTGGGGCCGCTGTTGTCAGCTGACAACAGCCAGGCGATGCGCCCTAAGGGCCGCTGCTCGCTGTTGGGCACGCCCGGCCGTTAAGAACTCGTTAACTCTTTATTTCTTGCTCAAATCATAGAATCGTGGCCATCTCTCAAGACGGAGTTTAAGCGTCTGACGCGCAGAAACCGTCTTGAGAAGGTAGATGACGAGCTTAGCGGAAGATTCGGTGACGATGAGCGAGACTGCGTCTGCGCGGATCTCTCGGCATGCCGGCATTCTGTCCGGTCAGCTGCGATCGCTCGCGACGACGCTTTTCCCGCCTTCAGCGAGCAAATCGCTCCGGTCATTCACCTCGGGGGAGGTTGCGCGAATTGCGGGCGTATCCGATGGGTACCTTCGACAACTTTCTCTCGACGGGCTTGGGCCGAGCCCGACGACGGGGATCGGGGGGCGACGATCCTATACTCTGGCTCAGATTCATGAGTTGCGCGGATATCTAGCCAACGCGCGGCCGCGCGAAGCATTGGAATTTCTCCCGCGCCGGCGTCCAGGCGACAAGCTCCAAATCATCACTGTCGCGAACTTCAAAGGTGGCTCCGCCAAGACGACGACAGCGTTGTATCTGTCGCAATACCTCGCCCTTGCCGGCTTCCGGGTTCTGGCGATTGACCTCGATCCCCAAGCTTCGCTGTCAGCAATGTTCGGGTACCAACCCGAGTTTGACATTGGGGCGAACGAAACGCTGTACGGTGCCATCCGATATGACGAACACCGGCGGCCAATGCGCGAGGTCGTTCGACCGACCTATTTTGACGGGATAGGTCTCGTGCCAGGCAATCTCGAGCTCATGGAGTTCGAGCACACCACGCCTCGAGCCATGGTTGAGCGGCGTGAACGCGGGCACGATTTATTCTTTCGCCGTGTCGCCAGCGCCATCGATCAGGTCGCCGACGACTATGACGTCGTCGTCATCGACTGCCCACCCCAACTTGGTTACTTGACCATGGGTGCGCTAAACGCGGCGACCGCGATGCTCGTGACAATCCATCCTCAGATGGTCGATGTCGCATCAATGAGCCAATTTCTCCTCATGACGTCGGACCTCATGTCCGTCATCGAGGAAGCTGGCGGACGACTCGATCACGATTTCATCCGGTACGTCATCACGCGTCACGATCCCAATGACGTGCCCGAAGCTCAGATCGTGGCTCTCCTCCGGACCCTTTTTGGATCGGATGTGCTCCAAGCCACGGTGTGGAAATCGACTGCGATCGCCAATGCAGGTCTCACCAAGCAATCACTGTACGAGCTGGAGCGCGGCGCCGTAGGGCGGGGCGCCTACGACCGCGCATTGGAATCGGTCGACGCGGTCAATGCCGAAATCGCGCAACTTCTTAAGAAGGTGTGGGGTCGATGAGCAAACGTACTGACACCATCAAGAGCCTTTTCACCGCCCCGCAGCCACCCGCGTTGTCAGCTGACAACATACCCGCCGCCCTGCCGCGGGTCTCCTCGGGCTCAGTCCGCTCGTTGAAAGACACTTTTTCCGGAGTCGAGAAAGAGAACGAGGAGCTGCGCGACAAGATCGCATCCGGGGCGATGATCCTTGAAATCGATCCCTCCCTTATCGATCCGTCGCCGCTGGCGGATCGCTTTCGCGACCAGGACGATAGCTCGTTTGAGGCACTTAAGCAGTCGATCTCACAACGCGGCCAAGAAGTGCCCGTTCTCGTTCGCGAGCATCCTGAAGTAAAAGGGCGCTACCAGAGTGCCTATGGTCATCGCCGCGTCCGCGCTACGCGGGAATTGGGGATTCCCGTCAAAGCGATCGTGCGATCACTATCGGATGAAGCGCTTGTCGTGGCGCAAGGGCTCGAGAACGCACCGCGCGAAGATCTGAGTTTCATTGAGCGCGCCACCTTCGCGATGCACATCGAAGATGCCGGGCACAGTCGGTCAATCGTACAAGATGCGCTGTCGATCGATCGAGCCGAGGCCTCGAAACTTCTTGCCGTTGCTCGATCGGTCCCAGCTGAAGTCATTCAAGCAATCGGGAAGGCTCCGAAAGTAGGCCGCGGCCGCTGGCAGTCATTCGCTGAATTGATCAAGGATGACGCGGCGCTCAAACGTGTCAGAACGGCGATCGCTGAACCGAAATTTGCAGAACGAGAAACCGACGCCCGGTTTCTTGCCGCATTCACGGCGGCAAGCCGTTCATCTTCCGCGGGGACATCGAAGCCATCGGAAGAGAAGCCCGTCTTCTCCGTATCCGGTGACAAGATTGCGCACGTACGTCAGGCCGAGCGCGAATTGAAGCTTACCATCGACAAGAATGTCTCGGCGACATTCGCGGCATTTCTTGTCGACCAACTTCCGGCGCTGTTCGACACCTTTTCCAAGACGAGCAGTGGTCAGGAAACTACCGAGGCCTGACGGCCTCGTCCCGTAGACACGAACCAGGAGCAGACAAGGCAAAAGAAAAAGGCCCCCGAAACGGAGTTCCGGAAGCCCTTCTCTTCAAGTTTGGCGACTGACAGAGAATCACTTTCGCGAATCGCAGTCAAGAGTTTCTACGCGATTTTATCGTCGTTTCGGCGAGCAGGTTTTCTTTGCCCAGCTGAGGCAAAGACATGCAGTCACACTCTCCAACGACGCCCTTTGGGCGGCGATCGTTGACACTTGCCCATGTGGCAAACCAGATGGTCGCAACCGAACGCCCTCCCGAAAAGATCGTCCACAAATGGAAGATCTTCCATGCCATCTGCACGGCACGGCCGCGCCTTGGCGTGTCGGAGCGCGCGCTGTCAGTGTTAAACGCGCTCCTGACCTTCCATCCTGAGACGGCGCTCACAGGAGAGGATGATCTGATCGTCTTCCCATCAAACAATCAGCTCAGTCGGCGGGCGCACGGCATGCCGGCATCGACGCTGCGGCGCCACCTCGCAGTGCTGGTCGACGCGGGACTGATCGTTCGACGCGATAGTCCAAATGGCAAGCGCTATGCGCGGAAGGACGATGTTGGCGAAATCGAGCTCGCCTTCGGCTTCGATCTGTCGCCGCTCGTCGTGCGCTCGGAAGAGTTCGAGAGCCTGGCGGCCGATATCGAAGCCGAAGCCCGCGCGCTCAAGCTCGTGCGTGAGCGGATCACGCTGTGCCGGCGCGACATCGCGAAGATGATTGCAACCGGCATCGAGGAAGGCGTCCCGACGCGAAGGGCAGGGCAGGGCCCCGCCGATTGGCAGGAGGTGCATGCCGCTTTTCGCGCGATGGTTGTTCGGATTCCGCGCACCGCGACGCGCCAGGAGCTTGAGCCGATCGCCGACGAGCTGTCTCAACTTGCTGATGACATGCTCAATCTGCTGGAAGCGCATATCAAATCCAAGAATCCGAGCGGCAATGAGTCCCATTCTGAGCGCCACATACAGAATTCAAACACCGATGCCTTAATTGAACTTGAACCTAGCCTCCGAGAAGGCAGGGCGGCGGGAGCTGAGCCTAAACCTCAACCATCGCGAGTCGCCGACGGGGCGTATCCGTTGGGAATGGTCCTGAGTGCATGCCCGGACATCGTCGATTATGCGAAGGATGGGATTTCAAACTGGCGCGATTTCTTCGCCACGGCTGCCGTCGTGCGATCGTCGCTAGGGATCAGCCCAAGCGCCTGGGAGGAGGCGCAAACCATCCTGGGTGAAATGCAGGCCGCAGTGGTTGTCGCCTGCATCTTGCAGCGTGGCACAGCGATTAGATCGGCTGGCGGCTACTTGCGCGGGCTGACGCGGAAAGCCGAGGTCGGAGAATTTTCTCTTGGGCCGATCCTGATGTCGCAGATCAACTCCCGGCTCCATGAAAAACGCTCGGCCTAACGGATGGGGAAGCGTCTCTGTGCGCCATCGCCTCGGCTCGGGCTGACGCGTTGTGGTCTGAGCTTGCGGTTAAGGTCGAATGGGGCCTTGGCAGCGGCGTCCAATTCCCGTCAAGCGCCGGGCAGAAGACTGGCGGCCCCGAGATCGTCCGTGCTGCGATTGCGCACCCCGGGTCATGCGCCGGCGGCGGGGTCGGATCGCGAGGTTGTTTTACCGCAAGCCGCTCTGCCGACTGACCGGGACCCGCGGCGTATGGCTGCGGCGCCTCAAGAAACGTCAGGCCGACGCTGCGAACGATTAGCCTCCCAGCAGAATGCAAAGCGTGGGCGGTGAGGTGGCCTCTGGACCGACACAGACGGTCAGTGAACAGTCGCCTCGGTCGATGGAAGACACGGAGAACCGACGATCGTGCCGCGATCGGACGAAGTTACCGGGATGGGATTTGTTAAGCTTCGCTGGAGCCGGAAAATACGACCGTCGGCGGCGTTGCACGCGGGGGCGGGATAGACCTACCGCCTCCGGATCCTGGTCTGCTCTTCAGATCGTATCGTTGGGCGAGGTCGAGTAGCCGCCGCTTGGTGAATGGGTCCGCGTTCTCGGCCAGATCGCGCGCCCGCTGCGCGAAGCTCCTGTAAAAGTCTTCCACGACGCCACCCCCGCAACATCACTGAAAACCGGATTTCAGTGCGGGACGCGCCCCGCGTCAAGCGGTCTGATGCATACGAACAAGTTTTGGCGATCTACTTGTGCTCGCGACGCACCGGGAACTAAGCTGGTTCCGGCAGGGAAAGACCATGACTCCGCTCTACCTGAGCCGGAAGCTGTGCCCGAAGTGCGGGAAGCCGATGACGGCTGTGCCCGACGACGTCGCGCCGGGCCGGCCACGCTACGTCTGCCTGGCCTGCGAAGACGACCCGCTGCGCGATCCCGCAGCCCGGAAATGGGCGGAAAGCCCGCTGCGGCCGCCGGCCAAGTAACGTTCGAACCGAAATCGAGCCCGGCATCCGGATCGCTGTTGACGTCGATCGTGCTCACAACCCGCACCAATGCTGTGGCGTTGCAACCCGCACGCTGAGCTTCGTTCCATCGCGCGTGCCGGCGGAATCGTCCCGGACTCGGCGGCCGGCAAGTCCAGCGACGCTAGCATCTGTTTCACGCCTCGCAGAGCGTGTCGGTCGCATGGATGCGGAAGGACCGGGTTGCATCCGCATGGCGAGAGCGTCGGCACCCTCGTTATCGATCTTGCGATGGCCACTTCGACAGGTGCGCCGACGTTGCTGACAGCGATAGTTTCCCTGGTAGGTCATGACCCGGCGCTTAGGTGGCCTGCTCATGGTGAGCGACGTTTCGCTGCGACGGCCGTTGCGTTGAGACCCGAACCGCTGATCGGGCCGCTGTCTTCATTCCATGTGTTTTCGCGATGGGCGCACCCATCTGCGTCCTCGATAGAGGCTGGTCTGACCGAAGGCCGATCCCGCTTCGCGGGCTCTCGATCTGGTCCCTGCAACGCCCGTCCTCGACTTTCTTCCCCTGGCGCTGCGCGCCATTCCTCGCGGTGCAAGAAAGTCGCTGCCGGCCGCCCTCCATTTCATTTCGGCCCTCCGGGTGCAGGTCGATCGCCTCCGGTCTCACGACCGCCATCGAGGACGCGATAGGCGCGGCCCGAGAAAACAAAGGGAATGAGACAATGGCCACCATCGGCACCTTCACCTCCACGGGCAACGGCTTCTCCGGCGCCATCAAGACGCTCAACCTCAACGTCAAGGCCAAGCTGATCCGCGTCGAGAACCCTTCCGACAAGGGACCGCACTTCCGCATCTACTCAGGCAACGTCGAGCTGGGTGCTGCCTGGCAGAAGACCGCCAAGGACACTGAGCGCGACTACCTCTCCGTCAAGCTGGACGATCCGAGCTTCCCGGCCCCGATCTACGCCACCCTGACCGAGGTCGAAGGTGCGGAAGGTCTCCAGCTGATCTGGTCCCGGCCCAACCGGGACTGAGGCTCAGCCAGTGGGCTCCGCCGCGAGGCGGGGCCCGCTCCCTTCGACTGGAGATGCGATCATGACCATCGACACCATTGAAGAGTTGCGCGCCGAGCTGCGCGACTGCGCATTCACGCCGGCAGAGCGCAAGGTGCTTGAACTCGAACTGGCGGAGCTCACCCGTCAACGGGACGAAGCGCTCGCGGCCGAGGAGGGGGCATAAGCCCCCTCGTCTTGCGACTTAAGATGCTCCGTCGGTAGGGGCCGCTCCTCCGTTCAGAACATCTTTCATGGCTTTGGCAGGTGTAAACGTCAGCTTCCTGGAAGCTGCGATCGCAATCGTTGCACCGGTCGACGGATTGCGGCCTTCACGAGCGGGACTATCCTTGACCTTGAACTTGCCGAACCCGGGAAGGCTCGTCTCGGCTCCGCTGACGGCCGCATCAGCGATCGCCTTGAACACGCTCTCGACGATGGTTTTCGCCTGAGCTTTTGTCAGGTCGTTCTCGGCTGCAATCTTTTCGGCGATCTCATTGGCAGTCGTCATGGGACGAGCTCCGTGTTGTTTCGATTTTGCTCGTCTGACATCAAGGCCGTGGAACAGATAGAGCCGGGTTCACAAGCAGAGCCGTAATCCCCGAAAAAGTCCCGGACAATGACATTTTTCGTCCGCTGCAGCATAACCGCACCTCCGCTTGGCATGCTCCAGCCGTCCGAACGCTTCGACTGTCTCTGCACTGCCATCGAAGGTCTGTGCACCATGGTCTTGCCGTCGTGCCGATCCGGCCCCAACTGCGGATCAGCGACATTACTTGGAACAGGGTCGGCTTCGTAGACGGCATCGATGCGGCGATGCTGAATCGAAGATCAGCGATCCGCGGCGCTATTCTGCAAGGATTGGCAAGTTTTCCGGAGTGCCTGCAGAATAGGGTTGTCCCCCATGATTGCTTGGTCTGTCGTTGGGTCTAGAGCCTTTGCGCCCGAGGCACGTTCCCTTTCGAGTGCACAAAGGGCGTCCAATTCCGTGGTTATTGTGGGCTCAATCCAATCCTTACGAGGATCTGGCACCAACAGAGAGGACATGACGGCCTGAGCTATGAGTACGACAGCTCGGTAGACTGCAACTGCTATCCAGATGCCTATAATGCTCAGCGAGCAAAAGCATAAAATTCAGAACGCCTAAGCCCAAGACACGACTTTCCAGAACATGCGAAACCCTCGAATTGGCTGAACTTGACTGGGTGCCAATCTTAAGAAGGAGAGTGGGCTTCCGGCCAATAAGGCCAGCCTACGGGTGATACCGCGTTAATCGTTTGGGCGAGCCCCTCCGGGGACAGCTCTACTCGCGCCGTCGGGCGGCGCTCCCGGAGCCCGCAAGCGGTCTCCGCGCATTCGCGTGACGATCCTCTCGCGACCATGTCGACAGCAGTGGTCCAGCAACGAGCACGGTCCCCCCCCCCGCGCTTGCCAGAATTTGTTCCTTCCGTTGGCGATGTACTGACCTGACTCTTCTGGCAGGGGATTCGCCAGGTGAATTTCGGGATCGTTCCGGAATCGGATTCGCAATCGCTGTTGGTTCAAACCAACACCTCCACGAAACGATGGACGAGGACATGAACCCAGCGCCGCCAGACCCATTCCGGATTTTGAGATGAAGACCATTGTCATCAACAATCAAAAGGGCGGGGTCGGCAAGACGACGCTTGCTGTGCATTTGGCTTGGTTCATGGCGGAAGCGAATCTCCGCGTTCTCGTGATCGACGTGGATGCGCAGAGCAATGCGTCGGATACGTTGAGGCACTATGCCGGTTCAACGTTAGCCGCGGATTTGTTCAAGCCGGGGACGCGGATTGCACCTCGAGAAGACGAAGGCCTAACGCTCGCACCAGCCGACAGCTCGCTGACTGATCTCGATCGCAGCACTGCAGCCGCCATAACGACACTGCAAGAGAACCTCGCTATCGCGTCGGATCAGTTCGATGCCTGCGTCATCGATACGCCGCCATCACTTGGACTGCGCAGTGTCGGCTGTTTGGTTGCGGCGTCGCATGTGCTGGCCCCCATCTATCTGGAGGACTATTCGATCAAGGGCGTCAAAGGCCTGATGCAGACCGTGATCGGCGTCCAGAGGCGTTATGGCCGCCAAGATACGAAGTTCCTCGGGTTACTGCCCTCGAACTTCAATACGAAATCGCCTCGTCAAAGGACGCATCTTGAGCAACTGCTGCGCGAGGCCGGCAAATATGTGTTCCCCGGCCAGATCGTTGCAAGGGATGGCTACGCTGAGGCCGTTGCGGAACGCCTGCCGGTCTGGAAGCTCAAGCGCCGCTCTGCGCAGGAGGCTGGTCGCGAAATCCGTGATGTTCTCGCCAAGATCGTCGCGCAGATGGGCGAGACGGTACATGGCGCTTGATCTCAGCTTTAAGGAACTCATCGACGCCGCGGAAGACGTGGTTGCCGCAACCGGGCAACCGACTTCCATCGCCATCGATCGCATTGACGAAGATCCAGGCCAGCCCCGTCGCAGCTTCGACGAACAGAAGCTCGATGAGCTCGCGGAATCGGTCCGTCAACATGGCGTGCTGCAACCGATCGTGCTGCGGCAGGGGACCGACGAAGACCGGTACGTGATCGTCATGGGTGCGAGGCGATATCGCGCTGCCAAGCGCGCCGGGCTCCGTGAAATCCCGGCCTTGATTCATGCCGTTGGTTCTGCGGATCGCTACATTCAGATGATCGAGAACATCCAGCGCGACGACCTCAATGCCCCCGAAATTGCGGCATTCATTGCGGACCGCTTGGGGCAGGGTGATAGCCAAGCGGACATCTCGCGCAAGCTCGGTAAGCCCAGAGACTGGGTTTCTCGCTACGCGTCGGTCCAGAGTATGCCGGAGTTCCTCCGGTCGAAGCTTACCGGCTCGTCAATCCGTGCTGTGTATGAACTCTACCAGGCTTGGCGTGAGCAGCCCAACGCCGTCGAGACCATATGTGCAGCACAGGAGAGCTTCACAGACGCCCACGCCCGCCAGCTGGCTCGCAAAATTCGCAGCGAAGTTGGCGGCTCCCACGCTGATGGCGAAGGTGCCGCTGGATCTCAAGCGGCACGAGGGCCGATCGCACCGCAAGTCGCATTGCGACCCATGGAGAGAGACCGTGTAAAGGCGGCCGCGGAGAAATGCTCCAAGTCTTCGGTCCATCGAAATGAGCGAATAAGTTCACCAGTGACGATCAGAGTGCGCCACCAAGAGCGCGCCGGCTGCCTTCTCGTCGATCGGCTCGCGTCTCAAGGCTCACGCTATGCCGTGCTATTAGTCGATGGCGCAGAAGAAGCGGAAGAGGTGCCGGCATCGACCATCACGATCGAAGAGATCATTTTCGCATGAAGCTGGCCTTAGACTGTCTCCCCAGAAAGACTGCTGCGCTTGGCACGCCGGCGGAGCGGATTTCCCATCCGAAGGATGGCGCGTTAGCGCAGCAGCCGGAGGCCGAACGCGCCCCCCACAGCGCCGTAGAGAGGCCGGAGGCTGCTGGAAAGCCGCGGTCCACATGCTCGGTGCCCGTGTTGCCGATCCGCACGCGCAGCGTTCGAGCAATACAAAGAGTCGCGGTGATGGCTGCGCCACTCCCGGAGGAATGTTGCGCATCGATCGTCACCTGGGTCGGATCTCACCTGCAGCAAATGACGAGCGTTGATTGCCGAGCCGGTTGGTTTGAACCAACATCGAGGGGGTGGAGAGATTCGCACTTTCTAGTGCAGGATAGGCTTCGCGCCAGCGATGTATTACATCGCGAATGGGATTGGAGTGCATGGCTCTAATCTCGCTTCGCGTCTCCGACCAAGTCGCGGCGGAGTTCTCAGCATTTGCAGCGACCCACGGCGGCAAATCCGCGCTGTTGCGGCGTCTTATTGCTGATGCGCTAGCTGCGCCCGCACCACGCATCTCGGCGTTGCCGGTCGGACGCCCGGAAAAGGTGACGGTGCGATTTCGTGAGAGCGAGATGCGGCAGCTCGCGGAAGTGTCACATCAGCGTGGCATGACCCGAACCGGTTGGATCGTCGCCCTGGTGCGCTCTCGATTGGGCTCGCCGGTGCAGCATTCGCCAAGCGAGCACGAGGCGCTTCGCGCGATCGTTCGCGAGCTCAACCGAATCGGCGGCAACATCAACCAGATCGCGCGCGCGGCGAACGCCAGTGTGCTGCAGGGCAGGCCGGTTGAGCCCGATGTGCCCGCAATTCAAGAGGCCAAGCTGACCATCGAAAGAGAGCTGGCGCAATTGCGTAGTGCCCTGCACGGCAACGCAGATTATTGGGATGGACGGCGATGAGCCGGCGCTCACCGCGGCCGACCGGGCTAGCCTCCGATCTTCCGCCGATCTCGTACGTCTGGGAAACGCCCAATCGGCGCCCACGGCGAGCCGAGTGGGATATCCCCGATCCGGCGGCTCCAGGCCGCCTCACGCCGGCGATGCGGGCAAAGCTCGAGCGCATCGTGCGCCGAGCACCGGAGGTAATGGTCAAAATCACCGGCCGCACCAAGGACGTGGCGCATCTCAAGTCGCACCTGGCGTACATCACGCGAAACGGCGAACTCGATGCGGAAACAGAGCAGGGCGCGACGCTAGCGGGTTGTTCCGGATTGAAAGATCTGCAGCAACGCTGGGAGGATGATGCCAGTCTCGACGGCAAGCGTCGCCGTGATGGATCGCTTTCGATCAACATTATTCTGTCTATGCCGGCTGGCACCGACGCCGTTGCAGTCAAGGATTCAGCCCGGGCATTTGCCATCGAGACGTTTGGCTACAATCACGACTATGTCTTCGTCCAGCACCTCGACAACAAGCATCCCCACGTGCACTTGACCGTTCGGTCTCTGGGCCAGGACGGCAAGCGTCTCAACCCCCGCAAGTCGGATCTTCAGGCCTGGCGAGAACGGTTTGCCGGCGAACTCCGGCTTCGCGGGATCGCGGCGGAAGCAACGCCGCGGCGAACCCGCGGACGGGTTCGAAAGGCAGATCGCGGGGCGGTGCTCGCTCTACGCAAGCGAAAGATCACGCCCGATGTCGATCGGCTCGCCCGTAAGGAGGTGCGTTCGGAGGTGCGGGCCGGCAAGGCTGCCAAACGTCCTTGGGACGAACAGATTAAGGCTCGTCAGGACGCGATTAGGCGGCGATACCACGAGTATGCCGCCGAGCTAGATCGGTCTGGCGTGGCAGCAGATCACGAGTTGGCTCGCCAAGTTCGACAATTCGTTAAGGAGATGCCCGCTGTCGAAACCCGACGTCATGTGTTGAAGAATGAGCTTGAGGAGCTTGTCAATACTCGGCGGCGTGGCGCTGAGCAGGACGTCGATGCGGAAGTGCGCGACAAAGCACGAGGCAATGAGCGAACCAGATAACCGAGGGCAGGGAATCATAATCCTAGGGTTGGCGGTTCGAGTCCCTTGCCCGCTACCAAAACGCGATCATTTGCTAGATCATCGAAGAAGCGCTTGCCTTGAGAGTGGAGCGAACATTCGAATCCTTCGAGGAGCTATCGATCGACGTTGTTGCCAAGGAGGGGAGTTCTTCCTCGATACGTATCGAACTCTTCATCGCGCCGCCCCCGGAAATTCGTGAACTTTTCGAGGGAGTACGAACTTTTTCGCTAATCCAAGAGTGAGTCTTGATCGTTCGAGGTATGCTGGGAGCATACCCGGCGTCCGCGCAGCGAGACTGGCCGGAAAGGCCGGGAATATCCCCAAGCGGAGGTTGTCCACGATAAAGAATGGCCTCAAGTACCGCACCCGCCTTCGGCGGCAACAGTTTTAAGCGCGGCTGGGAGACGATTGTCTAACCGCACCTTGACGCCTTGACCGCCGCAAAACGTCTCCGATTGCGATACCTACTAATGGTTGTGTAAATGCCCCAACCGGCTAGAATCTGAACCAAATCAGACTATGCTGGGGGAACGACTTGCACATCAACTTCGTCGAAATTGCTAATTTTAGAAAGTTATTGTCCACACGCGTCGATCTTTCGGAGATGACAACGCTCTTCGTTGGTGCAAACAACAGCGGTAAGTCTTCCGCAATGTTGGCGCTGCGGCGGTTTCTCGTCCCCCAGCGCTGTCCCTTCGAGCTTCATGATTTTACGCTCTGCCACTGGCCATCAATTGAGGCCATCGGACAAAGCTGGCTCAGCGCCAACCAGGCAAATCAAGTCATCAGCCTGGATATCACGCCGTGGGAGTCCCTACTGCCCACTCTGGATCTTTGGCTAAACGTGGCACCCGGCGAAATGCATCGGGTTCGCGACCTGATTCCAACTCTCGACTGGGAGGGTGGGACATTGGGCGTTCGCATACGCTATGAGCCAGACGATCTTACCGTTCTGTACAAGGACTTTATTGCGGTCGTAGCCGAAGCTGACAGCCTAAGGGTAACCGCGTCAGCACAACAGGCGGCCGTGAAACCGGAGGGCAATACCGATCTCACCCAATCGCCGAAGCTTACTCTCTGGCCGTCGACCCTGGTCGACTATCTGAGCCGCCGCCTGTCGAGGCATTTCACGCTTCGAGCCTACACTTTGGACCCCGCGCAGCTCAAATCACCAGTTAAATCTCAAGCTCAACTCCAGCCTCTGACAGCCTCGTCTTTACCCGTAGATGGCGACCCGCTTAGAGGCTTAGTCCGCGTTCATGATATTCCCGCCCAGCGCGGTTTCGGCGAGGAGACAGCGAAAGATGACGACGACGGCGCGTCGTCCGGTCCGGCGGGAAGCCGACTATCGGATCAACTTCGCAGCTACTACTCAAAGCATCTTGATCCAGCCAAAGGTCCAGACGCCAAAGATCTCGGTGCTCTGCAAGCAATCGAAGCAGCACAGGACGCTTTTGATCAACGTATGACCGAGAGTTTCGCTGAAGCGTTCCGGGAAGTTGAAGGTATGGGCTATCCTGGCGTCAGTGATCCACGTCCGAAGGTTTCGACCCGCTTGAAAGCGATCGATGGGCTAAATCACGCGGCTGCCGTAACGTTCATGGTTGATGTCACCAGTGCCGAGGGTAAGGTCACACCCTTGCTGCGCCTTCCCGAAAACAACAACGGTTTAGGTTACCAAAATCTGATCTCAATGATTTTTCGGCTCATGAGCTTTCGTGATGCCTGGATGCGCGTGGGTAAGGCAGCGAAAACGACCCAGGCTGTGGAAATTGAGCCTCTCCACCTTGTGCTCATTGAAGAGCCCGAGGCCCATCTCCATGCTCAGGTGCAGCAGGTATTTGTAAAGAAAGCCTATGCTGTTCTTCGTCAACACGACGAACTCAAAGACATTCAGACATTTCGAACACAGCTAATCGTCAGCACACATTCAAGCCACGTCGCCCACGAAATCCCGTTCGCCAATCTCCGCTATTTCAGGCGCCTTCCTGCAGGCATGGCAGCGCGCATCCCAGTGTCAATGGTGATAAACCTCCAAGAAGTGTTTGGCACGAAGAACGAGACCCAGCGCTTCGTCACGCGTTATCTTCGAGCGCACCATGCCGATTTGTTTTTCGCTGATGCAGCCATTTTGGTCGAAGGACCAGCGGAACGTATGCTGCTGCCGAACTTGATTCGCAATAACTATGAGCGGTTGAACCAGAGCTACGTAACGCTGTTGGAGATCGGTGGCAGTCATGCCCATCGTTTAAAGCCGCTCATCGACTGTCTTGGTCTATTAACACTCATCATTACCGACCTAGATTCGGTAGATGCCACTGGAAGTTCGGCGCAGCCGCAAAGGGGAGCCGACCAAACGACGAACAATGACACGTTGAAGACATGGGTGCCGCGGCTCCCGGATGTCGACGCGCTAATGGATGCCGATGAGAAGGCCAAGATATCGGAGAATTTGGACGATCAGCTCTTTGCAGTTCGCGCCGCCTATCAAACTCCCGTGCAAGTGCAGCTTTTGGGTGCGTCGAAGGTCGAGACTGCACAGCCGTACACCTTTGAGGATGCGCTCGCCTTCGAGAATCTCGAGTTCTTCTCGAAGCTAAATGGCGGCGGGCTTGTTCGAAAATTCCGCGAAGCGATTCTTAAGGGCGGAGATGCCGGAGTCGTCGGCAAAGATATGTTCGATGCCCTCCGGACCGGCAAAAAGGCGGAGTTTGCACTCGAAGTAATTGATGCCAAAGAATTCGACGCAATCAAGGTGCCTTCCTGCATTGCAGAGGGGCTCGCGTGGCTTCAGTCTCGGCTTGAAAAGAAACAGGTCGATATCCTTCCGGAAAATGGAGGCGTGAAGGCATGACTGGCGCGATCGACGATGACAAGATAGATGCTGAGGCTGACGCGACTATTCGAGTTTGCCTTGATTTATCAGCGCCCAAAAGCTTCTTCCTCTACGCGGGCGCCGGGTCGGGAAAGACGCGCTGGAAGTTGGCGCTGACGTTTCGATCGGGTACTTGACCTCGCTCTCGCATTCGAAATCGCTGTCAGCGAGAAAGGCGATAATGCGCCCCCAAGCTGGAAAGTGATCCCTCAAACAATAACGCGCGCAAGCGCGGGCAGATCACCACCATTCAAGGGCGGCGTGACATCTACCTGGCGCCGCCTTTAACGCCCTGATGCGTGTCGAACTGAGAGATCCCTCGCACGTAGTCCTCTCGATGCTAGCTCAGCCCGAACTAGCTGTGCGGAAGAAACCGCTAGGCCGCCGGGATTTAAATTGGGAAGAACCTTAGGTCTCTGGTCCTAGCTTTCGGCCTTGCTCGGCAAGGACGCGCCGAACTTGGTGTTGATAGGCGCCACGCGACCTTGTCGAGCACGTTGTTCACCTTGTGCAGCCAACATCGCTGATGTTGCGTGCCGGGGAAGATTTCATCGAGCGCCCGCCAGAAGCCGAGAGCGCCGTCGCCGACAGCAAGCTGAGGCCCGATCTGCAAGCCGCGCTTGCGCAGATCGATCAGCAATTCTCGCCAACTTTGTGCGCTCTCGCGTACCCCGGCCTGGAAGCCGATCAATTCCTTCTTTCCTTCAGGCGTGGCGCCTATCAACACCAGGATGCATTCGGCATGGTCCTCCATGCGAGCCTGCAGATAGACGCCATCCGCCCAGATATAAACGTACCGCCGCGCCGACAAGTCGCGCTTTTGCCAACGTTCGTATTCGGCCTGCCAGTCCTTCTTCAGGCCAGCGATGACCGGCGGCGACAAGTTCGGCGCGTCCTTGCCGAGCAAGGCCGAAAGCGCCTCCTGGAAGTCGCTGGTCGAGATTCCCCGCAAATAGAGCACGGGGATCAACGCGTCCAAGCTCTTCGTCCGGCGGGCCCAGAGCGGCAGGATCGTCGAATGAAACCGGATCCTGTCGCCTGGCCCGCTTGCTCCACGGTCGCGGGCCTTCGGACGGGCGATCACGACAGGGCCGATGCCGGTGGCAATTTCGCGCGCCGGCCCATATCCATGCCGCACCACGCGCGCCCGACCATCCGGCAGCGCCAGATGCTTCGTCGTTTCCAGGAATGTAGTGAACTCAATCTCGACAGCGCGGGCGATCAGTTCGCGAGCTCCGGCACGCAGAATATCCGTCAGTGGATCAGCAATCTGATCGGGCTGACGCAGAGGAAAAACATTGGTAGTCTCGGTCACGGCGTATCGCTCCTTTGGAGGTTGCTGGCAGGCTTCATCACCCGCCTCGATACGCCGCCTTTCTCAACCCGTCATCACCCAGTTTCCGTCATAGCTCATCACCGGCTCATAGCGCTCCAGATGCGCCGGACCGAGGCTGGGATTAATAACCGGCTCGCGGTGATCGCCAACAGGGCTAAACGGAATGAGGGCGCTCAGCCGAGCCCGAGGCCGTAGCGTCGCTGGGCCTTTTTTTCCTTTCGGTGCTGTCCGTTGATTTTTGGAGTGTCCTAGGCCTGCTGAATTCGCGGGTGCCGGTCGCAATTCGACTACGGCCGAAATGATCAAAGGAACGGCCCGGCGAGGGCCAAAAGAAAAGGGGCCGTGTCGCGAGACGGCCCCTCTACCGGAAATTCGAAAATTCGGGATGAAATCTAGCTAGCCCCGGCAGCCAACAATTAGCGTGAAATGCTGCCAAGGTGGATTCCGTAGAATCCCGGTGCGAGATGTCGCCCATGAAACGGCCCCAACGCCGGGAGACGCTGAGGCCAAGGACGTCAGTTACACTGGAGATCACGACATCAGAAGCCAGCTCAGGCTGACGGCGAACGCAATGAACGATACCGCCGCCAAGGCTAAGAGGCTGAGCTCCACTCCGTCGAAATCCTTCCGGAACAGGGGATGTCCCGGGTTCTGTTGAATTTCTGAAGAGGTCGGCGTTGCCCACCTTGAGCCGGTAGGCTCGGGGTGCTGATTCCACAAAGGAGAGCAACGCCATGACGAGAGATATCACACCGGCTGGTTGGCCGGCGATCGAGGCTGTGGACGACGCGTTTGCGGAAGTGCGAGCGAGCTTCGATCGGTTCTGCCTTGCGGCAGGGATCGAGGCGCTCGGCACGATGAGGGAGGCGGATGTCACGGCGGCCTGCGGGCCGCGCCACGGTCCCGACGCGGCGCGGCGGGCGCACCGTTGGGGCCGAACGCGGGGACGAATCGGTTTCCACGGCGGCAAGATCGAGGTCGAGCGCCCGCGGGTCCGGGGCGTGGACGGCCGCGAGGTCACGATCCCGAGCTGGGAAACGGCGGCGCAGGAGGATTGGCTCGGTCGCTGGGCGATGAACCTGATGCTGATCAATGTGTCGACGCGCCGGTTCGGCCGCGCTGTCCGGCTGCCCGAGGGTGACGTGCCGACACCGCCCGAATCGGGGGTTTCGAAGTCGGCGGCCTCGCGGAGGTTCGTAGCGCTGTCGGCGGCGCGGCTGGCCGACTTCATGGCTACCGATCTGTCCGCGCTCGACCTTCTGGTGGTCCAAATCGACGGGCTGCATCTCGGCGACGATCTCGTGCTGGTCGCCGCGATCGGGGTTGACGGCGAAGGCAACAAGCATCCGCTGGCTCTGGTGGAAGGGGCGACCGAGAATGCCGCAACGGTTCAGGCCCTGCTGGACAACCTGGTCTCGCGCGGGCTCGCCCCGACGGTGCCAAGACTGTTCATCGCCGACGGCGCGAAAGCGTTGTCGAAGGCGATCCGCCGCACCTTCGGTTCGGCCGCAGCGATCCAGCGCTGCCAGATCCACAAGGCGCGCAACATCATGGAACGCCTGCCGAAACAGCATCATGCGGCCACCCGTCGGGTGCTGCGCCAGGCCTGGGAGCTCGATGACGCCGACAAGGCTGAAAAATTGATCCGCAATCTCGCGCGTCGACTCGACCAGCAATGGCCCGGCGTCGCGGCCAGCATCCTCGAAGGCCTCGACGAAATCCTGACTGTCGTCCGGTTGAAGCTGCCGAAGGAACTTCGTCGATCGCTCGCCTGTACCAACATCGCCGAGAACATGATGGGCACCATTCGCCGCGTCACGCGCAACGTCAAACGCTGGCGGGATGCCGGTATGGCCTTGCGATGGGTCGCGGCCGGCATGATCGAGGCCAACAAGGGCTTTCGACGATTGAAGGCGCATAAGCAATTGTTGGTTCTGCGTGCGGCCCTTCAAGCTCACTACGATCGCATGACGATCAAGCCCGTTGCCCACGTCACGAGGGCCGCGTAACATTCATTCCGGCAGCGTCGGCCCGACGTAGTTCAACACCGATCGGGACATCCCCCCGGAACATAAGGAGGCCAGTCTACGCGCGGTTCCGAGCGCTCGCATTAAATATAAATGCTGGCAAAGGCGTCCTGATCCCCCCAAAAAAACGGCCCAGCGGTGAGTTGGGTCGGAGTTGTCCGAACTAGATAGTCGTTCGTGAAGAACTGGCGGCAGCGCCCGGCTCAAGCGGTGTTTCGAGCCGGGACGGTCTCGAAGAAGGCTCGGATGATGACACGCAAGAGCTCTGCGAGCCATCGCAGCAGCAGGCCGAAGTTATAGCCGGCAGCGGCGAGAACAGCGTTGATGCGGTCGCCGAGGCGTCCCTTGAGATAATTTCTGTCCATGCGGTGCTCGGCCTTGACGTGGCCGATGACGGGCTCGACAGCCGCGCGACGCTTCATCTCGCGACGGATGGAAGCTGTAACGCGGCGGACCTGACCCGAGATCCAGACCCTGAACCGATGCGGGTGGTTGTGACCGCGATATCCTTTGTCGACGTGGATACCGCGAGCCTCCACCCCGGTGAGCTTCTCCATGTCGGCGATTACGGGACCGAGCGTGTGCCCATCGAAGGGATTGCCATGCAGCGCCTTGGCATGGAGCACGAACTGGCCGCCCTTCGGAGACGTCACAGGGGTGGCGATGCTGACCTTGCAGCCGAACTCGTAGGGCGCGCGGGCTTTACCTTTGCCGATGCACTCAACCTCCGGAGCATGTAACGCATAGACCTTCGGACCGCGCTGATGCTGATCCTGGCTGCGCACCTGCTGCGCTAAACCGAGCAACGGGCCGAAGCGAGCTTCCAGCACCGTATCGCCATCAATCTTGCGGCGGATGTCGCGGATGATCCGGCCAAGCCGTGTCCGCAGGAACTTGAGCTGCCGCCGGGCGCGTTTGAACTGGTGGGCGTGGGTATAGCGGCCAGTCATGATGGCGGCGCGCTTGGCCAGGCGCAGATAGCTCTGGCGTAGCGGCACACGGTTGCGCTTGGCGAGCCCGACCAGCTTGATGATTGCTCGATGCAGGAGCCGCGCGTCGGTCGGATGCGCAACCGCCTTGGGCTGCACCGTGGTATCGACCACCACGCGCTCCAGGTCCTTCGGGCCGAGGGCGCCTGTCTTGTGCGCCACCGACAGACTTTCCTGGATTAGCGCAACGAGCTGCTCCTCGCCGAGCCGCTGCCGCCAGCGCGTCATCGACGATCGATCGAACGGCAGACGGTGGCGGAAGCTCAGCTCGCCGCAGAAGTATTGGTAATAGGGGTTCTCGATCCAGCGAGCGCACAGCACCTCATCTGACAGGTTGTGCATGTGCTTCAAAATGAACAGGCCGGCGACTAGCCGCGTCGGCAAGCCCGGCTGTCCCGACCCTGCTTGGCACACCGAACTGAAGCGCTCATTCAGGATGTTCCAGTCGATCAGCGCTGCCAACCGCACCAGCGGATGACCCTGTCGATGATCTGATCAAGCGCCGGAAGCAACAGGTCTTTCTGGCGATCATCCCGCGGCTTGCTCATCGCATTCCCCAATGTCGACGACGCTGTCAGGGAATCACGAATCACCCAAAAGCAAAACCTAAAACGCAAGAAAGCGAGGTCCAATACCCCGCTTTCCTGCAAAATCGAATACTACATCAAGACCAATTCTGCTTATTTCTCAGGTCAATCCGCATTCTTCACGGACGACTAGATAGCAACACCAGTTGGGAGGCCGCGCTTCTGCCGGCACCGTAAGAATACCGGTTCAGGATAAAGTGGCACAAATTGCACTTTCCCCGGGAGGAGCTGCAAACCTACACTGGGTCGGTTCCGTTCGGATTGGGGGAGCGCAAATGGCCGAGATAGTCTTCCGCACTGGCATCATCGTGCTGGGGCTTTGCCCAATCGCGATTGCTGCCGCTGCACTGCTAGTTTGAGAATTTTTGCACCTGGCCCGCACGCGCCAAGCGGGCCGGTAGAAGGCCCCAGCAACGAGCCTTTCCCCTTAGGCCCCCATGTTGCTGGGGCCGCTCAATCAGAGAGGCTGCCTCGGTTAGCGGCCTCTTCGTCTCTTGGCCGCTCGAAGGACAATCCGCAGGGAGGTGCTTGCACAGCCCTTGTAATATTGCCATTCATCCAAAAGCCGCGAAGGTCCCGATCCTTGATGCAGTTTGAGCCAGGGTCAGGCAGCCTTCCGCATTTTCGCGGCGTCGGTTCCGCAAAACGTATCGAGCATATCTGCCCAAAACTGCATTAGCTCAATGCGCTCGGGCAAGCGATCGTCACGGTCGTAGATGGCCCGGGTCGACGCATCGAGGCGATCCTGCTGCATCTCGATCAGCGCTTGCTCGCCAAGGGCCGCCATAAAGGCCGCATGAACCTGCACGGCAGGCACGATTATGCCACCGAATGGAAGATCACAGGTGGCGCAAGCGTCGTGCAAGATCGTGATCTTGTAGCCATAATCGGCGGCTGCCCGGCTGGTCGCATCGATGCACATGTGGCTCATTGCTCCGACGATCACGACCTCCTCAACGCCCCCGGCATCGAGCCGCTGCTTCAGATCGGTGTCGCGGAAGGCGTTGGGATAGTGCTTGACGACCAAGGACTCACGTTCTAGTGGCTGGACGATGGGATTGATCTCTACCCCTCTGGTGTTCGGCGCGAAGATAGAGGGATGACTTTCCTGCATTTCGTGCTGAACGTGGATAGCCGCGTCACCACGCGCGCGGGCGGTCTGAATCACTCTAGCTGCGTTGGCGGCCCCATGCACGATACCAACCAGGGGCAGCTTTCCATCTGGAAAGTATTCGTTTTGGATGTCGATAACGATGACGGCGCGCTGGCTCATAAGATTTCCCTTAGATTGTTGGACAAAGCAGTCGATCAGCAATGACCCGCGCAGGCTCGGGATCTGCGACGTGTAGGCCACCAGATATCGTTACCCATATAATCCCCTTCACTTTTCCGAGCAGGCAGGCTAACGGGCTCTTGGACGCGTTCGGAGCTGAATCGAAGGATCATGCAATCGCCGGCCCGAGCGCCGTTCCATCTTCCTCTGATCGGTATTACCGATGGCTGCCCAGAAGCGCGCGACAGAGCAGCACGCGATTGGAATGCCCGCGATTGATTGGGTAGGTCTGTCCGCGTACAACTTCGCTGCTTCTTATCCATGCTGGCTCCCTGCATGGATGGCGCTCAGAGGAATGACCTGCAAGGCTGGTCCATCCAGGTTGAAATACGATTTGCGATTTCGATCGACTATGTCGACCTCAAGTACGAGGCGATAGGGATAGAGCCCCGGCTCGATCTCCAGGTCGACAGAGCCCGCCCAGTAGTAGGAGGAGGGGGTCCACGGACTGCGGATCCTGTCGGGGCCGCCATAGATCTTAAGATCAGTGCAAATTTTGCCGAGCTGTGGCGTGCCATCGGGCAGCACGAAAACGATGTTCACGATACGCGCGAACAGAGGCCAGCTCCCGTCCAGACGCTTCTCCATGTCAGTACAATAAACCAGCCAGTTCAGAGCTTGGCCCTGGCACACTGTCCGCAAGCTGTTCGTGCCTTTATCGGTACTCTCGCCGCCATTGTCCATCAGCCCAGTCTTCCCGCTGAGGGCGCCGGCCCGTAGGGTTCCTGCAACGTCTATGAGGGTGACGATGTTCAGCTGTGTGGAGGCCAAGCTTGGCTGCTGGGGGGCGCTGCGATGCCGGAGTGACGATCATCATGAACTCCTGGTTCGAGTGCCCGGGGAAGCGTTGAGAGCGGCCTCGACGAGGCGTGGACTCTTGGTTCGGGTAGCACCCGGGGAAGCGTTGAGGGCGGCATCGATGAGGTGCGCGTCGGCACTGCTATCGAGTGTCCGCATCCGGCTGCCAAGCTCCAACGTCAGCCCATGCGGTAGGTCGCCGACCGGCTGCCTCACCGTACCAACCCAGTAGCTGACATCGGACTCGGGATAGGTTTCGCGCCGAACCTCGCAGATTTCCGCCGGCAGTTTGATCGCTCGTATCGCGGCATGATTTTCGCATTCGATCGGCAACAACGTCCAGATGATCTCGTCTCCCGGCGCCACGGCGGTCGCGAGGCCCGGCAGTAGCCTGATTGCGCGAGCCACCGAGACGGTTGTCATCGATCATGTAGAGAGAGCCAGCGAGCGTATCTGCCTCCAATGCGGCGACGACATCCACGACCAGCAGAATGTTGATCGTTTTTGTCATATCGCGTCTCCCTCAACGCACGTATGTCCGGAGGGCGGTATAGGCAGCAGGCCGGGCACGAGATGGCGTCTGTGTCAGGCGCAGTGATCGAAATTGCCATTGGCGAGGTGATCGTGCGCGCCGGCGTGGACGTCGACGAGGCGCAGCTGCAGCGGGTGATCCGGGCGGTCCGTTCGGCATGATCCCCTCCGGCGTGAAGGTGTTCCTGGCGAGCCATCCAGTCGACTTCCGCAAGGGTATCGATGGGCTTGTTGCGCTGGTACGCGATGCCGGCTCAGATCCGTTCGACGTGCGCTTTATGTGTTCCGGGCCAAAAGGGCCCAACACGCGACATTCTGCATACAGTCTTCGAAGCGCGACAATTGCATATCCGTGGCATCCGCTTTTTGGGCGGACGCTTCAGGTCGCACCTTGCCGACGCGGCAAGGATTTGAAATGCATCTACACCGAGGAGCGGCGTGGGTTTAGCCGCGAGGTTCCCAATTGGATGTTCGACGAAAGCTACTGTGCCGGCATGGCGCTTGGGCCGCCGCGGGTCAGTATTGAGGGGCTCAACGAATTTGCTGCTGTTCTGAAGCTTCTCGGCACGACTCAGGCGTCGGGCGCACGATCCCTTCCTTCAACGAAGAGGGAGAAAGGACGTGCGGAGAAAACACCAATATCGCGAACCGATGCAACTGGGTCTGGATCTGGGGCATCGGATTCCCCAGAACCCGCTGGGCGCCAATCCCAAAGGCCTGATCCAGGCGCTCGCCGATCTCCTGCTGGAGGCGGCAGGCGTCGAGACCGTTCAGATGACGGGAGGTGATCATGAGCATCAAGATCACGCCTGATCACCTCAGCCGCGTCGCCGTCGTCTATGTTCGCCAATCGACGATGTCCCAAGTCATGGGGAATCTCGAAAGCCAGCGGCGGCAATATGACTTGGCGCAGGCCGCGGAAGCCGCCGGATTTAAATCGGTGACGGTCATTGACGACGATCTTGGCCGCTCAGGTTCCGGCAGCACTCAGCGGCCCGGATTTGAGCGGCTTGTGGCGATGGTGTGTTCGGGCGACGTTGGTGCCGTCTATTGCATTGAGGCATCGCGGCTGGCGCGCAATGGACGCGACTGGCATCACTTGATCGACCTATGCGCCCTCGCCGGGGCGTTGGTCATCGATCCCGACGGCGCCTATGATCCGCGGCTTGTCAACGACCGCCTGCTTGAGACTGTCGGCTATACTGTAGGCTATTGCCGGTGCCGCCGCCCTGCAGATGGGCGCGGGCGTCGCGTGCAAATTTCAGAAATTCCACAAGGGCTGCGCGGTCTATCACACGCATCGGATGCCGTTGGAGTGCGGCGTCTGGAGTTGCCGCTGGCTCGTCAATGACGACATGACGGACCAATCCCGGCCGAATCGTTCTCATATCGTCGTCGATATCCTCCCCGACTTCGTCACCATTCGGCACAACGAGACAGGCGACGAACAGCACATTCAGGTTTTGCAGTGCTGGATCGATCCGCAGTTTCCTGCTGCACATCGCACGGCACAATTTCGCGCGTATCTTGCGCGACGCGGCGAGGACAACATTGCGGCTCTTATCAGGTTCGACTCGCAAGAAGTTCTGACGATTCTCCCGCCCTCAATGTCGGAGGATGGGCAATGGCATGAGGTCACGAGCGGGCGCATGGAGCGGCAATACAATCTCGCCAAGGTCGTCGATGGCCTCCGTCATGCATGGGACGGGCAAGCGACGAAGCCTGCGGTTCATAACCGAGCTAATCTGATGGGCGAAAGAGTTGGGCGGCCACCGTCTTGGAAAACATGGGCAGTGCGGATCGCTATCACTCTGGCCGTTTGAATGCGATCTGGCTTTGCAAGTGCGATTGCGGCCAGCTTTCAATTCGGTCCACGCCGTTTCTGCTGCATGGACGGGCACGATCATGCAATTGCTTCGCCGACGAAAACCGGCGCACCGTCGGGCGAATTGACCTGACCGGCGCGCAGTCCGGGCGATTAAAGGTTCTTGCTTTCGTTGAAGGCTGCAAGCGGGCTTCGTGGCTCTGCGAATGCGTTTGTCGGCGCGGCGGGCGGATCATTGTTGACGGCGGTAATTTGAGGCGGGGCTGACACAATCTTGCGGATGTCTGCGCCAAGGTGGCCGCCCATCGCGCAAACCGACAACTGAGATCGAAACGACGCTCGATGGTCGGGCGCGAGCGATTATTGAGCCGTAAACGAAGAAGGAGGACCGTCGCGATGCCAAAAACATTTTCCATCATGATCGAGGTCGAGGAGATCGCGCTAGGCCCGGTTTTGCGCCGTCTCAACGACATGCCCGGGATCGCAAAGCTGCATCTCGATCTCAGCCAGGGTGGCGCCGCCAGGGCGGCCGAAGAGAAAGTCGCTCGACCATCCGGCGGCGGTCGCAATGGCAATGGCGAAACCGCGCTGGCGAAAGCGGTCGCCGCGTTGATGCACGGCCAGAAAACCATCGCCGAATTGTCCGCCGCGGCGCAAAAACCCGCGTCTCTGGCACAATCCATCAATTGAAAGTCCTTCGCCTCGTCCGCCGACATCAGGCGGTCTTCTTTCATCAGCGCTTTCACGTCCTCGACGGGCTTGCCGCTGCGGTTAGCGTAAGTGGCGGTCAGCGACTGGTCGATCCGGTCGAGATCATCGGCCATCGCGCGCATGTCATCGGCATTGCCGAAGAAAAGCCGCTGGCGCCATGGACGAGCAGGAACGAATTGGCGGGCATGATGATCTTGTCGGCCGCCATGGCGATGTAGGAGGCCGCCGAGGCCGCGATGCCATCGACATAGGCGGTGACGTTGGCGGGATGATGCCGAATGGTGTTGTGGATGGTGACGCCATCGAACACGTCGCCGCCAAGCGAGTTGATGCGCAGATCAAGCTGGGTGATGTCGCCGAGCGCCTTCAATTCGGCGTCGAAGTCCTTCGCCGAGATCGTATCCTCGCCCCAGACGAGCGACCGATCTTGTCATAGATCAGGATTTCGCCGGTCGTATCGTCGGTCTTCTTCATCGAGAACCATCTTCGCATGGTCATGCTCCTATGCTGCGGCTTGATTGTCGTCGGGCGGATCGCCGGCGGTCTCGTCGGCGACCTCTTGCGGATCTGCGCGGCAGGATCGGCGTTCGGATCGGTGGGCTGGGTCGCCGATGCGCCGTGGATCGGGAAGTCGAGGCCGAGCTTCTTTTCGCGTTCCACGGCGTCGAGTTCGATTTCATCGGGCGGCGCGTCGCATACTGGATTTTTTTGTCAACCATCCTGGCGACGGGCCGATCGAGATAGGCGGCCTCAATACCGATCAGGTGAGAGTGCCCGCCGATCAAGTCCTCCACATCTTTCGAGCAACGCGCCCCGGCCAAGTCCGGGGCGTTCCGTTAGTGACGGCTGCGCTGGTCAGTTGCGCTGATCGTCGGCATAGCCGGGCAACGAGACTGAGGCCGCCAGCACCGCGTCATTCGACCCGCTCAAGGACCGGCAAGCCGAGAAGCTCAGAAGCTCGCGGTCGATAGCGGCTTCAAGTCGCGCAGCGAGTCATCGAGGCCGAAGGCTACGACCCCGAGGAAACCAAACGCGCGGATCGCGGTTCATCACGTAGTTGCCGTTCGGCGCGATGCGATTGTCCCAATAGGGCAGCATCTCGCTCTCCAGCATCTGGATTTGCAGCGGCACCGATAGGCCGTCCTCGACGCGCCGGGCGCGGAAGCGGATGAGCGTATCGTCATCGATAACGATGACATAATCGTTCCGGTAGCCGATCAGCGGGCTGGCCGTTTCGCAACCCGCGAACATATCCCAATCGGCCTTCTCGAAATCGAGCATGTCGGTGCGCGCGAGCATCGCCATCGCTTGCGCGACCGAGAGAGAGTTTCGGTGCCGGGCTCACGCGCGATGCTCGATCGCCAATAGCCGACCGAGTTGCCGTTGATGTCTCGCACCGTGCCTTGCGGCGCCGGGTCGCTTTCGATCCGGCGGGCCGCATCGCGCAAGATGCGCGCGGTCTCGGCGCCAGCGTCATGCTCAAACGCCACGCCGTCCGTCGCGAATGTCAGGGTGAAGCTTACCATGTGGTCTCCAATCCGAACCCTTGCGCGGGATTGCGAAGGGTCTCGATCGAGGCCGGGTGGCTGGATCGGCAGCGCCCGGCGGAGACCGGCGGCGGCCCGGTATTGGGCCACTTCCCCGGCGAAGTGGCCCAGATCTTGGCCACTGGTCGGTGGTTGGAAGATCCTCCGGGTCGATTTTCGAGGCACAGAATGGCGGAATATCAAAGGGGCACGGCGCCTCCGCAAAGGCCCGTAGGGGGCTCACAGGGCGGCCCCCGATCCCGGCGAGGCTTCTGGCTCCCCGGGCGGCCAAGCCGCACCAGCGGGCCCGGTCAACTACTGACGAGCAATCTTGCCGGGCGGCTCCTCATGGGTCTCGGCAGAGCGCGTGCGCCAACTCGCCCGCGAGGGTTGGATCGAGAAGCAGGGCAAGGACCAGTTTTATCTGGTCGATGTCGTTCAAGGTTGCCGCGAGAGCGAGAGGCGCTCGCCAGGACAAACGAGAACCCACCACCGCCAAATGACGTGGCGCCGACGCACCGGAATTTCCCGCGTGCGCCGCGCCGGATCGTGCGGTCGGCTATTTGGGCGTGTGAGCCATGGCGAAGAAACCGGGCACGCTGACGTTCACGCAACAGCAGCAGCAGGATTTGTTGACCGCGATTGCGTCCGGCGCCGAGCGGGTGAGCTATTCGGACAAGTCGGTCGAATATCGCTCGCTGACCGAACTGCGCGAAATCCTCGCGGGGATCGACGCGATCTGAGCGGCGTGAAGGCGCGCCGGACGTTCCGCATGGTCGCGCCGTGGAACAAGGGTCTCCGACCCATGCCCGTCGTCGCCGCCACCAAGCCGCGCTATCGCGTCAAGGCGCCGTCGACGCAATCAAGCCGATCCGACGGGCACCCGCAATGCTGGGTGGGTCGCCGCGCCAGACCGGCTTTGATGCGGCGCGCTCCGCCCGGCGGCTCGCGCCGTGGCGACCGGCGACGGTCACGTCCAACGTCATCATGTCTTGGCAGGGTGACATGCTGAGCGCCCGCGCCGCGACGTGCTGCGCAACAATCCCCACGCGACCGCCGTCCGAGAATTTCGTCGGCAACCTGATCGGCGCCGGGATCAAGCCGTCGTCGCTTATCACCATCGAGGCGCAACGCGATGCGGTGATGACCGCACTGCTCGACTGGACCGAACGAGTGCGACGCCGACGGCCTCGCCGGCTTCTACGGCCTGCAATCGATGGCCGCGCGGTCGCTGTTCGAGGCGGGCGAGTGCTTCACGAATTCGCTTCTCTAGCCGCTCAACGGCAGTTGTGACCCCTCTTCACTGCGTTCTTAACGGCGGTCGACCCTTACAGGTCCTCCTGCATTCAGCCGATTTCGTGCGCTTTCTCGCGGCGACAGGGGCCGGTCCTGAAACGCCGCCGAAAACCCTGGAGAACGGCCTGCCGGACGGGCGCACTCGCGATCAACCCCTAAGCCGGTCCCGGAGTGCCTGCCGATTGGCGACGAGGTTGTTGAGGTGCAGCGGCTCGTGTTGTGGCCGCTCTCCTTGCGCCAATCGTCGAACCAGCTCCCGTGTGCCGTCCACCACGAACACGCCGCAATCATAGCGGTTCTGCTGCGGAGCCATGCGGGCTCGCTGCAGAGTCACGCCCAGCCGTTCTGCGAGCCGTTCTGCAGGCCCGTCATTGCGTCCTTGGACAGAATCGTAATGATAGGCGACCGGCTCTCCTCGCGTGCGGCGATCGACGAGTAGCAGCGACCAATGGGTGCCGTTAGGATCGGTCACACTGGCATCGTTCACTGGCAGGAATAGGAAGTCGGCTACATCATTGCCATTCTGATCATAGAGGATGCGCTGCAATGCGCTGAGTGCGTCGCGCTCGGCGCCCCAACTCAACTGAAAGGCTATGAGAGGATCGACGAACTGCGTTCGGGCTGCAAGATTCGGATCATTCATTTGCAAGTCCTGCGTCAGGAGCTCGTAGTCCCTCTGGATATGCTCGTCGCCCAGCCATTCCGTGGCGCCGAGAGCCGGCCCGCTGCGGTCGTGGGATGAGTCCGCCGGACCCGACGCCCCGATCTCGGCACTGGAGTGTATGCGCGGGAACGCCGACAGATAGTTCGCGTAATCAGGCAGCTCCTCCGGTGTGGACGGCAAATCAAGGACGTTGTAGACGTCTGACGGAGCCGTTGGCGCAGCTTCATCAGCAACTTGAGGATGATGGATGAGGTGAACGTCGTTGGGTCCTTTCGGTCCCAAAACGGCCGTGTAGCGTTCGCCGCCGATCTCATAGTTCATGATTGGATGTTCCGCGACGGGTAAGAAGTCCCACTTGCCCAGCGTCGACAGCATCATGTCGGGGGCCGGCTGGGTGCGATGAGAAAAATCCTTGGGAACGGCGAACGAAACATCAAATGTATCGCCGATAGCGGGAGACCGCAGGTGAACGAGCCGAATATCATCGGGCCCTCCCGGTCCCAATACAGCGGTGTAGCGTTCACCGCGAATGTCGTAGGTCTTTACCCGCTCTGCTACATCCGGCAACAGACCCCAGCTGCCCAGCCTGGACCGCATCATGCCCGGCGCAGGCTGGGTGCCGTGCGAGAAGTCCTCGGGAACGGACAAAGACGCATCAAAAGTCTCGCCGAGCGCTGGGAATACCGCCTCAGCCCTCTCGGAGGCCGGCGCGGCTCGCTCCACCTGCGTGAAGGCAGTGCTGGGGAGGCTTGATTCCCCGACAGCGCGTTGGGCTGCGGAGCGTTCTCCGATCGAGATCCGAACCCACTGGCGGCGCTAGGCGGATGGAGTGGGGTGCTCAGCCGCGTCATCCCCGCAGGCACAAACAGCGCCCTGTAGCGGTCAGTGTTGATCACGAGGCTGGTCGATCGGTTATCGTCGCTCGCCAGAACGCCGCTCCTGTTCAGTGCAGCAGGTTGTTCGTGCCCGCTGTGCTGCATTGTAGGCGGCCCCTCCAATTCGTCGAGGGGAGCCTGCATTAACACGCCAGCGCCTGCATTGAGGTGCGTTGGATTGACGGGGACTTGCGGCTGCGCGGGTTCAACATCCAGGAGTCGCCGAGGCGCGCCTGGAGAGAACTGCTCTAGATTGAACTCTTCTTGATCGACGAAGAATGACCGGCTGGGTTGATCATCCGGCTGCCGCTGAATTTCGTTGTGAATCTGCTCTTGCAGTCGCAGAAACTCCGTTGGTTCTACGGAGGCTGGCGAAGGCGTGGATCGATCATCCAGGTGATTGAGCACTCGCCGCAGTTTCGCCGGAGGAAACTGTTCTGCATCGAAAGCCAGCCCTGAGTGGACGCGTTGATCGTCCCGCCGTCCGTGAAGCTCCTCGCGGAAGCTCTGTTCCAGCCGCTGAAGTTCCACGGGATTGGTCGGCGGCTCCTCGGCCGCATCATCGAACAGGTCCCAGACTTCCGCCGGAAACCCGCCTGACCTGGGCGACGGGAGAGCCATGACCGACGACTCGTCGGGTCGATCATCCGACAGCCGCCGGAGCTCTTCTGGAACGAGAGCCAGCATTGGTGACGAGGCGGCCTGCCGAGAGCCGTCCGCCCCGGAAGCGTCCTCTCCGGCGCCAGTTCGGCCAACTGAATCGCCGGCAGCAAGATACTTAGAAAGCGAAACCAACGCCGGACGGAATCTCTTGTCCCTCGGGAATGCCGCTTTAGCTCGATCAAGCAAGGTCTCGTGATCGAGTCCAGCAAGCGTTTCACCACTAGACTCAAGACTTTTCGCCAATTGGCGAAGAGCGGTAGCGTGATTTTTCGCGGTGCCCGGTTTCACTCCCCGGCTCCTGATGGCCTCCTGCATCGCAGCCTTGATCAGATGACCCGTGCCGCCGCGATACTCTTGAAGAGCCTTCAACGCATGACGCATTTTCGCGTCCCTCGGGAATGACTGTTCAGCGTGAGCGGCCAACGACGAGTGATTGAGCTCGTTAATCGTCTCGCTCTGCGACCCCAGATGATTCCCTAATCTACCAAGAGCCGAGGTGCAACCTCCAGCGGTGACCGGTCCCAACCCCCCGCTCGCAACGGCATCCTGGAACACCGAGTGGATGAGGTTGCGGTCTACGTCAGACAGAAAGGGATAATCGAAACGCGATAGGCTCCCGCGGGAGGGAATTCCCACGTGGGCCTCGCCCGCCTCACGCAAATGCTGCTCAAAGACCTCTTGACCGGCCTGCCCCGCCTGCGGCTCTTCCGAGACGGCGCGCTGCATCTGCGACCCCGCTGTTACATTGGATGGGTCAAAATTGTGCGGGGCCAAGCTAACCTCACGTCCGAGAACACTTCAACAGGCCCGTACGCGGGCAACCTTTCAAGAAGCTGACGAGGCAGCGTTCGTATAGCCTGGGGCAGGATGCATGCTCCGCTTGCGCTATGCGCGTCTGTGTGGCACCTCATGACTCGGTAGGGGGCGCCCAGCATGGGCCCTACCGCAGTCTTGAGGGGCGGCCCTCTAAAAGGTTGCGTGGTGCGTCCTAGCCCCCATGGCTGTGCCTCGCGTGGCCTATAGGTTGCCGCCCCTCTCGCTTGCGGGCTGACAAAAACGATGCCGGCGCGAATTCCGCTCGTAGGGCCGTAAACGGTCAACGGGCCATGTTTCCACGGCTGGCTTGCTCACTAGTGCATCCGTGATTTGCCGTCTTCTGAGCTTTAACTTCGAACTTTCGGCAATGTGAGCTTCGTGGACATTTTCCAGGCGCGACCGGAACGGCACACGCGGTTGTTCGACGGAGTCTGTCCGAGACCGGTTCGGAGCACGTGGCTTCACGCAGTAGGCGGCGGGCACTACCCTGCACCGAGATTGCGGAGCATGTAGGTCGCGCCTTTGTCGTAGGACGCGATCTTTGCGCTCAACTCCGCATTCGTCGTGACGGGGCCGAAATCCGAGACATTCCCATAGCGGTCGCGTGGAGTAGATTGGAGACCAGCGCGACAGCCGCAATGCCTGACGAACGCGTGAGTTTCTCGATCGTCGCGACATACGCGCGTGCCACACCCCGCGGGTGTCGGGCAGCACGGCGACGTCATGCACGTGAAGGCAATCCGCATCGTCAGGCAATCGTTCGAGAAAGCCGTCGAGCGGCGGAATCCGATGCTGCTTCCAGGGATGGGCGAACCCGTAGCCGACGATCGCTTCCTCCGCGGCGAGCACGCGGGCGCCATCAGGACAAAGCCGAATCTTTTCCGCGAACACCTCGGGGCGCTCGAACAGATCAGGATGGATGCGCGTGCATCCCGCTGATCGCAGCAAGGTCAGACGCCCGGGCGGGACGCCAACGCGGCCTGCTCATATCGGTCCGTTGCTCCCTCTTGTTCGATGCGCCCAGCAGAATCCGCCGCCGCAGGAATGCTACGCCATGTTTATATCATACGCGCGTCTTCCGCTAGGGGACGAACACTGGCGCTACACAACACGGACAAAAGACACTCAAGTCGTCTTTTGGGTCTTTCGGAAAACAAGCCTTGGCGACTGCTGGCGCAAATTGCGCTGATTAAGGCCGCATTTGCCCGATGAGCCACAGCTCAACGGGGGCTTTGTGGTCCATTTCCGCGCCAATTTTACTCGCGTTTTCTGGCCGATTTCTAGCTGGTTCGCAGCGCAATCAAAGGCCGAAAGGGAAAGCGCGAGATATGTGCAAGGTGCGCGGGTCCCGCGATCCCGCATACGTTTATGCACCCCGGTGGAACCACGAAACATTCCGGGTCCTTACGCCGCCTTTTGGACGTGACATTAAGATGCAAGCGACCGTCGCAGCTATCTTGCTCTCGCGTTTTGATCGCGTGACAGTTGGCGCAAAGCAATTGGATGCCCTCGCGCTTGCCCCTTACGATCTGTCGATACAGCGCCTCGCCGCAATCGTGGCCAGGACGGACACCAGATGAACCGCGCCGCACGGGCACGATGTGGTCGAACTCAAGTGCGCGCTCGTCATCGAACCCGCAGTCTAAGTATTTGCCGCCCATCAACCGGATGGCTTCCTTCCGCAAGCGCTCGCGATAGCGTTTGCGCTTGCCGGGATCAGCGGTGTCGGCCTTACGCCTCGTCCTGCGGAACTCGCCGGTCAACTCGGCGCCCCACATCTTTCGCACGATGCGGTAACAGTGAGCGGCTGCGCGCGATGCCTTTTGCAGTTGCTTAATGCGCCGAGACAACTAACGGTCTTTCCCCGGCTGACGTTACAGGCGCGTTGATCGGGATGCCGTCGGCGCGCTTCCGCGCATAATACGCAGCCGTCTGCGCGTAGTTCTTCGATTGATAGGCCGGCCGCCACGCCTTCTTGCGCTCGGGGTCCTTAAACGGCACACGCGTTACCTTACCTCAATCAACCCACGTCGCGCGCCAACCCTTGCTGTCAGCGTATCCAAGCACGCGCTCCCGATCCCAGCCGAGCATGTACGCGAGGATGGGAGCCGTTCGGATCACCCGGTTGCTGTGACCGATGACGACGGCAGCGTGGAAGTGGGGGCATCGATGATGATCATCAGGCGTGCCCTTGCCAGGCGCGGGCCTTGTCCAATTCGAGCAGTTCGATCTTGAGTGCTTGGTCCCGGTAGCCGAGGGAAACAGTGCGTGTGGGCGTAGGCCCATGATATAGCGCGAAGCCACGTATTGCACAGGCTGCGCTGGCTGTCGGTATTGAGACCATTTGTCAGCAACTTGACGCCACACAACGCGACGAAGTGCCTGCAGAGCCTACGAATTCACTTCGGCACGTGGCTTGCACTGTTCACTGCATCATTCACCAATCGCAGCGCGATGGTCTTCCGGACGGACACGGCGTGCGTCGCTGTTAGCTCTGGTCCGCCCCGACGGTTTGCTGCGCGATAAGTTAAGGGCGCCGGTCGTGGACCGAGAAAATGCAGGGACGTGTTGGATGCTATCTGGAGTTCTTCTTTTGGGAGCGACGACAATTGCGCTCATCGCAACCCGTGCAGCGAATGCGGCACACCTTGAGCCAGAACTGAAATTGGCCGGCGGGCACCTCGGCGGCGGCTACGGCCGGACTTCCTTCAGCGATCCCTACGGTCCGTCAATCTATGGCGATGTCGTCGACACAGAGCAGGCTCCGGAAATCTGGACAGGGCGATAAGTGGAGTTTCTGCCCGTTAGCCGCGATCAAGGGCGAGATGACGCTGGCCCAGCTGGCTGAGCATTTCGACGTGCATCCGAACCAGATCACGCAGTGGAAGTCCCAGCTTCAGGAAGCGGCGGCCGAGGTATTTGGTGCCGGCGGTGGCAACAGAACGAGCGAGCCCGCGGTGGACGTGAAAACGCTGCACGCCAAGATCGGAGAGCTGACGCTGGAGAACGATTTTTTAGAAGGCGCGCTCAGCAAAGCCGGCCTGCTGAGCGCAAAGCGATGATCGACCGTGAGCACGACCTGCCGATCACGAAACAGGCGGAAGTTTTGAAGATCAGCCGTGGCAGTGTCTATTATCTACCACGTCCGGTGTCGCCCGCCGGCCTCGCGATCATGCAACGGCTTGACCGGCTGCATTTGGAGTTTCCTTTCGCCGGTTCGCGAATGTTGCGAGACCTGCTGGCTGCCGAGGGGTGCAAGATCGGCCGCCGGCATGTCAAAACGCTGATGCGGCGGATGGGGATAGAGGCGCTCTACCGCCGGCCGCGTACCACCAAGTCCGAACCCGGGCACAAGATCTATCCATATCTGCTGCGCGGGATCGAGATCACACGCCCGAACCAGGTCTGGGCGATGGACATCACCTACATCCCGATGGCACGCGCGGTAGTGCTCGACTGGTTCAGCCGCCGGGTGCTGTCGTGGCGCGTTTCGATCACGATGGAAGCCGCATTCTGCGTCGAGACGCTGGAGGACGCTCTCGCTCGCCACGGCAAGCCGGACATCTTCAACACCGACCAAGGCTCGCAGTTCACGGGCGCCGCGTTCACCGGCGTGCTCGCCAGTCATGGCATCGCCATCAGCATGGACGGCCGGGGCGCCTGGCGCGACAACGTGTTCGTCGAGCGGCTGTGGCGCAGTGTCAAATATGAGGAGGTCTATCTGCGCGCCTACGACACCGTGTCCGACGCCCGCGCCTCGATCGGCCGATACCTCGACTTTTACAATGGCCCCGTCCCCACTCGAGCCTTGACCGTGGCACCCCGGATCAAGCTTACTTCAACCCGCTGCCGTTCCGCGCGGCAGCGTAACTCTGGCAGAAGCTCCACTTATCGGCGCGGAATTGCTGTTCAGACAACCGAGACCATCTCTGTCGTCTGCTCATGATCTCTCCTGATTCGCAGGCTCAGCGTGCCCGCTGTCAGGCAGAAACTCCACTTATCGCCTCGTTCAAATTTGCGGAGCCGGCTCATCGTCTCTATACAGGAGTGTTCGGTGCAAACCAAGTCAATCATAATGATCTTATTGAGATTTGTGGTGTTCTCGACAAGTGCCGTCGCAGGGGCATCAAACGAAACATGCCCCGAATGCGTAACACTTGAGGGAGGGATGGCAAAGGGCGTGATCGAGGATGGCATCCTGAGCCTCAAAGGAATTCCCTACGCGGCTCCGCCGGTGAGCGAGTTGCGATTCCGCCCGCCATCTTTGCCTAATCATTGGCAAGGAATTCTTCCGGCAGCGAACTATCGGACAATATGTCCACAAATCGAGGATCCGCTCGAAAGTTATCCCAAAGCGGCCATGGCGCATGAGGTTGTCGTAGGCGGAGTCACAACTCGTTTGTTCGAGGATGAAGATTGTCTTTACCTTAATGTCTGGAAGCCTGCGAAGCAGGTCAGGAATTTGCCAATCATGATCTATCTTCCCGGCGGAGGCTTCATTGCCGGTGGCGCGTCCGACGTTTATAATGGGGCAGCAGTTGCGCGAAAGGATGTGGTCGTCGTCACGATCAACTACCGTATCGGCTTGCTGGGATTTGCGGAGCTAGGTGCGCTCGACCCCTCCTATTCCGGTAGCGGCAACAACGGCCTGCGCGATCAGATCGCAGCGCTTGAGTGGGTTCGACGTAACGCGACGGCGCTCGGCGGGGACTCTGATAATGTCACAGTATTCGGTGAATCGGCCGGTTCGATCTCAATCGCCGCACACCTCGTGTCTCCCTCGCTCAAAAAACCATTTCAGCGGGCGATCCTACAAAGCGGGGCCTACAATCTAATTCGCACCAGGAGATCGGCGGAAGCGACAGTGAAAAAAGTCATGGACGTTGGATCCTTGAAAACCATGGCTCAGATCAAAACGGCGCCCGTTCGAGATCTATTGCTGCAGGCCCAGGCCACTGGTGAGCCGGATGGTTTCTTCGCTCCCGTCGCAGATGGTTCTTGGGTCGCCCTCGATCCTGCCGAAGCATTCGCCTCCGGAACGTCAAGGCATGTTGGGATCATGCTTGGCACGAATGCAAACGAAATGAACTACTGGGCAATGTATGACAGCAAGTTCCGCAATCCGTACGTGGAAGACACCGATCTCGGCGCAAAGATCGATGTCTTCTCTATGTTACCCTCCATAGGGAACACCTCAGAGGCGAAACGGGAGAAAGTGAAACGCAAGCTCCTGAGTACATATGAGAAGGTTCTCGGGACGACGGATCAAAGAACAATCGAAGCGGCGCTGGTTGATGACGTGATAATGACGCAGCCGGCAACACACCTAGCCGAGCGCCAATCGGCCTCGGGCGGCAAGGTGTGGCTCTATCGCTTCACTTGGCATGTGCCACCAAAGTATCTCGATCCTGCGCTGCCCGCGCTGGGGGCGTTTCATTCAATTGAACTTCCATTCATGTTCGGCACCGGTGATTTCAGCCAAATTCCAGGTGGTCTTGCCCTGTCGAAGGCCCCGGGCCCGGAAATCTCTCGGCTGGCTAATCAGATGTTGACCGCGTGGACGAATTTCGCAAAGAAGGGAGACCCTAATGGCGCTGGCGTGCCGGAATGGCCTTCCTACGACACAAACAAACGCGTCGTGATGGTGTGGTCAGCAGATTCTGAGGCGGTTGCGGATCCTGACCGGTCACGCCGTGAAATCTGGGAGCGCTGGCATTTTAATCCTTATTGATTGACAACCCGGATCGGTAATGTCGCGCCCGCTGTATCGCGGCTACGCCAGATTGCTGCGACGATGGCCGACAAGGTGTCTCCGCACGCGCCATGTCGCCAGGCAACGTTCGCCGTCTCCGAGGCCTTTGGATCTGCCTCTACTGCACTGAGCCAGCAGTGGCCTGCGCCTCTCCTCCGCCGAATAGTAGTCCGCTCTGTTAATCGCGGGGACGGTGTCATGTCGGTGACGAGGCGTCCACGGCGGCGATGCTCTTCATCCGCAACGCGTCGGCCATCGCCTCGGGCAAGGTCCAGCTCTTCGATCATCGCGGCAGTCGGATGTAAAGTACAGATTGGTTGTCCCGGCAGGCCTTGTGCCGGAGCGCACAGCCAAGCCAGCTTTTCCCGAGGCCGGTTGGCCCGACAATGGCGCAATTCTCATGGTTCTTGATCCACTCCCCCGTGAGCAGCATGTCGAACAAGCGGCGGTCTTGCCCACGGGGGCGCGGTAGTCGATATCCTCCGGCACGGCATGATGACGTAGCTTTGCATTGCGAAGACGAAGCGCCAGGCGCGATAACGTACAGAGTATCGCCGAGAACGCCTGCGGGCACCTACCAACGTTGGATGGTCATCGCTTTCAGGCGGGCGGGATCGTCGGTAGGGGCCCAAGCAGGCTCAACTACCAGACTTAATAGTACTCCGGATTAGCGTGGCGGTTAATCTCGGCAAGATGTTTGGCGAGGGTCGCGAGGCATAGCGGCCCTTCGCCAACTCAAACTCGCTATCGGTCCAGCCCTTGGCAAAATGTGGGCTGATGGACAGGCCCGCGCAGGAGGCCTTCAGCTCGATCTCCTTGCAGGTCCACGTTCGCTGCAGCGATGAGCGTCGCACGGTGAGCGCTCATCCGAACGTCTTCCTCAAGATGGGCACCAAGGAGGTCCTCTATCGCACCCGCTCAAGGGGTTGGGGATCAGACAAGGCGCTCTATCAAACCGCCGAGGCAAGGCGCTCCGCGACGCTGCGCGCGATGCTCGGCCGCAGGTTGTCGATCTGGCGCATGTTGAAATCGCACGAGATCAGCAGATCAGCCGGCGCAGACGCGTATGCGTCGGTGGGTCCTTCATCGCCAGCAGATTGAGCGCTTGGCCGAGCTGCGCGCGTCGCACCGCCGCGTTGATGTCACCGCGCCTCGATGGTGGCGCTGCGCGCCGACAGGGCTACCAGACACATGAGTGCGGCCAACATCGCAAATCCGCTCGGCAATACTGCGAAGTTGGCGAGGAAACCGGCGAACCCGGGTTCAACGAGGAGTCCCGCATGGCCAACCGTGGTGATCGCGGCAACCGCAAGACCTGCAGGCATTACTTCTGAGTGCCGGCCCTCCGGAAGAGAATGGGAACCAAGTTCGATGCACCAAGACCAATGAGCAGGAAACTTGCCAGCGCGAAGGGGGCACCTGCGGCCGCCAGCAGAAGCGCGAAACCCGCGACGGCCATCAGAGTGCCGACCACCAGTGTCGCGCGGTCTCCCACGCGCGGCACCACCGGAATCGCCCACCAGGCGCCCGACGCTCATGCCAATGGAGAACAGCATGAAGCCGATTTCACCCTGCGCTTTCGGTACCAGGCGACGGTCCACCAGCAGCAAGGCGCTCCAATCGAGGATGGCTCCCTCAATAAGAAACGTGATCGCTGCTAATACCGCCAGCAGCACCACAATGGCATGCGGCAGACGAACAACGCGCCTCGCTGAGCCTGCTATAGCGCGACATGTATGGAACGGCGCCGCGGGCGCAAGAGCTTTCTCAGTCGACTTCACACATGGGAGCGGGAGCTATGACGGAAACTGGGTGATGACGGGTTGAGAAAGGCGGCGTATCGAGGCGGGTGATGAAGCCTGCCAGCAACCTCCAAAGGAGCGATACGCCGTGACCGAGACTACCAATGTTTTTCCTCTGCGTCAGCCCGATCAGATTGCTGATCCACTGACGGATATTCTGCGTGCCGGAGCTCGCGAACTGATCGCCCGCGCTGTCGAGATTGAGTTCACTACATTCCTGGAAACGACGAAGCATCTGGCGCTGCCGGATGGTCGGGCGCGCGTGGTGCGGCATGGATATGGGCCGGCGCGCGAAATTGCCACCGGCATCGGCCCTGTCGTGATCGCCCGTCCGAAGGCCCGCGACCGTGGAGCAAGCGGGCCAGGCGACAGGATCCGGTTTCATTCGACGATCCTGCCGCTCTGGGCCCGCCGGACGAAGAGCTTGGACGCGTTGATCCCCGTGCTCTATTTGCGGGGAATCTCGACCAGCGACTTCCAGGAGGCGCTTTCGGCCTTGCTCGGCAAGGACGCGCCGAACTTGTCGCCGCCGGTCATCGCTGGCCTGAAGAAGGACTGGCAGGCCGAATACGAACGTTGGCAAAAGCGCGACTTGTCGGCGCGGCGGTACGTTTATATCTGGGCGGATGGCGTCTATCTGCAGGCTCGCATGGAGGACCATGCCGAATGCATCCTGGTGTTGATAGGCGCCACGCCTGAAGGAAAGAAGGAATTGATCGGCTTCCAGGTCGGGGTACGCGAGAGCGCACAAAGTTGGCGAGAATTGCTGATCGATCTGCGCAAGCGCGGCTTGCAGATCGGGCCTCAGCTTGCTGTCGGCGACGGCGCTCTCGGCTTCTGGCGGGCGCTCGATGAAATCTTCCCCGGCACGCAACATCAGCGATGTTGGCTGCACAAGGTGAACAACGTGCTCGACAAGGTCGCCAAGTCCGTGCAGCCGGCAATAAAGAGTGATCTGCGTGACATCTACCTGGCGCCGAACCGGGCGGCCGCTGAAACAGCGATTGATATCTTTGTCGAGAAGTACGGCGTCAAATACAAGCCGGCCGTTGAATGCCTGATCAAGGATCGCTCGGCTATGTTGGCGTTTTATGATTTCCCTGCCGAGCACTGGTCGCATCTGCGCACGTCGAATCCAATCGAGAGCGTCTTTGCCACGGTCAGGCACCGGACTGTGCGAACGAAGGGAGCGTTATCGCCACACACAGCAAAGTTGATGGTCTTCAAGCTGGTCGGCGCCGCATCTAAAACCTTGCGACGGTTGAAGGGCACAAATCAGTTGCCGAAGGTGATATCCGGGGTAAAGTTTGCGGACGGAATCGAAGTCGTTCCGACCGCTGAAGTCCGCGCCGCCTGATCGGACCGCGTCACCCAAAATCCGTCATAGCTCGCGAGAGTGACATCTACGAGCTTTTCTGCGCAGCACAGGAGATCGGAACTCATTTCCTGATCAGGATCTGCGTCGACCGCTTGGCTGGAGACGGGGATCACACGATTGCCGACGAAATGGACGAGGTCGCCGTCAAAGGGCTCCATCGCATCGAAGTCAGAGACAGCAACGGCGATCCCGACCAGGCCGTTCTTGAGATCAGGTATCGCAAGATTCGCGTCCTGCCACCGATCGGCCGGCCGTGGCGCTCCACATACGTTCGGGTCTCACGTAGATAATCCAGTGCTGATGCCGACGGCACGAACGCGGCGTGCAGGATCCGGCTGGTCGCGTCATCAAGATAAGCAATCAGCGAGCGCTCGGGCCGGCGGTTCTCGAACCAGTGGTGCTCCCGGCGGTTACGCGGCTGGTGGACCGAGGGCAGGCGGCGTCGCACCGCATTGCCGCAGCCCCCGCAACAGCCGAAACACCTGTCGCCGTTGCAACCGCAGTACGCTGGCCTATCCCGCACGAGAATTCCGTCCGACTGCTCTATGCCAAAGACGGGCAGGGTGTTGCCAAGATCGGGCCGCGCGAGCTTCTGGAATCGACCCTACGCATGAGGCCTGACCGGATCCTGTTGCAGGAGCTGCGGGACGGCACGGCCTTTTTCTATCTCCGGAACGTCAATTCGGGGCATCCGGGATCGATCACCACTGTTCATGCGGATAGCGCGCGGCTTGCCTTCGAACAGTTGACCCTTTTGGTGAAGGAGAGTGCGGAAGGGCGAGACCTCCAACGTGATGATATCCGCTCGCTGCTGCTGCACCTGGTCGATGTCGTCGTCCAAATGCAAAAGCGTGACGGCCGCTATCGCATCTCTGAGATCTATTATGATCCCATCCGCAAACGCGATCACGCCCGCTAAAGCCGCGCGTGGCACAGCGCTCGCACTTTGCGCCGGCGCGCTCTTTCTGCTGGTGGCCTCGAACGTTCTGCTGCTCGGGCTCAGGGCTCACGACGGCGGATTTCACTGGTTCGAGATCGCCAGCGGCTGGCCCCGTTATGGCGCTGACCCTCGGTTTGATCGCTGGCTGACCCTCTCCACTCTGGCCGGCACGATGACCGTCTTCGGCCTGCTCGGTCTCTTCCTCCGGCAGCGTCCACCACCGCTGCATGGCAAAGCGCGTTTTGCGTCCGAGCGCGAGATCAAGGCTGCAGGTCTTAGGTCTGAGGAAGGCATTCTGCTTGGCCGCAAGGACGGTGCGATGCTTTGCTTCGGTGGATCGGAACACGTGCTGGTCTATGCACCCACCCGGGCAGGCAAAGGCGTCGGCTATGTCATTCCGAACCTGCTGAATTGGGCGGATTCGGTGGTCGTACTCGATGTCAAGAAGGAGAACTGGCAAAGATCGGCGGGTTTTCGCGCTGCCCACGGGCAGGCCGTCCACCTGTTCGATCCGCTCGAAGGAAGCGGTCGGACGGCACGGTACAATCCCCTTGGTTACGTACGGAGTGATCCCGCCGACCTCTATGATGACCTGCAGCGCATCGCCGTCATGCTGTTTCCGGCCGAGAGCCGTGGCGATCCGTTCTGGTTTGAAGCCGCGCGGACGGCGTTTGTGGCGATCGGAGGCTATATCGCTGAAACCCCCGGACTACCTCTGACCATCGGCGAGATTCTGCACCAGCTCTCCGCCGTGCCTGACCTCAAATCGCATTTTGAGAAGATCATTGCTGCGCGACGATCGAGCAGCTCTCCCTTGTCACGCTCTTGCATCACCGCATTGAACGACTTCCTTGCGGCTTCCGAAAACACCATGAATTCGGTGCGGAAGACTGTGACGGCCAGACTTGGCCTGTGGCTGAACCCTCGTATCGAGGCCGCGACGTCGGCCAACGACTTCGACCTGACGAAGCTAAGACAACAACCGATGTCGATTTATCTCGGCGTCTCGCCGGACAATCTCGAGCGTATGGCACCTTTGCTGAACCTGTTCTTTCAGCAGGTCGTTGATCTCAATACCCGCGAGCTGCCGGAACATAATCCGAAGCTTAATCGCAAGGTCCTCCTCTTGCTCGACGAATTCCCGGCGCTCGGTAATGTCAACGTTCTGGCGAAGTCTGTCGCGTTCGTTGCAGGATACGGAATCCGGCTTCTGACAGTCGTCCAAAGTCCGGCGCAACTTCGCGCGATCTACGGCGCTGACGTCGCCCGCAACTTCATGACGAACCATGCCGTGGAGGTCGTCTTTGCTCCGAAGGAGCAAGACGTTGCCAATGAGCTTTCAGAACGAATTGGCTATGACACGGTGAAGGCGCGCAGCCACAGTGGGCCAAAGGGCTTTTCGGCACGATCAACGAGTCAAACGGTGTCAGAACATCGGCGAGCTCTCATGCTGCCTCAGGAACTCAAGCTTCTGCCCAAGTCCAAGGCATTCATCCTCGGCACCGCGATCCCACCGTTGATCGCCGATAAGCTCATCTACTACGAAGATAAGGCCTTTCTACGACGCCTGTTGCCGACGCCGGTTCAGGCCATGCCGAAGGGACTTTCGAACGCGTTGCTGGACGCCGAAATCAAGGAGCTTCGCTGCGAAGTCGCCGAGCTTCGCGCAATATTTCGATCGCGACGGATGACGGACGAGGAGGTGGCGGATCCCTCGACGATTCCTGACGATGTCAGTTTTGACTTTGGCGGGGTCGATGTGGATCTCGAAGGCTTGTCCGAAGAAGACCTGAAAGCCTGGACCCTGAAATACATCGACGCTCAGGTCATTCCGACGCCGCCGCGGACCGACCGCAAGCAGAAGGGTGAGCAGCATGAACGACAGGCATGACGCGAGCGAGGAATTCAGCCTCGAGCGGCAACGTCGCGCGCGGTCCGCGTCCGCCCGAGAAGAGGGGAAAGACGAGTCCAGGGCACCAGCCTCCAACCAGCCTTCATCCGCGGAAGTCACCGATAGTGCATTTCCGGACCGTATCCGTCGGAAATATTACGTGGTGGCCGTTAGCTCTGAAAAGGATGGATCCGACCGCGAAGCGCGGCTTTATGCCGATGAGCGGAAAGAGTACCTCGCGTTCAAGACCACTGACGATCGCCTGGTCACCCGCATAGCTGCCGCCAACGTGGTCCGGGACATGGTCAGCGTGGCACAGCATCGCCAGTGGGAGGCACTGCACGTCCGTGGTTCCGTCGAGTTCCAGCGCGAAGCCTGGCTCGAGGCAAGCGCGCGCGGAATAGAGGTACAGGGCTATCAGCCAAACGAGCTTGAACGCCAAGCGCTCGCTGACCGACGAGTCGCATTGGATCGAGCCAACGCCCGGACCACCGATACCAAGGCTCGCTCGGCCTCCGACAGGTCAGTGCAGGCGGAGAGGCTCGACTACGACAAGGGCGTTTCCGGACGTCTGATGGAGGTCGGTTTTGGCTCTTATCGCAACCGCGCCGACGCGGAGCCGTCAACTTATGTAGCCATCAAGTTGGATGATGGCCGGCGACATCAGCTGTGGGGCGTCGGCATTGTAACGGACGTCGCAGATAGTGGCGCCAAGCCTGGCGACCGCATCTCTCTGCGAAGGGATGGCGTCGAACCCGTCATCAGGGCGATCAAGTCCATAGACGCCGCCACAGGAACCGCTGGCATTGAACGGCGCCAGATGTGGCGCGACATGTGGAGTGTGACGGTGAAGGAACGCCGTGCAGACCGACCGGCGGCCGCGCATGATTCCGACCTGCTCGCGGCCCAATCGCAGATTGTCGTCATCAACAAGCTTGTCGAACGCGCTCTACCGAACGATGAGAATGCTCGCCGGAGCATTATGGCCTTCGCCAAGGAGCGCATCGCCCAGCATCTGGTGAGCGGGCATTCGTTTGTGCGGGCGACGGTCAAGGAACCCAATCGAGATCGTCATCAATCGGAAGGAGATAAGGAGATCCGTCTAACCCAGAGCGGCGAACGCGTCAGAATGCAAGCGCGTGACCGCTGAAATGCGCGGAGATTAAGACCAGCCCGCGGCGGTCGCTCGGAGCACCGGAATCATAATCCTGGGGTCGGGGGTTCGAGTCCCCCCCGCTACCACCTTTCCCCACACCCCTTTGACTTGGTTTGGATAGGCCTTTTCCCCGAGCAGGGCGGTTAGCCGGCCTACTATCTCCACGGCTACACCACCTGGGCGGCCTGGGTCGCGGAACACAGTGACTGTCTCGACCAGGTCTCTGATGGCTTCTGCGGCCTCTCCGTCGCCCGCACGGACACCTTTGCCCAGTGCTTCTTCAAGCCGACCGAGTTGCTCCTCATATCGTTTGAGGATGGCCGGATGCAGCGCGACTTCCTTCAGGGCGGGTGGTTCACTCTGCAACTCCTCAGATATCCGCTTTCGTTCGGCATCTAAGGCAGTCGATCGCGGTCCGAGAACGGATGGATCGCCATGTCCTTTCGCAATCGCATCCACCAGTCGTTCGATTTCCCGGCTTATTTGCCCAAGCTGCTGCTCAAGGCGCTGCCGTTTTGCCTGTGAGGTGGCAGCGAGGCGCTTCCTCTCCTCAAGATACGTGCGTACGTATTCTGAGATAACCTTCGGCGCGCGCAATTCGGCCTTTAGACCGTTGAGGACCGCGCTCTCGACAGTGTCTAAATAAAAAGTCTTGGCGTCCGGACACGTGCCGCTCTCCGTCGCCGCCGAGCAGCGAATGCGAACGCGCCCTGACTTGTCCCGCCCATTGGTTGCCATGCCCGAGCCGCACGAGCCGCAACGGAGCAGGCCAGATAGCATCCGACGAGGCCGGCGTTGATGGCTGGGGTGGGTGTGACCGCGCTCCCCTTTGCGGTGCTGAGCAGCTCTGAATAGCTCTGGATTGATAATTGCAAGATGCGGCACTTCAGCCACCTGCCAGTCACTCTTAGGATTTGGTCGTGACAGGCGCTTTCCCGAGTCGGGATCTTTCACCATCCTGACTTTGTTCCAGACGAGGCGCCCTACATAAAGCTCGTTCTGAAGAATGCCGGCGCCTCTTTCGAGATTGCCATTGATAGTTGAGGCATTCCATGCCCGCCCCCGCGGAGGGGATACCCTCTCCTTGTTGAGATCGTGCGCAATTTCGCGAGGCGTCCGACCGTCCACGTATTCCTGGAAGATGCGCCGGATCACTTGTGCCTCGACCTCAACGATGACTCGTTCGCCGCTCTTTCCAGCGACCGCAGCGTATCCGTATGTTAGGCCACCTCCCGCCAAACCCTGCTTGACCCGACCTGCTTGGCCGCGCCGCACCTTGTGCGCGTTGTCCTCGCGATAGAGTTGTCCGACCAGGCCGCGAAGACCGACCAGCACGGTGTTCACAACGCCTTCGTGGACTGCCCGGATCTCGATGCCGAGAAAAGATAGTCGCTTATGGATACCTGCTAGATCTTCCATATCGCGAGAGAGGCGATCGAGCGCTTCGACGATCACCACGTCAAAGGATCTCTCCCGCGCTTGGTATAACATCCGCAGAAGGCCTTCGCGTCCCATGACCGAGCCGCCTGAACGAGCCCGATCTTCATGGGTGCTGATAACGGTTAAGCCTTCGCGCTCTGCATAGGCTTGACAAAGTGAAAGCTGATCTTCAATCGAGCGCTCGTTCTGAAGATCGGTTGAGAATCGAGCATAGATCGTCGCTCTCTTCCTTTTCTCTTCGATCGGCGAGCTCTCTTTCATGATCTTCCCTCGCGGCCAGACGAGCAAGTACGCGCGCAAGGCGTAAGATCGCCTTGTCTGGATTCGCCTGCAAGGACAATTTGCGAGGCGCATCACGCACGATCGAACCTCCAGGCGATCGCGCAACTCAACGAGGTGCACGCACCTGCGCTGGCGCCACTCCACAAAATGTCGGCGTTGGTGATCATCCAGGAGCATCATGCTTGGGCAGTTCCTAAGCGGAATGGCCGCTATGAGCTCGTCGTGTAATTGGATGCCGCGGCGAGAAAAAGGGATAGAGTTCGGAAGGCCTTCACCGCCGAAGTGCGTGCTGCTAGGCAGGGCTACATCAGCTCTTTGGCACGTGGCAGATGTTGGGGCGACAGATCGGCACCGTCACCAACAGAGTGCGGCTAGCAATTGATCTCGTTGCTAGTTCGGCCCGCATCAAACCTGCAACCAGGCCGTTATGAGCGGCGGGATAGCGATTGGCTTCGTTGAGTTTGCTGACTTTTGTTTGAATCTGATCGCGTTCGTTGCGCTCCGGCTGGGTCGTTCCTGGTGCGAAACTGGTGTGGTAACGCTGGCTCATGCAGACGAGCCGGGACTGACATCCGTAAGGTCTCCATCGCAGGACGCTCCTCACGATGATCATCAAGCGGAGCGACTTTACCCTCTCAAGGCTGAAACAGAGTTCGATTCCCCTAGGGAGCGCCAGTAAATTCAGGCACTTAGGTTGCAATCAAGCCGCGTTGGTTGATTCAGGCGCTGGTGAACAGCGGCGAGCGCTTGCGGAATTTACTGCCGACGTTAGCAGATTACCCTAGGCGCGATGCCTCACCGTCGCTGGCGCATTCGCGAAAAAATTTCCTCGTTGCCTTTGGTGTCCGGAAATATTCAAACCGCCGCTAACGTGCGCTCTCGTACGCGAGCGCCCTCGGACGTTCGCATTGACGTTGCTCGTCGGACAATCGACTCCTGTCCGGTCGAGCTTTGTGCCGATAGGAGGGCCACCTGAGATACAATCGACGTGGGAAAACCGGCGGACAACAGTCTCAAGTCAGTCTATCCCCTTCGAAAGCCACAGAGCCGAGCTCCGCGCCCTAGGTGTCGCGCGGGTGTCCTTCCCGGGTGTGACGCTCGCGAGCGCCGGCGCGGCAATGCACGGGGCGCTGAGGATTCTCGCCGAGTCGGGAGACCTCTCCCGGATCACGAACGAGCTCATGTCCTTCTCCGAGGCGACGGAATGCTTGGCCTGCCTGCCGAGCGGTCGCGCGAACGAGCCTTCGCGTCATGAATCCACGCTGTTTGACAAGGTCAGCGAAATCCAACCTCGCCGTCGTCGGCCGCGATGGTATCGAAGGTCAGTTTGCCGACGTCGGCGCGGCATTGGCAGAGCCCCTGCGCGTCGATGATCTCCTGCATCTTCTTGAGCGCGGCACCACTGTCGAGCAGTTCGCGGGCGCGCGCACAACCGTTGCCGCCGTGTATTTCCGGGTCATATTCCAGAAGATGCGCTGCAAGCCGCAGCGATTTTTCGCGAAGGTCGGCGGGTGCGGCGCGGTCGTTGCTGAGGACAGCCATTACGTCCGCGGCGAGAGTCGCAGACGCCTGCGCTTAAACGCAGGTCTCCGCTCCTCCCTTCAGCGTCACGGGAATGGCGAGATAGCGTACTCCGTTGGCTTCGGCCGGCGGGAACTTGCCGGCGCGGATGTTGACCTGGATGGACGGTAGCAGCAATCGCGGCGCCGAGAGCTTGGCGTCGCGCGCCTGGCGCAGGGCCACGAACTCATCCTCCGTGACGCCCTCCTTGACCTGAACGTTCTTCTCGCGCTCCTCGCGGACCGTTGTCTCCCAGGCGTAGGTCTCGCGATCGGGAGCCTTATAGTCGTGACACATGAACAGTCGTGTCTCGGGTGGCAGCGCCAGGAGCCGCTGTATCGACCGGTAGAGCTTGCGCGCGTCGCCGCCGGGGAAGTCGGCGCGCGCCGTGCCGTAGTCCGGCATGAACAGGGTGTCGCCGACGAACACCGCATCCTCGATCTTGTAAGAGACGTCGGCCAGCGTGCGGCCGGGTGTGTAGATCACCTCGACGTCGAGTTCGCCGATCTTGAAGCGCTCGCCGTCCCGGAAGAGACGGTCGAAGTCGCTGCCGTCGGTCTTCAGGTCGGTGGCGTTGAATATCGGCCGGAAGATGCGCTGCACGTCCTTGATGTGCTCGCCGATGCCGATTTGGGCGCCGGTCTTCGCCTTGATGAAAGGGGCGCCAGAGAGGTGGTCGGCATGGGCATGCGTCTCAAGCACCCATTCGATTGCGTAGCCAGCTGCTTCTGCGGCCTTCAAGATCGTCTCTACCGAGTGCGTGTCCACCTCGCCCGAGTTGTGGTCGTAGTCAAATACCGGGTCGATGATGGCGGCCTTCTTGCTCGCCGGATCGGCGACTAGATAGCTTGCCGTGTTGGTCGGCTCGTCGAAGAACGCGCGGATGATGGGTTGTCCTGACATGGCTTGAACCTCCTGATGCCACCGGTTCGGTTGGTCTTGACAGATATATTAGTAGTAGCTAAATAAGTAATAGCTTAAGTAAGGAATGGCCAATGGCCTCCCAAACCTTCGATCTGGAGACTTTCGAAAAGCAGGCGGTCGAGGTCGCCGGCATTCTGCGCGCGCTCGCCAACGAGCGTCGGCTGATGATCTTGTGCCAACTCGTCGAACGCGGCGAGAGCAACGTGAATGCACTCGCCGAAGCCGTGGGTCTGTCGCAATCGGCCCTGTCGCAGCACCTCGCAAGGATGCGCGGGGAGGGCCTCGTCACCTTTCGGCGCGAAAGCCAGACGCTCTGGTACCGCATCGCCGATCCGCGCATCGAGCAACTCTTTGCCACGCTGCACAGGCTGTTTTGCAAGCCTACCAAGGCGAAGAACTAATTTAGGAAAGCAGAGGAGCTAATCATGCCACTACCCGCAATCAAGCCAGCCGAGGCGCGCCGCCTTCTCGACAATGGCGGCCTCCTGGTCGACATCCGCGAAGTCGATGAGCACGCCCGCGAGAAGATCCCCGGCGCGCGAAACCTGCCGCTGTCGAAGCTGGACGAGATCGACCTCGCCGTGCACCAGGGCAAGCCGGTCATTTTTCACTGCAAAAGCGGCGCCCGCACTCAGGCCAACGCGGCCCGGCTCGCGACGAAGCTCGGTGAGGCCTGCGAAGCCTTTATCGTCGAAGGCGGGCTCGACGCGTGGCATAGGGCCGGCCTGCCGGTCGTGAGAGACCGGCGTCAACCGCTGGAGCTTCAGCGCCAGGTGCAGATTGGCGCCGGCAGTCTTGCTGTCGCGGGTACGCTGCTTGGCCTTCTTGTGTCGCCGTGGTTCTTCGCGGTGCCTTCCTTCGTCGGTGCCGGGCTGATCACGGCCGGTGTCACCGGCTTTTGCGGCATGGCCCGCATTCTCATGCGCGCGCCTTGGAACCGCAGCGTTTACGGCTCGCCCGCTCGAGCCGCGTAAGAGGGGACGAAACCAGGAGCTGCCAGCTATGCTGTCGTTGACCCAAGGCGCGTTCGGCCTCGCCTCCGGCTCGTTGGTCGGATTTTCGCTGGGGCTGGTCGGAGGTGGCGGCTCGATTTTGGCAGTGCCGCTCCTCGTCTATGTGGTTGGCGTGTCGGATCCGCACGTGGCGATCGGCACCAGCGCGATCGCCGTCGCGGCGAACGCTGCCGCGAACCTCGTCAACCACGCACGCGCCGGCAACGTGAAGTGGCGCTGCGCCTCCGTATTCGCATTCGCAGGCGTGGCCGGCGCCTTCCTCGGCTCCACCGTCGGCAAGATCGTCGAGGGCCAGAAGCTGCTGGCGTTGTTCGCCATTGTCATGATGGTCGTGGGCGCACTGATGCTGAAAGGGCGCTCAGGCGCGGGCGAGCCGTCGGTTCGGCTCAACCGGGGAAATCTGCCGAAGGTTCTCGCCTTGGGGCTCGTCACGGGCGCTTTGTCCGGCTTCTTCGGGATCGGCGGCGGGTTCCTGATCGTGCCGGCGCTGATCGCTGCCACCGATATGCCGATCCTCTTTGCGGTCGGCTCTTCTCTTGTGGCGGTGACCGCCTTTGGGCTGACGACGGCGGCCAACTACGCCCTGTCCGGCCTCGTGGATTGGTATCTTGCCGCGTTGTTTGTCTCAGGCGGAGTTCTCGGCGGGCTCTTCGGCGCCCGCTCGGCCAACTCGCTCGCCGCGCGTAAAGGTGCATTGAACACGGTGTTCGCAGCGCTCATATTCGCGGTGGCGATCTATATGCTGGTCCGCAACCTCGGCCTCACGTGATTGGGGACCTCGAGACAAGCGGTCGGAATTCGCCTTGAGGGCGCGCTCTGGTCCTCCGGTGTTTCGATCGGCAAACTCGCGCGTGGCCGGCGTGGTCACGCTGCGGGGCTGTGATGGCATCACGGCCGGCGTCTCCACTCCCGAACTGACGAGCCAGAATGCAATTCGGCTCCCGCCGGTAGGACCAATAAGCGAGAGTGCCTGCACAAATGAGGCAGTCAGTATGAACGCAAGCAAGTTTCGCTCGGGCTCACGAGGCATCAATCACGGTGGTAACCGGTCGACGCAGCGACGGTGGCTGTGATGCGCAACGGCCAAATCGCACAATCAGATCCGGGCGCCGGACGCCAAGCCCCAGATGGGCTGCAATCTGCGGACGCAGGAAAGACACCTCGACCGGTTGATTGAGAAGAGCATTCCGAATTCCGAGCGCCGTCGCTTGCAGTGCGAAGCGCTGGTAGGCGCGTCCGGCAGCAACCCAGCCAGCCTTGTCGTTACGCGGACTGACGAACACGGCAATGCCCGCCGACGAGCGAACATGCTCGGCGTACTTGTCGTTCTCTCCATTCTCGGTGAACACGAACTTCAGGAGGCGACGCGCCAGCCAGGCGGGCAGTGCCGGATTGCCAGAGCTACGTGCGGCAAGCCCATCCAAGCGCTCGATCGCCATGGAATCGTTGAAGCGGATCCAGGAGATCAATTCTGCCATGAACGCGGGGTCGCGCATCTGCACGGTGTTGCCCTGAATGACGTATTCGAGAATGGCCTCCATGCGCGATCGCTCAGTCACAACGAGGCACTCCACGCCACATAGCGAGCCGGCGGTCGCGACCGCGCGCAGGTCCTCTGAGTTTAGGGCTCGGCCATCATACTTGACGCGCGTGCATTGGCGCTGCGTGATCGCATCTGCCAACGCATGGTGCGACGGCGCAGTGCGGTCGAGAGCGATGAAGACCGAGCCCGGATCGGTGGTATCGACTTCAACGCTGGCATTCAGGCCGAGTATTGGGGCGGCCTGCACCAGGTTCTCGGCTGCGCAGCCGAGTGAAGCGAAGAGGTGGTGATCGTCGGGATCGACCACGGGGCAACGACGGACGAGATCGGGACGGATGGTGATTCCGTTGTCGGAAAGGATGAACCGGCACGGCTGTGTGTTGTGGCTGGTTCGCTGCCAGCGTCGCGGCGCGCACGAGCTCGCGAGCGCCGCGCGCCGGGTCAAGTGGCCGCCACACACGTCGCATGGCTTCCTCGTAGGTCGAGGGCTGCGAGGCGGGAGCCATCGGCATGCGGGCTGCGCAGATGGCAAACGTCCCTATAAGCAGGGATCGGCGATTCATTCATACCTCGCAAACAGCGGGATCCGCGCAACAACAGCGGCGGGTTTTGCGGTCGTAACCCGAAGCGGACGACGCGCATTTGCGAGTGTACGCGCTAGTCTTCCGATGCTCGACTGACAAACTCGTGGGTCGCCCGCTCAACGGATGTTGGAGCGGGTCGGACGCCGGGCAAGCCTGCCAATCGACGAGTAAAAAAGCGCGATTTCGAGCACGCCATACAGCGCCAATATCATCAGCGCTTTGATTGCCTCGCTTGTCATCTCACCACCCTCCAGCAGCCGATCTAAATAGGGTGCCGATCACGTTGCACGATCGCGGTAACAGCATTGCCTGAACGAGTCTCGTAGACAGTCCGGGCCGTCGCATTCATATTTATTTCCGGATGGGCCAGGCGGGCGGTCAGTGTGGTCGCCATGATGGCGATGCTTGTGAGCAGCACGGAGACAACCACCTTCAGGTGCGTGGCCTTGTCCGCGGTGTAAATCGAGTGATTCATTGCAGGCCCTTTGCGATCGAGCCAATTGCATGCTGGCGAAGCTCTTTCTAAAGCGTCGGCCGGGCAGCCGAAATTTGGGGACTTCACCTAAGGAAGTATCCGTAAGCCGGGAGACGGCGCGGCTCGCGGCCATCCTGCGGACCCGATCTCGGGTTACATTCAAGGGCTCCTTGACGGCATTGAATTCAAGCAAACCGCCTACGCGTTGGACTGCGATTCACGAAAAGCGGCCCTGGCCCGCTTCCTGAAAAGGCTTCGCGTGGTGAGGGAGGCGAGCGAGGAGGAGCGCCGCTTGGCCGCCTGGATGCTGCGTCAAGCCCATCATGCAGCCTCAGCAGCGAGGGCAAACTCCCGAAAAGCTGACGGGACGGTTAAGGTTATTCCGAGCGTAGCTTTTTGAAACGCTCATCCCGGCGCCACTCCTCTGCGAAGCACCGCCGGTCAATCACTCGGATCAAGTCCAAAACAACCTAACACGTCCGATCTGACAATTAACTGACATAGATCAACAGCCTCTCGTCAGCCGGAGGAGAGTATCCGTTCGCTCGCTGGTGCGTACTCCAGAAGTTCAACCGAGAACCGGATCGGGGCCCCGTGAGCTGGATTGAATCGAATTTCGATCGGCTGCGATGTGGAAGAGATCGATGACACATTCTTACCAGGCGAGCCCGCGTTTGACCTCGTGGCAGAGCCGAGTTCGAACCATACTCGCATTTGCATTCATCGGGCTGCCGTCCATCGCGATGGCCGAGGATGCGGTGAAACTCAGCCCAGAGCAGGCAACGAGCCTGGGGGTTCGCGTCGTTCGTCCGATCGCCAGCCCGACCGACAAGACGCTGCCCTATCCCGCCCAAATCGTGATTCCCACGCCGCAATTGTGGGTCGTGAGCAGTCCCGTGGCCGGCATGGTAACGGGTCTGTCGGTCGCGCGAGGCGACCGGGTCAACGCCGGCCAACCGCTCGTCGTCATGGAGAGCCCAAGCTTCGTGTCACAGCAGCGCGACTACCTGCAGGCCGTTGCCCAGGAAGTTCTGACCAACCAGCAGCTCACCCGTAACACCCAGCTTTTCCAGAGCAACGCTGTACCGCAACGTACTCTGGAGGCCAGCCAAAACGAGGCCCGCCAAGCAAGTATCGTCGTTGCGGAACGGCGGCAAATGCTTCGGCTCAACGGTCTTTCGGATGACGCAATCTCGAAGCTGACCACCGAGGCTGCCATCAACGCGACCCTTTTGGTGGTCGCACCGCGGCCGGCAACCGTCGTGGACATCCTGGCCTCTCCCGGCCAGCGGGTTGAGCAAACGGCTTCGCTCATCAAGCTCGCACAGCTGTCTCCGCTATGGGTCGAGATCGCGATTCCTGCGTCGAACATCCGTGCCATCCGGCCAGGCGCGAAGGTCGAAGTCGAAGGCTATGCAACGCCGGGGCAGGTCGTGCTGATATCGGAGACTGCTGATGCCGCGACCCAAACCATATTGGTCCGGGCGGCGATACCGAACACAGGCGAACTGCGGCCCGGACAGACGGCCCAGGCGCGCATCGGTTTTGCTTCGTCGGCTGAAAACGCTTGGGAGCTTCCCTATAGCGCGCTGATCCGACGCGGCGAAGAGGCCTCGGTCTTTGTGGCGACAACAGGCGGCTTTCGTCTGGTCCCGGTGAAACTGCTTGAGGAAGACCAGGACCATGTCGTGGTTTCGGGGGCGATCACCGAGAAGGACGAAGTCGCCGTTAGCGGCATCTCCGCGCTCCGTGGAATCCTGCTCAAGCTCGGAGCCGGCTAGCCATGCTTGAGCGCCTAGTTGCATTTGCGCTTTCCCAGCGGCTGTTTGTCGCGCTCGGGGTGCTCCTACTGATCGGCGCCGGGCTGGTGATGTTGCCGAGCCTGCCGATCGACGCGTTTCCCGACGTCTCGCCCGTCCAGGTCAAAGTCATCATGAAGGCGCCGGGGCTCACCCCTGAAGAGGTCGAACAGCGGATCACTGTTCCGATCGAGCTCGAACTGCTTGGATTGCCAAACAAGAAGATCCTTCGCTCCACGACGAAATACGCGCTCGCGGACATCACCGTGGACTTTGAGGATGGCACCGACATCTACTGGGCGCGCAACCAGGTCTCCGAACGCCTGTCCAACATCGCGCGCGACCTGCCAGATGGCGCGACGGGCGGACTGGCCCCGATCACGAGCCCGCTCGGCGAAATGTTCATGTTCACCATCGACGGTCCCGATCTGTCGCTCGCAGAGCGCCGTAGCCTGCTCGATTGGGTGATCCGTCCCGCGCTGCGAACAGTCCCCGGGGTTGCCGACGTCAATGCGCTTGGCGGCTACGTCCGGGCATTCGAGATCGTGCCGATCAGCGATGCGCTTGCGGCGCGTGGTATCTCTTATGAACTGTTCCGACGTGCGATCGACGCGAACAGCCGCAACGATGGAGCCGGTCGGGTCAACCAGGGCGAAGACAGCGCGCTGGTGCGGATCGAGGGCAGCATCCGCACGATCGAGGATATCCGGCAGATCGTCATCGATACCAAGGACGGCATCCCAATCCGGGTCAAGGACGTTGCTCGCGTCCAGCAAGGATCGTTAACGCGCTACGGTGCCGTCACGACCGACGGTCGCGGCGAGACGGTGGAAGGACTTGTCCTTGGTCTGCGCGGCGCTAATGCTCGCCAACTCGTCAGCGACGTGCGCGCGCGCCTTGACGAACTCAAGCCATGGCTGCCGCAGGGTGTTACCATCAACGTGTTTTACGACCGCAGTCGGCTGGTCGATCGCGCCGTCGGAACGGTCATCCGCGCGCTCGGCGAGGCGACCGTCCTGGTGATTGTGTTGTTGCTGCTATTCCTCGGCAACTGGCGCGCCTCTCTAGTGATCGCCCTGAGCCTGCCGCTTGCGATCGTCATCGCGCTGATCGTCATGCGCATCGTCGGCATGTCGGCAAACCTGATGAGCCTGGGCGGCCTAGCGATCGCCATCGGCATGCTGATCGACGCCTTGGTCGTGGTCGTCGAGAACGTCGTGGGCAATCTCAGCAAGGAACGGCCGGACAAGGCCGCGCCGCTGGTTCACATCATTTTCCGCTCAGTCTCTGAGGTGCTGCAGCCGGTGGCGTCGGGCGTTCTGATCATCATGATCGTGTTTGTGCCGCTGCTGACGCTGCAGGGGCTCGAAGGAAAGTTGTTCATCCCCGTCGCACTCGCAATCATATTTGCGCTGGGCGGCTCGCTGCTTCTGGCGCTCACCGTCATCCCTGTGGCGACCTCGTTTCTCCTCAAGACGGCCTCGCACGGTGAACCGTGGCTGATCCGGCTGGCATCGCGCCTCTATGCTGCCGCTTTGGATTGGGCCCTGAAGAACGAGCGCAAGGTTATCATCGCGGCAGTCGTAGCTCTCGTGGCCGCGGGCTACGCTTACACCCAACTCGGCAAGACATTCATGCCGACAATGGATGAAGGCGACACTATCGTCAGCGTCGAAGCGTTGCCATCCATCAATCTCGACGAAATGATTGCGATCAATGCGAGGCTTCAGTCCGCCATCCTCGCGAAGGTCCCTGATGTGAAAGGCATCGTGGCCCGGACCGGGTCCGACGAACTCGGCCTGGACCCGATGGGACCGAACCAGACCGATACTTTTCTGGTCCTGAAACCGGCAGAAGAGCGGAAGACAACCGAAAAAGCCGCATTGATCGAACAACTTCGCCGCGTACTGGCTAATTTCCCGGGGCTGTCGCTCAGCTTCACGCAGCCGATCGACATGCGTGTGCAGGAGATGATTAGTGGTGTGCGCGGCGATGTCGCGGTGAAGATCTTCGGGCCTGATATCACCAAGCTCAACGAGATTGCGAGCAAGCTGTCGGGCATTCTGGCCAGCATCGATGGCGCCGAGGATGTCTACACCACCCTCAACGAGGGTGCACAATATTACACCGTTTCCGTCAACCGCATGGAGGCGGGACGCCTCGGCCTGACGGTCGACGCGATCTCCAATTCGCTGCGCACCCAGATCGAGGGTCGCACGATCGGCACGGTGCTGGAGGAAGGACGCCGCACCCCGATCCTGATCCGCGGCAGCGAGACAACGCGGGAGGCGCCGACGCTGCTGGCGAGCCTGCCGCTGACGCTCACCTCCGGTCAGCACGTGGCGCTTTCCCAAGTGGCCCGTATTCACCGGGTCGATGGTCCCGTCGTGGTCAACCGCGAGAACGGATATCGCATGAGCGTCGTGCGGGCCAATGTCCGCGGCCGCGATATGGTCGGCTTCGTCGAGGCGGCCCGGCAGAAGGTGTCGGCCGAATTGACGCTGCCGCAGGGTTACCGGCTCACCTGGGGCGGCCAATTCGAAAATCAGCAACGCGCCGCCGCGCGCCTGTCGATCGTGGTACCGGTTGCGATCGGGCTCATCTTTATGCTGCTGTTCACGACCTTCGGCTCGATCCGCCAGGCTCTGTTGGTGTTGGTCAACATCCCGTTTGCCGTCATTGGCGGGGTCTTTGCGCTGGTACTCGCCGGCGAATACCTTTCGGTTCCGGCGTCCGTCGGGTTCATCGCGCTGCTCGGCATCGCCGTGCTCAACGGCGTCGTGCTGGTCTCCTATTTCAATCAGCTGCGCGCCCACGGCGTGCCCGAGGGGCGCATTGTCGTTGACGGTGCCAAACGCAGGCTTCGACCCGTTTTGATGACGGCCAGCATCACGGCGCTCGGCCTCGTCCCGCTCTTGTTTGCCACGGGCCCGGGATCGGAGATCCAGCGCCCTCTGGCCGTCGTAGTAATCGGCGGTCTCGTCTCGTCGACGGCCTTGACGCTTATCCTGCTGCCGATCCTCTATCGCCGGTTTGGCGGCGCTGCGAAGGAGGCCAAATGAGTGTCGAACTCGTCTGCCTGACGCTGATCGCCGCGCGATCGCTTCGCGATGAGCTGTTCGACTATCTGAGCGAACAGCGCCACCTCGTATCCGGATTCACGGCCTCCGACGTCGCTGGACACGGCCCCGACGTACGGCTGCAAACGTCGGCCGAGCGGGTCAAGGGCCATGCCGATGAGCTGATGGTGCGGATAGTTCTTCAAGCGCAAGCTGCGGCGCAGTTGCTCGAAGGGCTGAAGACTGCTTTCGCTGGATCCAGGATTGTCTATTGGATTTTGCCCGTGGCGGAATTTGGCGTGATCGACGTCCCCAGTCGATGAGCATTCGCCGTTCGCTGTCGTTGCTCTTCGGATGGAGTGGGCCTTCATCCGCGACGCTCTGGCAGGGTACCGCCGGAGGTAAGGTACCAATCATTCTGGCAACCAAGCCGAACGCAGCTATGAATTAGCTTCGCAGATTTGCCTTCTTTCAGGCTCCAAGTCGCGCACGCCAGAAAGGCTTCAGCAATTCCAGCGCGACGAGGATGAGTAGCGCCGCGCCCATCGTCGCCGCAAGGTCGTCCAGATGCAGCACACCGAACCGGAACAGCTCGCGCAAGGCTGGAACCGTCAGGCACGAGCCAAGTATCGCGAAGACCGCGAGCAGAATTGAGAGCAGCGTCACATTGGGGCGAACCAACGCGAGCTTGAGGGATGAACTGAAAGAACGATTGACAAGAATCAGGCTGAAGATGCCGAGTACGAGCGCCACGAAGGCGAGCGCTCGGACCTCATCGTCCGGCATGCCGTTCCTGAGCGCAAACACAAACATCGCGCCGGCCATCACAAAGACAAGAGCACCCTGCAAGGCTCCCCAGCCAATCAAGGCAAGCGGCAGCAGCGGCTCGGCCGGTGAGCGCGGTGGCCGGCTCATAACATCCTCTTCCTCTTTCTCGGCCTCGAAGACCAGGGAGCAGACAGGGTCAATGACCAATTCGAGGAAGGCGATGTGGATGGGACTGAAAATGATGGGCAATCCGAGAAGAAGCGGCAGCAAGGCGAGGCCGGCAATTGGGACGTGGACCGCAACGATAAAGCTCATCGCCTTGCGGAGGTTGTCATAGATACGCCGGCCCAGCCGGATTGCGGTCACGATCGGCCCGAAATCGTCATCCAGCAGCACGATGGAAGCGGCTTCGCGGGCGACGTCCGTGCCGCGGCCGCCCATGGCGATCCCGATATGCGCCGCTTTGAGCGAGGGCGCATCGTTGACGCCGTCGCCGGTCATGGCGACGATTTGCCCGTCGGCTTTCAGCGCCTCAACGATGCGGAGCTTTTGTTCGGGCACGATCCGTGCAAACACCACCGAGCTCCGCGCGCGAGAGATCAGCGCTGCCGGGTCATGCCTGTCTATCGTGTCGCCGGTCACCGCCTCGTTCGCTGCAAGGCCAGCCTGGCGCGCGATGGCTACAGCGGTCGCGGGATAATCGCCGGTGATCATCACGACTCTGATGCCGGCCGATTGACACTGCCGCACCGCGGCCGGAACACTTGCACGCAGCGGATCGGCGAAGCCGACGAGGCCGAGCAGCCTGAAGGCAAATTCGGCGGGAACTTCGGGCAGGTCTGTTCCGATATGGCGAGCCTGCGCGACAGCCAGAACACGCATCCCTTCCGCCGCCATGGCATCCACTGAAGCCTCTAGATCGGCGGTCTCGTTCTTCGAGAACCGGCACAGCCGTGCGATGGCCTCGGGAGCACCCTTCGCGGCCACGATCAACGGCTCGCCGTGTTCCGGCATCCAGACTTGCGTGACCGCGAGAAGCTCCGGCCTCAGGCCATACGTGTTCACGAGCTTTGCACCCACGCCCGACGAAGAACCTTCCTGTCCGGGTAGGGTGTCCGCGAGTTCGCGGAGCGCCCTTTCCATCGGATCGAATGCCTCCGGCGCGCTGGCCAGAACGCCATAGGTTACGACTTCGTGGAAGCGCGGCCCGATCGGACCACCTTCACTGCGACGCCATTCACTTTCCGCCGTCCTTAGTTCAGCGACCGACATCCGATTTTCGGTCAGCGTGCCGGTCTTGTCCGTGCACAGCACGGTCGCCGATCCAAGGGCCTCGATGGCGTTAGAACGCCGCGTCAGCACCCGGGCGCGCGAGATTCGCCAGGCTCCCATAGCCATGAAGACCGTGAGCACTACCGGGAACTCTTCCGGCAGCATCGACATGCCGATGGTAATTCCGGCCAGCAGTGCTTCCAGCCATCCGCCGCGGAACAGGCCGTAGAGCACCATGACGACCACGCTGACGCCACCTCCGCCGATCGCTGCCAGCCGTACCAGACTGCGGGTCTGAGACTGCAATCGGGGCGGCTCGGGCTCGAGGCGATGAAGCAACTGACCGATTTTGCCCATTTGGCTGTTGGCGCCCGTCGCGACGACCTCCGCGGTGCCTGTGCCGCGAACCACCAATGAGCCGGAGTAGACGTAGGGTGAATCCTCGCCGCCCGGAGCGATTGTCGTGCGCGCCGCGTTTGGCGACACCAGCTTGCGGACCGGGACTGATTCCCCGGTCAGCAACGATTCGTCGGCCTGGAAGTCAAGCGCTTCGAGTAGCAGTGCGTCGGCCGGCACACGGTCGCCTTCAGCCAGCAGGATGACATCACCCCTTACCACTTCGCGTCCGGAGATCCGCTTGCGCGTGCCGTCCCGAATGACCAGAGCGCGCGGGCTCGCCAGGTTGCGTAGTGCTTCAAGCACGTGCTCGGTCCGCGTCTCCTGAACCACCGTGATCACGATCGACATCAGGGCGAAGGCAAGCAGGATCAGCGCCTCCTTGACATCACCCAGCAATAGATAGATGGCGCCGCCACCGATCAGCAGCGCAAACATGGGCTCGCGCAGCACTTCCAGCACAATACGGAGCGGCGTGCGGCGGTCCGGCTGGGGTAGTTCGTTTGGGCCTTCGGCGGCCAGCCGCGCTTGTGCCTCGCTTTCGCCAAGGCCGGTCAGGCGCCGGGCAGAGCTGTCACGAGTTTTTGTCGCTACAGAATTTGGGTCCATCTGCGGAGCCTTGTTCGAGCGCTACACGGCGCGCCGGAGCCTCACTGGGGTGAAACAGCTTCTTTTCAACCGCTGCAGCCGACAGCCTGCGGTAAAGATCCCGTCGTCGTGTGATGGGCCACCAATCGTAAAGGAAGATTTCGAGGGGCCGCCAATTGGCTACCCATCCCAAGATCAGGAAGCTTTCTTGCACCATCCTTCTGAACGGCGCATCAGCAAGGAGTCCGGACGCCAGGTTTGATGCAAGCAGACACGCGATAAGGATTGCCACGCCTATCGCGAGAGATCGACGGCCAATTCGAAACAGCTCATTGAGGTCGCCCTGAATGACGGCTGCACGGCCAGCGAAGTACTTGCCGAGAGCCTCCGGGAGGTCTCGTGCTAGATCTGTTTGCGCCTCGTTATCCGGAAAATGAACCACGATCCTGAATGGCCGGTCCGCCGGCAGTTCTCTGGCCCACCCGACGATATATTCTTCGGCCTCCCGGTCGAGGTCCTTCTCACGAAATGGAAAAGGATCAAGCGTATGGAAGAGCTGCTCGATCTCATCGACGCGGATTTCGATCACATTCTCCGCATCCTTTGAGATCATCAGTTCGTCCAATCATAAACGGCGACATGTTCGCGCCGATATTGGGTCAGTTCGGTATCGTGGCGCCAACCGGATTGCGATCGCGCCAGCGCGCAATTAATGCGAAAACAGAATGGGGAGCAGCGGCTTCGACAACATGCTCCTGGTTGCGCCACCAAGAATGAATTCACGGAAGCGCGAGTGCCCGTAGGCTCCCATCACAAGCAGGTCCGCGTTGTGGGAGGCGGCCTCCCCCGTGAGGACATCGCCGATCGACCTTCCCGCCGCATCCACGCGGTCAAGAGTGACATCGATCCCGTGTCGCGACAGGTTCTTGGCGAGTTCCTCGGACGAGTGCTTGGTGTCGATGATCTTCTCGTTTGTCACCGTGACAACGCGCACTCTCTTTGCCTTTTCCAGCATCGGAATGGCGTCGGCAACCGCCCGCGCTGACGAGCGGCTGAAATCCCACGCGACGATGACCGTGTTCAGTTCAAACGGACGAGAAAGCGGCTCTTCCGGCAATACCAGGGTCGGCCGTCCCGATCCGAAGATGATCGCTTCGGCATACCATTGATTATAGGAATCGGGCACCGAGACGATCGTGAGATCGCGCAGCCGCGCATAGTCCACCAGCCGCTCCGATACGCGATGGCTCAGGCTCTTCTCAAGGATGCTCTCGTGCGACAGGCCGGCCTTTTGCGCAGCCGCCTCAAAGGCGGCAAGGAGGTCTTTCGCGCTATCATGGCTCCGGTGCGCCTCACCGCCAGCTATCGCCTCGACAGTTCCAAAAGAAATAAAGCTCCCGGGGACCTGGATGTGAACCTCGCAGGAGATCGCCGCGATATGTGCGTCAAGCGCGCAGGCGCACGATAGGGCACGGTCGATCACAGAAATGGGCGTGGGATCCGGGTAACTGGTCAGGGTGAGCAGAATATCTCTAATAGCCATCGAACCCTCCGGCGGAATGTCGCAGGTAACCCTAGCTTCTGCGTTGCCGGGCGATTTGATCTATCGCAGTTCGCCGTTGGGCTTATCGCCCGGATCAAGCCCGAATTGAGTGCCGACCGGTCTTGTTTGTGGCCAGCTTTGGCTATTCGAGGACGCGACGACGAGCAGCGCAATGCGGCCTAAAGCCATATTGGCCCCTACAGGAGCCCGGGGACCCAAATTGTGGTCTCCGGGAGGTCAGCGAACGTTCATGCCGCAAGAGCGAGCGAGGTATCCAGCCTGATCCTACTAATCACGGGTGCCTGGACTGCTGCGCGCCGGCGGCTTTATCGAACTCTAGTTTCGCGAGAGACTCGTACGCGGACGGCCAGACACGACGTTCGCCGAGTATTCCCTCGATGTAAAGCGCGTTCACCGCGACGAGCAGGACGACGGCGAGCGGAGCTGCCAACAACACGCCGACCGGGCCTAACAAAAGGCCAAAGACCAAAGTTGCAAAGAGAGTAAGGACCGGAGGAAGTTCGACCGCCTCCGCCTGAACCACCGGGGTGATGATGTTACCCTCCACGAAGTGGATACCGGCATAGAGGGCAACGACATAGCCCACCAGCACGGGCCCCTGCATCGAAGCCATAAGGATCCCGGACACTGAGGCTAGGATCGGGCCAACATAGGGAACGAAAGCAAATATGCCCGAAATCAAACCCAATGCTATGGGTGCGGTGACGCCGAGCAACGCCAAGCCGATTGCAGTCAGCGTGCCCACTACTGCCATTGTTATTGACTGGCCAATGATCCAACGCCTGAGAGTAATTCCAAGCAGCTCGAGCATTTCCCTCGCGCCGTCCCGCCGTGGCGCCGGTACCAACCGCAACAGACCCTGAACATATCGAGTGGGCTGCACTGCGAAATACAATGCTGCGAACAGCAGAACGGCGATGTAGGCGACAGTCCGGACTACAGAACTAAACAGTGCCGCAACGTAACTCGCAACTGGCGCAGTGACGTTGCCAAGATTGATGTCCTGCGCATGCCCGAGAAGCCACGTGCCCCATGAACTCGATCCGAATTCACGGGCGAGTTGTGTGAGGCTTTGCGGCAAGTCCTTCGCGAGCAGGTTGAATTGTGATGCGATTTGCGAGCCGAACAGCCAGCCGACTGCCACAATAGATCCGAGGAGCGTGAGCACGACCGGCAAGACGGCCCAGGCCTCTGGCATTCGAGTTCGGCGGCTTAGCTCGTGGGCCAGGCCGCGCAACAACAGAGCCAGAAGAGCGGCCCCGAATGCAAGCACCAGCACGTCCGAAAGTTTCCAAACAGCAAGGCCCGCCACACCTACAAGGCACAGCACCACAACGGCGTGCGCGAATGAGGCGCCGGTCGGTTTCGTCCGCTCCACTGCTTCACGCGAAACGACAATGTCTAGTCTTTTCCATGCTCGCTTAGGTTCGGGAGGCGTGCAATCCGCAAGCGACACATCAGGCTACAAAAGAGATCTTCCCGTTGATTCAGATCAACTTCGCGCGCTCGGGACAACCTACCTTTGCTATGTGAGGTCAGGCCATGAAGAACGTCGCGAGCGATGACTACGGCCCGGTCGCCAAGACGTTGCACTGGGTAACGGTTCTTCTCGTTATCGTTGCTTGGGCGCTGGGCATGTTCGGTGAAGAGCTTTCCGAGAAGTCGGGACAGGGCTCTGGATTACTGACGCATATCTGGATCGGATTGACTATTCTGGTGGTCGCAGTCGTGCGGATACCGTGGCGTATTGCAAACCCGCCACCGAGAAGCGTGCCCACCGAGTTCGGCAGATGGTTGATAGAGTGGACCGATCCGGCATCTCGGTTGATGCATTACGTCCTCTACGGCCTCTTGGTGGTGGTACCTGCGCTCGGCATCGCGCTGCAGTTTGCACAAGGCCACTCGCTGCCGCTATTCGGGCTTGGAGAAATTCCATCGCCGTGGCTCGCTGACAAAGCGTTTGCGCACAGCGTCAAGGAGGCGCACGAGATTCTGGCCAACGTTCTCGTGATTTTGGCCGTATTTCATATGGCCGCCGCGCTCGTGCATCATATCGTTTTTGGCGACAATACTCTACGACGCATGCTGCCCCGCCTGCGCAAGCAGGTGTGAAGCTAGTCTGGTCTTTCCGTCGTAGCGGAAAAAATTCCGACCAACGCCATGTCCGAATTCCGAACGATCGGCGAGGTCACGTCGTTAGCTCTTGACCCAAATCAAGGCGGCGGTTGCGGTTAAAGACAATCATTCGCGTGTTCACTCGTCCTATGAGGAGGAGAGCGTCGTGAGAGAACTAAGCAAGAGTGCAGTGGTCGCGCTTGCCATCGCGGCGGCAATTTTCGGCACAGCCGTTGCCCAGGGCCAGCCCACGCAGCAAGGCACGTCGCCCGGATGGACCTGGGGCCCCCGAGGCATGATGGGTTACGGGTTCATGGGGCCTAGTATGATGGGCGATGCAGCTATGGGCCCCTGGATGATGGGAGGGGGCAGATCAGCGGAAGCAATGTGCAATGCGATGGGCAGCCATATCGAGGGACGCCTCGCTTACATCAGAGCGGAGCTTAAGGTGACGGATGCACAGGAGCCGCTCTGGAACACCTACGCTGCCGCCGCGCGTGACAATGCGAAAACCATGATTGCCCGATGCACGACCATGATGGGCAAACGTGACTCTCAGGTAAGTTTGCCGGATCGGCTTGATCAAAATGAACAGTTAATGGGTGCGCAACTCGATGCGATGCGTGCCATGGACAAGACGCTCAAGCCTCTCTACGCCGCGCTGAGCGATGGTCAGAAGAAAATTGCGGATCAGTTGTTCTGGGGTCCAATGGGCATGATGTGATCGAAGGAACAGGGGGCAAGAGAGCGCAGCGCCGCGGCGGCAAAACTTCGCGATAACAGAGAGGTTTGGCTCCCGCTTATTCTCTGTCTGTAATGTTGCCTGCGTGACTCCGGAGCCGGTAGGCCGACTCCGGGCTTGGTACACCGGAATACTAGTCCCGATCCTCGTGTTCCTCCTTCTCATGGGCTTCCCTGCGTTCCTCACGATGTCGCTCGCGGGCTTCGTGGGAGCGCTCGTCCCGCGGCGCGCCCAGATGCTCGCCGTCCTTGCGGACGCTTTCCGTCTGGGTCGTTACCTGGGAGTTATCCTTGTCCGGCACCCTGTCCTGGCTCGCTTGGGCTACGGCCACCACTCCGCCAATCCCGGCCAACACGGTCGTCAGGATCAGTGCTTTGCGCATCGTCGGTCGTCCTTTGCTTTAAGCCGGCCGATCATTCGGCCGCGCTGGCCGCGACTTTGACGCAAAGGCGCTGACGGAGCCCTGTTGATCCATGTCAGCCAAATGTCAGGTCGATTCCGGCATACATGGCGTCGAATTCAGCTGGGAAACGCATGCGTTTGCACCGTCTATTGACTGTGGTCCGGATGGCACTCCTGACCGCCGCATTTGCGTCACTGACAGCGCCGCCATCGTTTGCGCGCGACGACGATTCCGAGCGTCGGGAAGCGGTACGCCGAGCCGTGGAGGCTGGCGAGGTTCTTCCGCTGTCCAAAATCCTGGAAACGGTTCGGGTGAAGGTGCCCGGCGATATCACGGGGATTGAAATTAACCGCGAAGAGGGCCGCTGGCACTACGAGCTTCGAGTGATCGATCCCCGCGGCCGCGTCCTCGAAGTGCATGTCGACGCGCATAGCGGCAATATCGAAGAGATCGAGGCGAAGTAGATGCGCGTGCTTCTGGTCGAGGACGATCCTCGGATTGCGTCCGACGTGGCGCGCACGCTGGAAGCCGCGGGCTACGTGGTGGAGACGGTTGGCGACGGCGAGGAGGCCTGGTTTCGCGGCGACACGGAAGATTACGGCGCCGTCGTTCTCGACCTGGGTCTGCCCGGGATGGATGGGCTTTCGGTGCTCAAGCGCTGGCGGGCAAACGAACGCCAAATGCCGGTCCTGATCCTGACGGCACGCGGAAGCTGGGCCGAGCGGGTGGACGGAATCGATGCCGGCGCCGACGACTATCTGCCAAAGCCATTCCGTACCGAGGAACTGCTCGCACGATTGCGGGCGATCGTCCGGCGGTCTTCCGGTCATGCTTCTTCGGTGCTGAGCGCGGGCGATCTGACGTTGGATGAACGTCAGATGAAGGTCAGCCTGCGCGGGGTACCTGTCGCGCTATCGCAGCTCGAATATCGCCTCATCGCCTACCTGCTGCGGCATCGCGGGCGCGTCGTGCCACAGCACGAGTTGGACGAAAACGTCTATGGTCCGGGGCAGGAGCACGATTCAAACACGCTAGAGGTCCTGGTGCGCAGGGTACGCAAGAAGCTCGGACAGGAAATTATCGAGACGCGGCGTGGGTTCGGTTACTCGGTGCCGGAGACGCATCCATGAGATGGGCGTCGCTACGCCTTCGTCTGGTCGCCGGTGGCATGATCGCCATCCTCGTCGCGCTCGGGGTGGCAGGCGCAGGCCTGGTGCTCTTGTTTCAGCGTCATGTGTCGCGCACCATGGCGGCTGATCTCGACGTCCATCTCGGGCAAATGCTTGCCGGGATCGACATCGGTTCTGACGGGCGCCTCGTCATTGCCCGGCGACCTGCCGATCCCAGGTTCGAGGAGCCGCTATCCGGCCTGTACTGGCAGGTAACGGACGATCGCGACCAGATGCTACGTTCGCGTTCGTTGTGGGATACGACGCTCCGCCTACCGTCCGATGAGCTCGGCCCCAGTGAAGTGCATCAGCACGAAGTAGATGGGCCGGGCGATGCCCGGGTGCTCGTCGCAGAACGTAGCGTGCTGATGACGGCCGGCGATCGGCGCGTGCGCGTTCGGGCCGCCGTCGCATCGGATTTGTCGAGGGCAGCGGTAGCGGTAAAGGCCTTTGCCAAGGATCTGTCCGCCGCGCTCGGGCTGCTCGCGCTCGTGCTGGCGATCGCGACCTCAATTCAAGTCGGCCTTGGGCTTCGTCCGCTTGCCCTGCTCCGACGCGGTATTTCCGATATCAGGGCCGGCCGTCTCCGACATCTTCCAACTGCCGTGCCGAGCGAAGTGGAGCCGCTGGTGAAGGAAGTCAATGCGCTGCTCGACGCCCAGGAGCGGGAGATTGTGCGTTCCCGTGGCCGCGCGGCCGACTTGGCACACGGATTCAAGACGCCGCTCGCGGCGCTTATTGCGGACGCGGCGCGCCTCCGCGAACGCGGCGACAGCAAAATGGCTCAAGATATCGAAGCGGTTGCTGATTCCATGAGCCGCTATGTCGACCGGGAGCTGGCGCTCGCCCGGCTACGCAGCGGTGCGCGCAACACCGAAGCAGCAGTGACCGAGCTTTATCCTCTCCTAAGCTCGCTTCTGACCACGTTGGCACGGACGCCCTACGGCGAAAGAATTCGATTTGAGCGCTCAATTCCAGAAGGCTTGCGCATTCCGCTTGATCGCACCGATCTTGCCGAGGTGCTCGGCAATCTCCTTGAGAACGCAGCGCGTCATGCCAAGGCGCGGGTCAGCGTCACGGCCATTGTCGAGCCGATATCCGTGGTCGTTGAGGACGATGGTGAAGGCATTCCCGAAGAACAGATTGCGCGCGTGCTCGAAAGAGGCGGACGACTGGACGAACAGGGTTCGGGCACTGGGCTAGGCTTGGCAATCGTCCAGGATGTCCTTGATGCTTATGGATGGCGACTTCGGATCACCCATTCGGACCTAGGCGGTGCAAGGGTGACCATCGCTCCCGGTACAGATCCCGATATCCGCGCCAGGCACGAAAGCGCAGCAGCCTAATCCGCGCCATCCTGACAATTCGCTGACAGTTCCGGTCAGCCTGGCGACGGCCTACGTGAGCTATCGGTTGCGCGTCGATCGGCCGGCTAGCCGTTGACCTCTGTCAACCGCAAACGATCGGCTGGCCACTAGTCTTCGGATGGAGGTTTCAACATGCGCGTTCGAAATTCATCGCAAAGTTATGGCGCGATCGCGATGGCGCTGCATTGGATCGTCGTCGCGCTCGTCTTGGGCGCGTGGGTCACCGGACAATTCGGCGACGAATTGCCACGCGGGACGCCGCGCGAGACCGGCCTATTTGTCCACATGTCAATGGGCCTCGCCATCGTCGCTTTCGTGGTCGCTCGGCTGTTTTGGCGCTTGAGCGATCCGCCTCCCGCGCCGGAAGAGTCGCCCCTTGGCGCCTGGGGCGAGTGGGCGGGAAAGGCCGTTCACTGTCTGATTTACGTGGCTCTGATTGGGATACCGGTAGCCGGAATCGTGTTGCAGTTTGCCCGTGGGCATGCACTGCCAGTTTTCGGCCTGTTTGAGCTCGCCTCTCCGTGGCCTACGGATCGCGGCTTTGCGCATGACGTGAAGGAAGTTCATGAGCTGCTCGCCAATGCCATGATGGCACTAATCGGACTTCACGCAGCCGCGGCACTGGCCCACCATTACGTTTTCCGGGATCGGACTCTGCTGCGGATGCTGCCTCTCACGCGATCTCGACCGTTGTGAGCTCGCAAAAACTCTAAACCGATCGGGGACCATCATGCCTGCCACGCCGCACATCGAGAAGCATTTCACGGCATCGGAATCGGTGCGCGATGTGGTGATCGGCATGGCCGACGGTCTGACCGTGCCATTTGCATTGGCGGCTGGCCTTTCGGCAGCGGTGGTCAGCACGGACGTCATCGTTACGGCCGGCCTCGCCGAAGTCGTCGCTGGTGCCATCGCAATGGGCCTTGGCGGCTATCTCGCGGCACGCACCGATGCCGAGCACTACGCGGCCGAGGAAAGCCGGGAGAACTACGAAATCGATCACTTGCGCGAGAAGGAGATCGGGGAAGTCGAGATGATCTTCCGAGAATACGGTCTTGAGGGAAGCGTTCTCCAAAACGTTGTGAACGGGATCGCAGCCGACCGGCGACGATGGGTCGACTTCATGATGCGCTTCGAACTGGGCCTCGAGCGGCCCAACCCAAAGCGCGCCCCGATCAGCGCCGCCACGATTGGGGGCTCCTACATCGTCGGCGGGTTAATTTCTCTGATCCCTTATATGCTGGCCCACGGCATCACGACGGCACTGCACATTTCCGTCGCGGCGACCGGATTCGCGCTGCTCTGCTTCGGCGCGGTCAAGGGACATTTCACCGGTGTCAATAAGATCAAGTCAGCACTGCAGACGCTGCTTGTCGGCGGGCTCGCCGCTGGTGCGGCCTATTGGCTCGCGCATTTGTTTGGGTAGAAATGAATAAGGCGGCTTCACTTGACCAATCCAACGGGCCTGTCTTTCTCACTATTGCTGCAAGCTGAAGGCGCGCCTCCAAGTCAAGAACCTGCGAATCTCGCCATGTGGCGCTGCAACCGCCACTTGCGATGGATCAAACACGAACGCGCGGGAGAAAGCTAGGTTTTGCCTAAAGGAGAGAGTTGAATGGCGTTGCAGGATGTCCTGCTGACACCCACAAGGTATCCGGACCGGACGCCTGTCTCCGTAGTTGAAGCCGAGGCTCTCGTCGCGGCAACGTTCGCACTTCCAATCCCGATCTGGCGTTGACCAGCCATGGCCGAAACCACGAACACTTCCCGCCCACAATTGAAGATCCGCCGGGTCAGTCTCGACACGGGCCGGGAAAACGTCGTCGTGATTTCTCGTCATTCGAGCGCTCTGCAACCCGAAGTCTTTCGCGGCTTCAGTCGGGTCGAGTTGCGCTGTAATTCGCGTGTTCTGCTTGCAACCCTTCTGATCACCGACGAAGACGCGCTGGTGGGGCCGGAAGAACTGGGCCTGTCCGAGCCGGCATTTCGGCGGTTCGCCGAGCCGGTGGGCAGCCTCGTCACGGTGAGCCCCGCGGCTTCGCCGGAAAGTCTCGATGCTGTCCGCAACAAGATCGAGGGCCGCACGCTTCAGCCTGCCGAAATCGACGCGATCATCAACGACGTTACGCACTACCGCTATTCCGATATGGAAATCGCGGCGTTCCTGATCGGCTCGGCAAGCTTCATGACCTCAGGCGAACTGCTCGCCTTGGTCGAGGCGATGGCGCGGGCCGGCACGCAGTTGAAATGGCCAAGCCCGATTGTCGTCGACAAGCATTGCATCGGCGGAATTCCGGGCAACCGCACGTCCATGCTTGTTGTGCCGATCGTGGCGGCGCACGGCCTGACCATTCCCAAAACGTCTTCGCGGGCGATCACCTCGCCGGCCGGCACCGCCGATACCATGGAAGTGCTGGCCCGGGTTGATGTCAACGTCGAGGATATGAAGGAAATCGTTGCGAGCTGCCACGGCTGCCTGGTCTGGGGTGGACACGTCAATCTGTCGCCGGCCGATGACATCCTGATTTCCGTCGAACGCCCGCTCAGCCTCGACACCCGCGAGCAGATGGTGGCTTCGATCATGTCGAAGAAGCTCGCGGCCGGTTCGACCCATCTTCTGATCGACCTGCCGGTCGGCCCGACGGCGAAACTTGCCAACGCCGCGGACGCGATGCGGTTGCGCAAATTGTTCGAGTTCGTCGGCGATCATTTCGGCATATCCGTGGAAGTGACCACGACCGACGGCCGCCAGCCGATCGGCAACGGCATCGGTCCGGTTCTGGAGGCCGCGGACGTAATGGCCGTCCTCAGCAACGACCGCACCGCACCCGCCGACCTGCGCGAAAAATCGTTGCGGCTTGCAGCGCATCTTCTAGAATATGACCCGCAAATGCGCGGCGGCAGCGGTTATGCGCGCGCCCGCGAACTGCTCGACAGCGGCGCAGCGCTCAAGAAGATGCAGGAGATTATCGACGCACAGGGACCCAGCCAATGCCGCGCCGACATCGGCAAACTGACTTTCGACATCATCGCGGCCGACGACGGCGAGGTGGCTGACATCAACTGCCTGCAGCTCAATCGCCTGGCGCGGACGGCGGGCGCTCCGATCGACAAGGGCGCCGGCATCAAGCTGTTCAGGAAGATTGGCGACCGTGTCGAAAAGGGCCAGCCGCTGTATCGCATCTACGCCTTCGACCAGTCCGAACTCGACCTTGCCGTGGGCGCCGCAAAGGCCAATCCCGGCTACACCGTCGTCAATCCGCGGACCAGCGGGACAGCGCCGTGAGCGCGGCCGTCATCCAAAGCCTACCGGCATCGTCGCGCGAGGCGGTCAGGCTTGCGGCGCGGCTGGGTCTGGCATCCCGCGAGATTGCCATCCATAGCTTTCCCGACGCTGAAATCCGGGTGACGGTCGGACCGTCGGCACCCACGACCATCCTCTATGCTTCGCTCGATCAACCCGACGAAAAACTCATCGCGCTTCTGCTCGCAGCCGAAGCGCTGCGGCGCGGCGGCGCCAGGCGCCTCGTCCTCCTCGCGCCCTATCTTTGCTACATGCGCCAGGACACCGCGTTCCACGAAGGCGAGGCGATCAGCCAGAAGGTAGTCGGCTCGCTCCTCGCAAGGTGCGTGGATCGCGTTATCACCGTCGACGCGCATCTGCATCGGACGGCAGACATAAGAACTGTATTTCCGGGTATCGAAGCCGACAATCTGTCGGCGATGCCGGCAATCGCAGACGAACTGGGAAAAATCGGGATTGATCCCGCGACGATCGTCATCGGCCCGGATGCAGAATCGCGGCCGTGGGTCGCCGATCTCGCCAGTCGGCTTGGACTGTCCTCGACTGTCGCGCACAAGAGCCGTCGAGGCGACCGTTCCGTCGAACTCCGGTTCCCTGAGCCTGCGCGCATTGCCGGCCGTCCCGCCTTGGTCGTCGACGATATCGTATCGTCGGGCGGCACCATGATCGCCTGCGCCAGGGCGCTGGCGGCAGCCGGCGCAACCGCGATCGACGCCGTCGTCATCCATGCATTGTTTTCCGAAGAACTCGGCCGCGAGATGCTTCGGTCGGGCATTCGTTCGATCCGCTCGACACACAGCGTGCCGCATCCCACCAACGCTATCGTCCTTGACGAACTCTTCGTCGACGCCTTGAAAGGCGAAATGATACGCCCCGGAGTTCCGGAGATTTCCCAATGAGCGTGACAATCCGATTTTGCGGCGCCGCCCGCACGGTGACTGGCTCCTGCCATCTCTTCGAAACTCGATCCGGACGCTTCCTGGTCGACTGCGGATTATTTCAGGGCCACAAAACCCTGAAAGAGCTGAATTACAGCGCTTTTCCATTTCGCCCTGCCGATATCGATGCGGTGCTGTTGACGCATGCCCAATCGACCACAGCGGCTTGCTGCCAAAGCTCGTGCGCAACGGCTTTGCCGGCCGCATCCTGGCGACGCGGGGCACCATCGATCTCTGCAGCTACATGTTGCCGGACGCCGGCAGCATCCAGGAGTCCGAGGTTGCCGCGCTCAATCGGCGCAACGCGTCGCGCGGGCGCGCGGAGGTTTCGCCGATCTACACGCACGCCGACGCGGTTTCCGCGATGCAGTCCTTTACGCCGGTCGCGTACGAAGAATGGGTCGATGTGCTTCCCGGCGTTTGCGCACGTTACTGGAACGCCGGGCATCTGCTCGGCTCGGCATCGATCGAGATCGAATGCGCCAACGGCGACGCACCGCGAAAACCGCTGCGTATTCTTGCCTCGGGCGATGTCGGCCCGGACGCCAAATTGCTGCAGCCGGATCCGGAAGCGCCTGCGGGTTTCGATTACGTCATCTCTGAATCGACTTATGGCGACCGCGAGCGGCCGCCCATCACGCCCGACGCCCGCCGTGCGCGGCTCGCCGCGGAGGTTCGCGAGGCGGCCGCCCGGAAGGGCCCGCTGCTAATTCCGGCTTTCGCGGTGGAACGCACTCAGGAGCTGATCGTCGATTTGGTCGACCTGATGGAGCGCAGTGAGGTGCCGGTTGCGCCGATTTTTCTCGACTCGCCGCTGGCGATCCGAGCCACCGAGGTCTTCTGCAAGCACGCATCGAGCCTCGACCAGGACGTCGACGTGCGCAGGCTTTTGAATTCGCCGCAGCTGCGGTTCACCGAAACCGTGGAGGAGAGCAAGGCAATTGCAAGACTGACCGGCTTTCACATCATCATCGCCGCCAGCGGCATGTGCGACGCTGGACGTATCAGGCACCACCTGAAGAATTGGCTGTGGAACGCGCGCGCCACCGTCTTGCTGGTTGGCTTTCAGGCCCGGGGAACACTCGGCCGTTTTCTCGTCGATGGCGCTAAAGCCGTTCGTCTTTGGGGCAACGAAATCAGGGTGGCGGCCAGTATCCGAAGCATCGACGATTATTCTGGACATGCCAATGGCGCCGAGCTCGCGCGTTGGATCGCCGCGCGCCGGCCGATCGAGCGGGGCCTGTTTCTGGTCCATGGCGAGGAGCCAGCCATCAACGGTCTGGCGGAACGCATTTCCGAACGGATCATTCCGGCGGCCCGGTTGTTTCAGCCGCTGCTGGACGACGTTTACGAATTATCCGCCGCCGTTCCAACGCCGCTCGATGTTTCGCGCCGCCGACGGCTAGCTCCCGAAGCCGTGGTCGCGCTTGATTGGCATAACGATATGTCGAAGCTGGTCCTCGATATCAACGAGCGCATCGCTGCGGCCGCCGACGATCGCGCGCGCGGCATCATCGTTCGCAGATTGCGGCGTGCGCTGGAAGCGTCCGGTTGATAGGCCAGGAGGCTGAGTACCGAATACTCGGTCGGATGCTCCGCGACGCTGCCAATCAGGAGAAATACAGCACGACCGCAGACATTGTTCGTCAAATCGCGCTGACCGGCTGCCGACGTAGCGAGATGGTCGGCTTGAAATGGACGGAAGCGGACACCGAGTCGAGTTGTCTGCGATTGGAGGACAGCAAAGAAGGTGAATCCATCGGGGCTATTTTTGGCTTGCTTTCGATTTTCGACGGTCTTCCCAGACTGACAAGTGGCGGTTGGCGTGCAATCCCGTTGATTTGGGTCAAACTAGAACACGCCCGACACTGCTAAACGCATCTCTCCGGAAACTGGGGTGCGATGCGATGACCCATGGCCTGAAATGCCTGATGATCGCCGGCCTGACCGCCGTCTTCGCCGCTGCCGTTCACGCCGAGGATGCCGATGTCGGCAAGGCGGAATTTCAAGCCTCGTGTGCGAGCTGCCATGGCGCGGACGGAAAGGGCAAGGGACCCGTCAGCGGCCAGCTGAAGCTGCCGCCCGCCGATCTGACGGCCTTGGCCAGGAACAACAACGGGGTATTTCCGACCAACGCCGTCTATGAAACAATCGACGGACGAAAGACGATTCCCCGCTCACGGCAATCAGGAGATGCCGATCTGGGGTGAGCGCTTCAACCCCGTTAAGAGCTTGCCGCACACGGTCGATCCGGCTTACGACGTGCTCGATCCTGCGCGAGGATTGCGGGAAGCCGTGGTGCGAACGCGAATCCTCGCCGTGATCGACTATCTGAGCCGCATTCAGCAGAAGTAGCTGCCGCGAAGGCCCCTGGATCGCCGTCCTGCTGGGGCTTGCTCGCCCGCGGCGAAGCGATCTGCCGCCGTGGATGAACGGTGGCCTCGTGCGCGTGCAGGCCGCTTGCGTACGGGATTGATCCCCATCAAGGCTGTCCCGGCGCAAAGCCGATAGTCGTCAGCCATCTGCAATCGACGGGCACGCGATGAACCCGAAAAGCGCCAGCCGCAAGACCGCGAAGCCGTGGGCCAGCCGCCTGTCGACCTTCGGCCTCGCCGTGACCTGGATGCTCTTGCTCGGGTCCGGACAGGCACAGGCAGGCGAAGTGCACGGCGCGCAGACGCTTGCACCGATGGTCGAGAAGATCATCCAGAGCGTTGTCGGCATCGACGCCGGCATGGAGGCCGCGGCAGTCTCCTCGTCAGCGGTCTCAAGTCCCGCACCTCCCGATCGGCAGCCTGACATGACGAGGCATGTCTATGGTTCGGGCGTCATCATCAAGGCGGAGCCCGGGCTGATCGTGACGAACAACCATCTGGTCGATGGCGCCAAAACCCTCTCGGTCCGATTGCCGGATGGACGCCAGGTCGAGGCGCAATTCGTCGTCGCCGTCGAGCGGTACGACCTGGCGATGCTGCGAATCTCGACCGCCGGCCTGACGGCGGCTCGCATCGGCCGATCGATCGAGGCAGAGCCGGGGGATTTTGTCGTTGCGATCGGCGGTCCTTCGGAACGCGGTCGAAGCGTCAGCTTCGGCATCGTCAGCGCGCTGCACCGTTCGCGGCCGGGCATTCCGTGCCAGGATCTCATCGAGACCGACGCCTTGCTGGATCGCGACAGCTCAGGCGGCCCGCTGTTCAATCTGCGCGGCGAAGTGATCGGCATCGTTGCCGCCGGCACCGGCGAGAGCGAATCCGGGCGCAGCCTTGGCGTGGCGATCCCCTCGGACGCCATCGATCGCCTGTTTGCCAGAATGAACTAGCCGTTCCGCGCGATCAGGGTGACTTGAGATGACGATTGGAAGGCGCGCGCCGCAAACCGTCTTCAGTTGGCTTGGCTTTTCTGCAGCTCCTGATCTTCCGGCGATTTCAAGTAGAATCCGGAGAAGGCATCGCCCCAGCACAAATGATCGTGTACCTGAACGACGCCTTGAACGTTCTCGGCGGCGACGATCGCTGCCTTGCGAAATCTGCTTTCGGTGATCACGCCGCTCAAATGAACGATGCCATCGCGGACCATGACGCTCAGTCCCAGCGGGCACCAAGCCTGTGGTTCGATCTCGTCGAGAATCCGTCGTCGGATCTGATCGTCGTTCGTGGTCGGCGCGGGCATGTCGTGCGCCAGGCTCGCCACGGTGCGCAGCAGATTGGTTCGGGTGATGATGCCGACGAGCTTGCCGTCGCGCACCACCGGCAGCCGCTTGACGTTGCTCTTCTCCATCAGGTCGACGACGGCGGCCAGCGGCGCGTCCTCGGCCACGGTGACCACCGCGCGCGTCATGATCTCCGCGACCTTGCGTCCATGCTCGAGCACGTAGTCTTCGGCCCATTGTCCCGGCCCGAGGACGAAGGTCATCAGCCAGTTGCGCTTCTTTTCGGTGCCGATCTCGGTACGACGAAGGAAATCGCGTTCGGTGACGATACCAACGAGCGCGCCGTCACGGTCGACCACCGGCAACCCGCTGATGCGATGCTGGAGCATGATGTTTGCGGCATCGAGGATGGTGCTGTCCGGCGTTATCGAAAGCACCCTACGGGTCATGATCTGATGTGCATACATGCCGCTATCCTCCCTGCGTGCTGGAAACGGCATCCAGCCTAGCTGGTGATGCGGCCGAACTGTTGATCTGACGCAAGCGTCGAAAATGAGGTCGATTTGATCTGACGCAACGAGTGCGGGAAGCCCATGCTTCAGAAAGTGCAGGTCCTTGCAGACCAGACACGCACGTCCTTCAGGTTAGGCCAGATCGTGTCGCCGGGCTGCGTCGGATGAAGGGCGGCATTCGCCGGCGCATCCCCGCCAGCGGGGCCGCTCTTCCCCCGGACAACCCTAACGTCGAGGATCGAGGTTGGCATGGAAAAGGACTACTCCAACGTCTGCAGGCACATTTCCAGGAATCTGGGCCAGCTGCGCAGCGACATTCCCGAAACCATGCGCGCGTTCTCGGCTCTGGCGCAGGCGGCGACCAGAAATGGTGCGCTCGACGCCAGGACGAAGGAATTGATCGCGCTTGCGCTTGGCGTTGCCGCTCACTGCGACGGCTGCATCGGCTTTCACGCCCAGGCCCTGGTAAAGCTTGGTGTCGGCCGCAAGGAGGTCGAGGAGGCGCTCGGAATGGCGGTCTACATGGGCGGCGGCCCTTCCTTGATGTATGCCGCCGACGCGCTCGGCGCATACGACCAGTTCAGGAGCGCGCGATGGTGTCCCAGCCGGTGACCGATTGACACTGGTCAGCGGCAGGGCGGCGCACGTGTGAGCGAGATCGAAAGTGGCGGACGAAAGGCTCCCAGCCCGGCGGCAGGTTTGACTTGGCTCAACGATGATGTCGCGACCACGCGTAAAGATGACCTTTCATTCCGCCTCATCGGAGCACGCATATGAATTTGGTCAACGTCATGGTCTATGTCGACCCTCAACAGCAGGACGAGGGACAGATTCGCGTCGCCGAAAGCATCGCGGACAGGTTTCACGCAGGGATGATCGGTGTCTCCGCGTCTGCGATTGATCCTCCCGTTGTTGCCGAGGGAGTGATCATCGAGCAGACCACCGAGGAGGACATCGGGCGAATTCGCGCGAATCTTGCGGCGAAGGGCGATTGGTTCAGGAGGATAACGGGACGGGAGCGCCATGTGGCGGAATGGCGCTGGGCGCTGGAATCCCCGACGATTTTCCTGGCGGAGCAGGCAAGAGCGGCGGATATCATCGTCTTCAAGCGCAGGAAATCTCAACGCGACAATTTTCACTACCTCGACTCGGCCGAGGCGATCCTTCGGATGGGACGTCCCACGTTGTCGGTGCCGGAAGGTGTGACCAGCTTGTCCGCCGACCGCATCGTCGTCGGCTGGAAGGACACAAGGGAGGCGCGTCTGGCAGTTCGTGACGCGCTGCCCTTCCTGATCCGGGCCTCGAAGGTGACGATCGCCGAAGTCTGTGCATCGGAGGAGCAGGACGCCGCGACCCGCCGCCTGCGCGATGTCGCCGGCTACCTCGAGCGGCATAACGTCAACTGCCAGTTCGAGGTCCGCGTCCATACAGCGGAGCCGGACGCGGAATACCTAGTCAGGCTGGCCCGGAGCGAAGGTGCAGACCTGATCGTCACCGGGGGCTACGGGCATAGCCGCCTCGGGGAATGGATGTTCGGCGGTATGACGCGCGGCCTCCTGCAGCAGGCTCCGATCTGCCTGCTGATGTCGCACTAGACCAGTCGATCCCGCGGAGCCGCAAAAAGCGATGGCGGCTACCGACCATTGAAACAATGCCGGTTTATCACTCCGCGAATTGATGGCGATCAAGGCCGCCGGCCGAGGCGCGTTCAAGATGCGGGTGCATCAAAAGAGGAGCATGCCATGATGCGCAACGTCGGACGGATTGATCAGTATGCCCGGATCATCATCGGTCTGGCCCTGCTCGCCTACACCGTGAAGGATGGTTCGCTCGGCGCAGGCTGGCTGGTTGTCGGGACCATCGGCGTCGTCCTGATCGTCACGGCCTTCTTTTCGTTCTGTCCACTCTACACGTTGCTGGGAGCCAACACCCGGCAGAAGTCCAGCTCCGTCTAGGCATTCGGTCATCCTGATGAACGCAGGTGTTACTCTCGCCGAGCTGCGATCGCGGCTCAAGCGTCTCAACACGGGCGCTACCCTGAAAATCTCCGAGCACGACTATGAGCGCTTGTTCGGAATCAACGAGATCGCTGCTGCCAAGGCCGCGCAGTTTGCCAGGACGCATCATTGCGTGAGCGTCCCGAGAGCGGATGCGGTGTATTTCCGAAAATTGATTGCGGACGCATGCTACTCACCGGACCTGGTGCCGGGCGACGCTGTCGCATTCCGCTGAGCCAAGACTCGTTCAGCGCACTCTCAGTCCAGGGTGATGAGGGTCAGAAGCAGCCGGAACACTTCCCAGCCGGCTGCGACCAGCAAGGCCCCAGCGATCAGCAGCCGGCCGTACCACGAGACGGTCGGACCGCTTCGACGAGGCCGGCGCCGACGCCGCACCCAGTGTTCGAATGTGGGTATCGCTGCGCGGGGCGCAGTGCCGCGACGCTGCTCGTCGGGCTTGTGCTCGTCCCATTGTCGTGACTGATCCATTTGCGCCAAGCCAAGCATCAAACAAAATTCAGGATCGCATTCCGAGGAAGGAACGGCCTTGATACGGATCAACAGTGGCGTCGCGTGCCGCCAATTCGTCACGCCGGCGGCGCGCGAGGCTTGTCCTCAACCCTTCAGGGCGGTATCGCCGGCAGCTTGTTGCGGTCGATACGCGGCGCCTTGTGGCTTGTGCTGGCTGCTGGCAGGTAGCGCAAGGTGCTTTCCGGCTTCGGCGGCGACGAGGTAGCCGAGCGTGATCAGAACGATCGTGCCAAGAAGCATGGGCCGGCCCCAGCGCAAGGAATATCGCGGCAGCAAGCGCGCCCAGCGAGCCCGCGACCAGAACACGATTTGGCCGACTGGCCCGCCACGGCCGCCGTTGTGAGCGGATCAGGAAGATGACGAGAATCTGCGTCGCGATGGATTCCAGAAACCAGCCGGTTTGAAATGAAGAGGTGTCGGTGCGGAACACTTTCAGTAAAATGGTGAAAGTCGCGACATCGAACAACGATGAAATGGTGCCCATGACCACGGTGAATCGCAGGATGTCCGCCATATTCCACCATTGCGGTCTTTCGGCGTCCTCTTCGTCGATCTCGTCGAAGGGAATGCCGATCTCGGAGAGATCGTAGAGCAGGTTGTTGAGAAGGATCTGCAGCGGCAGCAGCGGCAGGGCAATGGATGCCAGCGCCATCGACAGCATGTTGCCGAAATTCGAACTGGTTCCCATTCGGACATATTTCAGGATGTTCGCGAAGGTTCGCCGTCCCTCGATCACGCCCGCGCCCAGTGCCGAGAGGTTCGGGGCCAGCAGGATCATGTCTGCCGCGGCACGGGCTACCTCAGTCGCGCCCGCAACTGAAATCCCGACATGCGCCGCGTGGATCGCCGGCGCGTCGTTGACGCCATCGCCCATGAAACCGACGATGTGACCACGCTGGCGCGAGGCCCGAATGATCCGTCTCTTCTGTTCGGGATCGATTCTGGCGAACAGGTCGACGCCTTCGATCTGCGCGGCGAGCGCCCGATCGCTCAAATCAGCGATCTGGCCGCCGGTCAGGACGCGCCTCGAGGGCAGTCCGACGGCATTCGCGACATGTGCGACCACTGCGGCGTGGTCTCCGGAAAGCACCTTGATGCCGACGCCGCGCGCTTTCAGCTCCTCGACCGCCCTGGCCGCGTCCGGTTTGGGCGGGTCGGCGAAGGCGCAGAAGCCGACCAGCGTCAGGAGACGTTCGTCCCCGGTCGTAACATCGGTCTGATCCGGGGCCATGGTCCGGACGGCGACGGCCAGCAGCCGAAAGCCCTGCCTGGCATGGTCATCCTGCAGGCGCACGAGCTCGGCGCGGCGATCGTCGTCCAGCGGTCGTGCCATGCCGTCAACCTCGACGGCGACGGCGCGATCCATGATCGCTTCCGGCGCGCCCTTGACGATGAGAAACCGGTCATTGCCGCGTGCCACGAGAATGGAGAGACAGCGGCGTTCGAAATCAAAGGGAATCTCGGAGAGCCGCGTCCAGGCGCTGCATTTTTCCGGCGCTTCCACGGCGAGCAGCGCCTCATCGAGCGGGCTGTGGATTCCGGTCTGGAAAGCGCTGTTCAATCGGGCCAATTCGAGCACCCGCTCGCTGCTGCATCCGGCGGGATCGAGATGTGCCGCGAGGGTGATTTTGGCTTCCGTCAGCGTACCGGTCTTGTCGACGCACAACGTGTCCATCGCGCCAAGATCGTGGATCGCGGACAGCCTCTTGACGATCACTTGTCTCTTGGCCATCCGCTGCGCTCCGCGCGCCAGCGTCACCGTCATCACCATCGGCAGGAGCTCCGGCGTCAGGCCGACCGCCAGCGCAACCGCAAACAGGAAGGATTCCATGGCCGGTCGATGCGCGACGAGGTGGGCAAGCAGCACGAAAAGCGTGAGAAAAAGCGTCAGCCTCAGAATGAGCATCCCGAGCTTCTGCAAGCCTTGTTCGAGCGCGCTCGGCGGATCGTTCGCCAGGAGCGCTGCCGTGATCATGCCGAAGCGCGTACGGCGCCCGGTCTCGACGACCAGCATGACGCCACTGCCTCCGACGACGCTGGTGCCGGCGAACAGGGCGTTGCTTGCTTCCGCTGGCAGGTTGGTGGCGCAGGGCTCGGTCGTCTTGGCGGCAGGAAACGGTTCACCCGTCATGAGAGCTTCGTTCAATTGGAGATCGCGGGCTGCGAGCGCCACCCCGTCGGCAGGCACGAGGTCTCCGGTCCGCAGCTCCACGACATCTCCCGGCACAACCGCGCTCACCGGCAGGGCCACGATCGCGCCGTCGCGAATGACGTCGGCCTGGATTGCGACGGAACGTCGCAGGGCGTCGGCTGCGACTTCGGCGCGATGCTCCTGCACGATGTCCAGCGTCAGCGACAGGCCGACCACAAGCACGATGATCGCAAAGCTTCCCAGGTCGCCACTGATCCCCGAGACGGTTGCCGCCACGATCAGGATGGCAATGAGCGGATTGACCAGACGATGCACGACCTTTTGCAGTATCGAGCGGGTCTGCGAAGGCTCGGCCAGATTTGGCCCGACCTGCGCCAGCCGCCTTTCGGCCTCCTGTTGCGGCAGGCCGCGCCATTGCGTGTTGAGAGCCTCCATCAGCGAATTGGTCGGTTGCCGCCAGAATGCTTCAACGGCTACTCCACGCGCGGGCGGCTTGGGCGGCATGAGCGTCTCGCGATGTTGGAAGGGACCTGCGGCCAAACGTAGCCACGCCGCATTGGCGTGTACTTGATGTGGCTCAAACCATTCGCGAGGCGGCTCATGTTCGGGCTATCCGGGTTGGCCAAGAACTTGGTTGGTCTTATAAATTCCGCTTCGGGCAGCTCGGGGGGCGTCCGCGGCTTGTTGGCCGGCACGAGCCTGATAATATGGGCGTTCTGACATGCGATGTGAGCGAGGAGCCGTCCCATGGAACGGTTTGTTCACGACGAGAACCTGGCATTGTTCAGAAAGAGGCTCGCAGATCCGCGTCTCACGGCTGCGGAGCGCGAGATCTTGCTCAGGCTGTTGGCGGATGAAGAGGCGAAGCCGGTTACGCCGCAAGCCGCGATGCAGGATCGCAAGCCCGATTGAGCCAGATCAAGTCGGGCGTCTTCGATATCCGCTCTAATGACAATTGCGCAGATCCCCTACTGCGCGAAACTGCCGCGCGAAGCTGCCTGCCGACCCGAGCAGGCAGCTCCGCTGGCGGAGGGACGCTGCTGACCATAAGCTGCCGATTCAGCCCGTGATGAAGACCTATTACTTCGATACGAAGGATGGCGTCCCGGTGCCGATGCGATCGGGTACAGCAAGCAAATGGCCGGCAGAATTCGAAAACTGCACCCAATCGGCGACGTCGATCGTCATGTCGTGGTCATCGACCAGTCGGGCAGGGAAATTCACCGCGAAGCAATCTATCCGGGGCCGTGAGATCGCACTGTGGATGTCGACCTCGTGCAGACGTCGTTGCGCGAACGCCCCAAATCCGCGGCAATGTCTATAGAGGGCTATCGTCTTCCGTCGAAGGCTCTTCCTGCAATGAGACAAAATCGCCACCACCATACTCGTCTTCCGCCGGCGGATAGGTGATTTTCGAGAGTTGATCGTCGATCCGCTTGACGCCTGCAACGTTCTCCGCAGCAACGACAGCCGCCTTGTGCGCGTTGTCGCTCCGGACACCGCCGCGCAGGGTAACGATCCCTTCGTGTACGCCGACGTTCAGCGCGCAAGGCCGCCAGGCAGCATGTGCCAGCGCGGAGATGACGGATTCACGGATCTGGTCGTCGTTGACGGAACAGGGCAACCGATCAGGGCGAAGCTTCGCGACGGCCGTCATAAAATCCGTCCGCGTGACCATCCCGATCAGCTCATCGTCCCGCATCACGGGGAAACGGGTAACACCGTGCGATTCCATCAGTTCAACGACCTGCTCGAGCGGCGTGTCTTCGTCAACGGTGATCGGGCTTGGTGTCATGATTTGACGGACCTTGCGGCCATGTTGGCGAGCGAAATCGAGCGCGACCTGATTGGTGCCGGCAAGCAGGGCCAGCCAGCGGCCGCGATGCTTTTGCGTGCCGACTTCCACGCGCCGGATGAAATCGCCTTCCGACAGGATGCCGACCAGCGCTCCGTCCCGATCGGTGACGGGAAGGCCGCTGATGCGATGGGACAGCATCGTGTTGATGGCATCGATCACCGATGCATCGGCATCAATCGTGATGACGTTCCGCGACATGATCTCCCGCACGCGCACGGCGAGCATCCTCCGGGTTGAGCTGTTGAAACCAGGGTAGCGCTCGAGAACAAGGAGGCGCGTTGATCCTCATCAACGAGTTGGCCGCTCGTTCGGTCGAAAAAGCACCGGAGCAGCAGTGACAGCGGGTACCCGCTCATGATTGTTGATAGGCTGATCGGCCGCAAGGGCAATGGGAAGCCTTACCGGGAACTATTACCGCCGGCTTTGGGGCTGGGTGCCGGTATGGCCTTGGACCGCGATCTTCGTCTCGATCTGTGTCGAGGCATCGCTCTCTGGTGCGTCTTCCTCGACCACATTCCAAACAACGTCTTCAGCTGGTTGACCCTGCGTCACTATGGCTTCAGCGACGCGACTGAAGTCTTCATGTTCGTCTCCGGCATGACCTGTGGAATGACCTACGAGGCGGTTCGCCGTCGTGAGGGGCGCAGTCTTCGCTCACACGCTGCTGCGGGGCTGGGAAATCTATGCGGCATTCCTGGTCTTGATCGTAGCCATTGTCGTGGTCGTGCATGGCTCGGGAAGCAACCAATTGGCGGATCGGGCCAATGTCAAAGTCCTGCTCCAGGCGCCAGGGGCGGCGCTGATCCATGCCGCGATCTTGCAATATCGCCCCGCAAACACCGATGTGCTGCCGACCTTCGTGCTTTTTCACTTGTCGTTTGCGCCCGTCCTCTGGGCGGTACTGAAATCTCCCACGACGTCCCTGCTGGTCTCCGCTTCCATCTACGCGCTGGTCCAGCTGTATGGCTGGAATTTGCCGGAGTGGCCGGTCAATGAGTGGTACTTCAATCCGTTTGCCCGGCAATTTCTCGTCGTTCTCGGTGCATGGTGGGCAACCCATGGCTACCGGACGTATCGGCGGCAGATCGCCTCGTGGCCCGTCGTGGCGTTCGCGATGGCCTATGTTGGATTCGGTCTCGCGGTTGCACTGAGCTGGGAGATCGAGCCGCTGGCTGCCATGATCCCGAGCAGCATTGCGCGGATGATCTATCCCATCGACAAGCCGGATCTCGATCCGCTGCGGCTCCTGCATTTCCTGGCTATCGCCATCCTCGTCGCGAGATTTGTTCCGGCAGATTGGCGCGGATTTTCCACCAGAGCCCTGAGGGGCGCCATTCGTTGTGGCGAGCGTTCGCTGGAAACCTTCTGTGCAGGCGTGGTGCTCGCGCTGGTGGCAGATCTGTGTCTTGTCGAGCTATCCGGTGGTGTCGTAGCCCAGTTCGTGGTGAGCGCCGCCGGAGTGGCGATGCTCATCATGTTCGCTACCTGCCTGACCTGGATCGGCAAACACAGCCGGCAACATCCGGGCTTGCTGTAGCGGTGGCTCCGGCTCAGGACTACTCAAATCGGTGCGCGAGCCGGCGGTCGGCGGGCGTCGCGTGCCACGTCAGCCGTGGCACCGGATGAGGGATAGCCCTGGTACCGTGTCGCGCGTCCGTCGTCACTCAGGCTGCCAAGAGCCTGTTCGTCAGCGCGCGGTTGCACAGCTCGACGCGGCGCGAGGTCGGCAGGGAGATCACGCCGTTCTGCTCCAGTTGGGTAAAGGTGCGCGATACCGTTTCGATCGTCAGACCCAGATAGTCGGCGATATCCTGTCGCGACATCGGAAGCTCGATCGCGGCATTCTTGACACTGCGGCGTGCCATGTCATGCAGGAAGCCGACAACGCGTTCTTCGGCACTGCAGATCAGGAGCATGAGATGTTGCTGGGAGCGGCGCAATTCGCGGGCGGTCGCCCCCCACAGTTGCTCCGCGATATCCCTTTCATGACACGCGCGGGCCATTAGGGCTGACCGCTTGATCATGACCACTCGCGCCTCGCAGACAGCCTCGGCCGAGGAGATATGGGTCTCGCCGGCCTCGAGGCCGAAGATGTCGCCGGGCAGGTAGAACGCGCCGATCTGGCGGCGTCCGTCTTCCAGAATCTTGTAGGTGCGGACCGCGCCGGATACGACCTGATAGAGATATTCGGCGGCCTCGTCTTCTCCGTAGATCTCGCTGTTGCGGGCGAACCGCATCGGCGTGCCGATCATGCCGAAGGGCCCTTCGACGCGAGCCTGCCGGCTCAGGACGCCGTTCGAACGATGGTTGATCTCGAGAGAATTGGCGTTCTGGATCTGCATGGCGACGCTCCAAGGATGGGAAAATCGATGGAGGCAGACTGATCGCATCTGATAGGTTGGGAAATTCGGATGTTTTCCCTAAGTAGAAGCCACCTGCGTATTTGTACGTAGGCTTTGACGCGGGATGAACGATCGCCGCGCGCGTCGGGACGTCACTGCTTCGGCGTGCGGCTGGATAGATGGATAGTGTCGTCCTTGTCGGGATAGGCGGCGCGCGTGCTGGCGTGATCCTGATCCGATTCGTGACGTAGCCAACGTGTCGTGCTGCGATCGGTCAGGGCGAGAACGAGCGCAAAGGACGAAAAGATCAGGCAGACTGCTGCCACGACAAGCAGTGTATCCATCGCCATGTCATTGTTCTCGGCATAACTAGCTGGCTGCCTTGATATCTTCCGGCGATTCCACGTAGTAGCCGGAGTAACCGTCGACGAAGCAGAGGTGATCGTGAACCTCTTTGACGCCCGCGGTGTTTTCGGCGAGCACGATGGAGGCCTGGCGGGCGCGATCATCGAAGATCAGACCATGCAGATGCACGATGCCGTTGCGGACCCAGACCTGGAAGCCGGCCGGTCGCCAGCCCGTCGCGTTGATTTCGCGCAGAATTCGTTCGCGGATATGGGTGTCATCGGCGGTCGGGTCGGGAACTTCTCGTGTCATCGACGTGACGGCCTGCAAGATGTCGGCCCGGGTGACGATCCCGACCATGGTCTTGCCGTTTACGACCGGAACCCGCTTCACGCCGTGCTTGTGCATGAGATGCACGATTTCGTCGAGCGGCGTCTGCTCTTCGACGGTGATCGGATTGGTGGTCATGACATCCTCGACCTTGCGGCCGCGTTCGTGCACGAAATCGGTTGCGGCACGACCGACGCCCGTGAACAGCTCCAGCCAGGCCGAACGCTTGCGTCCTGTGCCAATCTCGGCGCGCTGCAGGAAATCTCCCTCCGAGACCATGCCCCGCAACGTGCCGTCTTCATCCAGCACCGGCAGGCCGCTGAGATGACACCGCAACATGATGTTGGCCGCATCCAGGATCTTGGTGTGTGGACTGACGGCAATGACGTGCTTTGTCATGATTTGATGTGCGCGCATGTCGGGCCTCCGTATTGAAAACCAATCCTAGAGCCTTAGCGATAGGGCACATTGACCTGGCTCAACGGTCGTTCTTGCTACGCTCCAGCGATTTCAGGAACAAAATGAAGTCGTTCACCTCGTCCGGCTCGAAGCTGAATTCGGGCATGGTCGGATGTCCGGTCACGATGCCCTCGGCTAGTGCTTCCTGCAGCATCTCCACCGGATAGCGTTCGTGCAGCGTTCGGAACGGCGGTGCGATCCTCAACGGGCTGGGGCTTACCCGGTCGATCGCGTGGCACCGGGCGCAGTAGAGTTGCGCAAGGCGGCGGCCGTGGCCCTCATCTGCGGCAACAGGCGCCATCGCGGCGCAGATCGTGCCGACGACGATGAGGCCGCGACCGACGAGATACAGGAATGTCATGACAGGACGTCTCACAGCTGGACTCGCGCCTAATGTGACATCAGGACCGGAACGGTCATGGCGCGAAGCATGTCGCGGGTCACGCCGCCGAGCAGGATTTCCTGCAGCCGGGAGTGGCCGTAGCCGCCCATCACCAGAAGGTCGAGACTCTCGTCAGCCGCGATGGACAGGAGAATCGACTGGATTTCCGACCGCGACGCCGGCAGCGACGTGACCTTGGCAGGAAGCCCCTCCCTCGCAAGGTAGCGCAACAAATGGTCGGTGGAGCACTCCGCGGGGATCGGCTCAGGGCCGTCGATGGTGACGATCACGAGGGCGTCGGCTTCGCGCAGCAGCGGCATCGCGTCATGCAAGGCGCGCGCGGCGAGCCGGCTGCCATCCCAGCAGATGCCGATCCGCTTGGCCGAGAATGAGCCGTGGAAAGTGTAGGGCATGAACAGGACGGGACCACCGGCGTGAAACAGAAGCTCCTGTGGAATGATGTTGTCGTAACTGCCGTGGTTGCTCTGCGGCTGGGTCGCCACAGTCAGGTCGTGCAGTCGTGCGCTCGCGCAGATGATCTCGCGGGCATCGATCGGCAGCGCGCCCGCGACGCGCGTCGCATAGGAAATCCCTGCATTGCGCGCTTCTATGTCGAAGATGCGCAATGCCGCCTCGGCGCGTTCGACAGCCTGATCATGTTCGGCCTCGTAGAGCGAGGCGACCGCCAGGCCGCCTTCGGCGACGAGCGGGATGCTGGCGGTCTCATAGCCAATCGCGATCGCTTCGAGATGGGCGTTCGTGCCGAGCGCGAGGGAGACGGAGCCGTCCACAGCGGGACGCGGTGACAGCTCTGTGGGAATGTGGACCAGAATGTTCCTGAACATGGGCCGTTCTCCTGACGGGGCGAAGGGACAAGCCATCGAAGCATGTGTCGGCGCCGGGTAAATTGATCTGCCTCATGCGCCGAGTTGATCCCGTTTGAGCGAGATCAATCCACCGGACGCATACTTCGCGCAATGATCCTGCCGAGCTTGAAGGAGGCCGGCATGGCACGCGTCGCATTGGTAACGGGCGGAAGCAGGGGAATCGGTGCAGCCATATCGCGCGCCCTCACTGCATCGGGATATCGGGTTGCGGCGAGCTATGCGGGGAATCTGGATGCCGCGCACCGGTTCCACGAACAGAGCGGAATCCCGGTCTTCCAGTGGGATGTTGCGAACTTCGAGGCCGGCGTCGCCGGTGTCCGCGAGGTAGAACAAGCGCTTGGTCCGGTCGACATCCTGGTCAACAATGCCGGCATCGTGCGGGATGCCACGCTGCACCGGATGACCAAGGCGCAATGGGATGCGGTGATCCGGACCGATCTCGATTCGCTCTTCAATATGTGCAGACCGCTTATCGAGGGCATGCGAGCGCGCAGGTTCGGCCGGATCATCAACATCTCGTCCATCAATGGCCAGAAGGGCCAGATCGGTCAGACGAACTACGCTGCGGGCAAGGGCGCCGAGCTGGGTTTCACCCGTGCGCTGGCGCTCGAAAGCGCGCGGTTCGGAATCACGGTCAATGCGATCTGCCCGGGATACATCAACACCGAGATGCTGGCCGCGGTGCCCTCCGATGTCATGCAGAACGCGATCCTGCCGCAGATTCCGGTCGGGCGGCTGGGGCAGCCGGAAGAGATTGCCCGTGCCGTCGCATTTCTTGCTGCCGACGAAGCGGGGTTCATTACCGGCTCGACGCTTTCGATCAACGGCGGCCAACACATGTGCTGAATGGGAGGAATCGCCATGCTCGCAACCGATGTCATGCGCAGTTCATTTGCGACGATCAAGCCGACCGCCACGGTGCTCGACGCCGTCCAGCTGCTGCTCGAAACCGATCAGCGCGGTCTTCCCGTCATCGATGATGCCGGCGATCTCGTCGGCATGGTTACGGAGGGCGACTTCCTTCATCGCGACGAGCTTGGCATCAGCCCTCCGTCCGGAAATTGGCTGGAGTCGCTGCTCGGCATTGCGGAGAATACGCCTGAGCGCGAGCGCATGCGCACGCTGAGCGTCGGATCGCTGATGAGCTCATCTCCCATCGCGGTCGGTGCCAATGCCTCGATCGAGGACGTCGTCGCCCAGATGGATGTCTACGACATTGCTCAGGTTCCGGTGGTCTGCGCCGGCACCGTCGTCGGTATTGTCAGCCGCAGGGAACTGCTGGCGGCATTGGCGCTCCGATTGAGACAAGCAGTAAAACCCAACACCGGAGTTGCTTCATGAGCGAGACGACCATTCAATCGCATGCCCACGCCGTCGTGTGGATTGACCACCTTGTTGCAAAGATCTTCGGCATTGGCTTGACGGGCGTCAGCGCGAGCGCCGTTCATGCCCATTTGCCGTCGGAACATCTGCATCACAAGGCGAACACGATCGGCGATGGCCGCGTCGAGACCGATGCGACGTTCCTCGCCAGGGTGGGACAGGCCGTGCGCAGCTGTAGCGATCTGCTCGTCATCGGGCCAGGCACCGAAAAGACCGAGCTGATGCGGTACCTCAGGGAAGAAAGGCCCGATCTCAATTTGCGCGTCGAAACAAGCGATCATCCGACCGATCCGGAGATTGTGGCGCTGGGCCGGAAGCGGTTTCGCTTCGATTAGGCAGAGATATTGGGTGTCAGGACAACCGCGGGACGGCAAGAGCAGGTCCGGCCCGAACTGATGCCACTCGAGCAAGGAAGCAGCGATGACACTCCGTGCCGCTCTCGATCAGTCAAAGTCACCCGCCAACGATGATTCGTTGGCCGCCGGAGCGTTGGCGCCCACGCCACCCGGGAGCGAAGCATCGACGGGGGCCGCGCCGCTCGACGTCCTGGCCCATGCGGCAATGGCGCGATGGACCGGAGGACTTTCACCGGCCAGTCTCGCGCTGGCGTTCGCCGATTGGCAGCTCCATCTGGCGGCATCACCCGGGAAGCGGTTGGAGCTTGCCTTGACCGCTCTCGGTGACGGCTTGCGCTTTGCGCGCATGGCGTCGACGGCCGCATGCCGCCTGGCAGCCCTGGTTCATGATCAAACCTCAGCCGGGCGATAACAGGTTTACCGGCCAGGATTGGACGTCGCCAGCCTACAATGTCATGGCGCAGGCATTCCTGCTCGGCGAGCAGTGGTGGCATTCGGCGACGAGCTACGTGCGTGGCGTCTCCAGGGAAAACGCGGCAATTGTCGACTTCACCATCCGCCAGTGCCTCGATGTGCTGGCGCCGCCCAACTTCGCGTTCAGCAACCCGGAAGTGCTGCGGCATGCGTTCGACTCGGGCGGCGGCAATTTCGTGTCGGGCTGGCACAACTGGCTCGAGGATTACCGGGTCCTGTTGAGCGACAAACCGCCCGGAGCCGACAATTTCGTGGTCGGCAAGGACGTTGCCGCGACCAAGGGCAAGGTTGTCTACCGCAATGAGTTGATCGAGCTCATCCAGTATGCGCCTGCGGCTGCAGACGTCTGCCCGGAGCCAGTGCTTATCGTACCGGCGTGGATCATGAAATACTACATCCTCGATCTCTCGCCGGAGAATTCGCTGGTTCGTTTCCTGGTCGAGCGGCTTCACGGTGTTCATGATCTCATGGCGCAACCCCGGGCCGGCCGATCGGGATCTCGGCCTCGATGACTATCGCAAGCTCGGGGTCGATGCCGCCGTCGACGTGATCAACCAGCTGGTTCCTGGAAGCCCGATCCATGCCGCGGGCTATTGCCTCGGCGGGACATTGCTTGCGATCGCGGCTGCTCGGCTGCAGAAGGAACGGCCCGGTTGCCTGCGATCGGTCACGCTTCTGGCCGCCCAGGTCGATTTCACGGAAGCGGGCGAGCTGACGCTCTTCATCAATGAGAGCCAGGTCGCGTTCCTGGAAGACATTGATGCAGCAGCGCGGCGTGCTCGAAGCAGGGCAGATGGCCGGTGCATTCCAGCTGCTTCGATCCAACGACATGATCTGGTCGCGCCTGGTGCGGGACTACCTGATGGGCGAGCGTGCCGCGCCCAGTGATCTGATGTCGTGGAATGCCGACGCCACCCGCATGCCTTACCGGATGCATTCGGACTACCTGCGCAAACTGTTCCTCAACAACGACATGCCGAGGGCCGCTATCTGGCTGACGGACATCCGGTGGCGCTTTCCGACCTCCGCGCTCCCATGTTCGTGGTCGGGACGGTGCGTGACCACGTCGCGCCCTGGCGGTCAGTTCACAAGATCCATCTCCTTGCGGAGGCCGATATCGCATTCGTGCTGGCGAGCGGCGGGCACAACGCCGGCATCGTTGCTCCGCCGTCGGAGGAGGGGCGCAGCTATCAGCTTCTCGAAAAGAAGGCGGATCAATCCTATGTCAGCCCGGACGAGTGGCTGCAAAGCCGGATCCGGCCGACCACGGTCTTGTCGACGTCGTGCTCGATCTTTCCCGGCCGGCGCCGTGAAGGCTGACGGTCTGGTCCGGCCGAGAGAGATCACAGCGGCATGACGGCGGCGACGCGATAGGGATGCATGCCGTCCGCCTCGCGGACGGAGACATATTCGCCGAGCCGGAAGCATTCATTGCCGAAATGATATCCGGCTTCGTCGGCCGCCGCACCGGCTACGTCGTAATGGAAGCGCCAGCTGTCGCCTGGACCATGCACGAGGTGACCGAGCTGATCGGGTTCGTTCGGCCGCTGACGGACGACGCGGCAGGCTTCGCGATGGGTTTTCCAGGTCTCGACACTGATCCGCGACGTCGTGTCCAACGGAGCGACGATCACATAGCCGATTGCGGATGCTCCCTCGGGGTGATCGTGCTCACGCGCGCGTTCCAGTCGGATCTGCCTGAATGAGTGCGGCAACGCAGTGTTCTGCAGGGGCTTGAAGGCGGCGCGGTTCATTGAAGGTCTCCCAAGGGGGCGCCCGATGCTGTCGGGCCGGACAGGTCAAAACATAGGATGCGGTTCCACCAAGCCATTGATTTGCGTCAAGAACATCCCTGTCATCGATTGCGTTGGGTCAAACACGGCCGTCGTCGGGCCTCCTATGCTTGCTCTGCAGATTTTGGAGTTGGTCTCTTGCTCAGCGCACCGGTATTGACGGCAGATACGAACGATCCGCGGACGCTTGTCGCATGCGGAGCCTGGAACGTTGCCAATGTTGAAGTGCTGGAGCGGCTGTGTGAGCATGCCGCGCGCTCCGATATCGGTTCGATCGATCTGCGCCGTGTCACCGCACTCGACACGGTCGGCGCCTGGCTGCTCGAAAAGCTGCTCCGCAAAGGCGCGACCAGGGCAGTCCTCACCGGCGCCGACGGGCCGCATGGTGATCTGCTCGAAGAGGTGCGAGGACTGAACCGGGCCGGGCCGGTCGACCGCGTAACCGTCAATCCCGTGCTGGAGAAACTCGATCAGCTCGACCGCAGCGGCAGGCGGCTGGTGTCCGATGCCGCCGCCTTTCTGCATATGCTCGGCGCTTTCAGCGCCGCGCTGCTCGGTGCCCTCAGGCATCCGCGGTCGTTCCGGCTGACCTCGACCGTCTACCAGTTGGGCCGCGTGGGATGGCAGGCAGTTCCGATCATGGCCCTGATCACCTTCCTGATCGGGGCCATCATCGCCCAGCAGGGCATTTTCCATTTCCGTCGCTTCGGCGCGGAATCCTACGTTGTCGACATGGTCGGCATCCTGGTGCTGCGCGAGATCGGCATGCTGATCGTGGCCATCATGGTCGCCGGACGATCGGGCAGCGCCTATACGGCGGAGATCGGCGCGATGAAGATGCGCGAGGAGATCGACGCGCTCAGCACCATGGGGCTCGATCCTGTCGCGGTCCTGATCCTCCCGAGAATCCTGGCGCTCGTGGTGGCGCTGCCGGTGCTTGCCTTTCTCGGCTCGCTGTCGGCCCTCTATGGCGGGGGACTGATCGCCTGGCTTTATGGCGGCATGAGCCCTGCGATCTTCATCGCGCGGCTTCACGAGGCGGTTTCCGTCACGCATTTCGAGGTCGGCATCATCAAGGCGCCGTTCATGGCGCTGGTGATCGGGCTGGTCGCAGCGGTGGAGGGATTGAGCGTCAAGGGCAGCGCGGAATCGCTGGGGCAGCAGACGACGACGTCGGTCGTGAAATCGATCTTCCTGGTGATCGTTCTCGACGGCCTGTTCGCAATCTTCTTCGCTTCGATCGGGATGTAGCCATGGCCGACGTTCCGGCGATACGGATTCGCGACCTCGTGGTCGGCTTCGGCAAGAAGATCATCCTCGATCACCTTGACCTCGACGTGAAGGATGGGGAGATCATCGGCCTTGTGGGCGCTTCCGGCGGCGGCAAGTCCGTCCTGATGCGGACACTGGTCGGCTTGCTGCGCAAGCGCAGCGGACAGATCGAGTTCGCGGGCGGCGGTCTTGGTGAGCGCCGTTGGGGCATCCTGTTCCAGCAAGGGGCGCTGTTCTCGGCCTTGACCGCTCGTCAGAACGTTCAGTTTCCGCTGCGCGAACGGGCGCGACTTTCACCGCGGCTGCTCGACGAAATTGCCGACGCAAAGCTTGAGATGGTCGGTCTCACCCGCGAGGACGGCGACAAGTTCTCGTCCGAGCTCTCGGGCGGTATGACCAAGCGTGTTGCGCTTGCGCGCGCACTGGCGCTCGATCCGGCGCTGCTTTTCCTGGACGAGCCGACATCCGGCCTTGATCCGATCGCCGCGGGCGAGTTCGACGCCCTGATCCGCACGTTGCACCGGACGCTGCGCTTCACCGTATTCATGGTGACGCACGACTTGAACAGCCTGCAGGCCGTCTGCGATCGCGTTGCCGCGCTTGCCGACGGACGGATCGCGGCGATCGGCCCGCTGCCGTCCGTGCTCGAGTCCGATCATCCCTGGGTCAAGGCCTACTTTCATGGTGCCCGCGCGCAAATGTTGGGCTTGGGCAGCTAGACGAGAGAAAACAACATGGAAATTCGTGCGCCCTATATTGTCGTCGGTGCATTCGTGCTGTCAGCCATCGTCGCCGTGTTCGGCTTCGTCTACCGGCTGAACAATGTCGGCGGCATCGGCAAGCGGGAGACCTATCAGCTTGTCTTCACCGATCCGGTACCCGGGCTCCTCGTTGGTGCAGGCGTCCTCTTCAACGGAATCCGCGTCGGCGAAGTCACCGCGCTGGAGCTGGTTCCCGATCGGCCGCGCGAGGTCCATGCCAGGATTGCAGTCGCCGAGCGCACGCCGGTGCATAGCGACACGCGCGTCGGTCTCGATTTCCAGGGACTGACCGGTGTTCCGGTGATCGCGCTGGAAGGAGGTGATGATCCTGCGGCGCCGCCGGCACGGGAGCCGCTGGTCGCTGAAAAAGGCGCCGGACGGAGCATGACCCAGGCCGCGCGGGATGCCTTGCGCCGTATGGATGCCGTGCTCTCCGACAATGCCGCGCCGCTGCACGATACGATCGGCAATCTCAATACGTTCGCGGAAGGATTGGCCCGCAACACGCCAAAACTCGACGGCATCGTCGCCGGGCTGGAGCGCATGACCGGGGGCGGAACGCCCGCGCCGCGCAAGGTGGTGTACGATCTTCATGCCGTGGACAACTTCGGCCCGCAACACCATGAGCCGCTGACAACGCCGCTGGTCATGGCGGAGCCGACCGCAATCACGCGCCTGCAGACCCAGCGATTTCTGTTTACGCCGGACGAGGAGACCGAAGGCTTCGACGGCGCGCAGTGGAGCGATAGCCTTCCGGCGCTGGTCCATGCGCGGCTGCTGCAGAGTTTCGAGAATTACGACATCGCGCACGCGCCGCTGCGCGCCGATAGCGGTGCGGAGGGCGCACCGCGTCTCTTGATCGATCTGCGTCGTTTCGAGATCACCCTTGGCCCTCAGCCACGAGCGATCATCGCGTTGTCGGCGAAAATCGTGGGCGGCGATGGTCACCTCCAGGCAGCGCGATTGTTCGAGGAGACCGCGACGATTTCGACTCTGGCGCCGTCGAACGCGGCGGGAGCTTTCGATCAGGCTTTCGGCGCACTGGCACGCAAGCTGATGACCTGGGCATCGTCTCCAGTATGAGCAAGTCCTGATCCGGGCGGGTTCACGATTGACGGCTGTCAAGTGCGGGGAGAGCGGTTCGTGCAAAGCTGAAGACGTAGCCCAAAGATCAAACGGAGGCGGCCATGTTTGCGATGGACGTGATGCGTACCTCGTTTGCGACGATCAATCCGAACACGTCATTGCTCGAAGCTGTCCAGCTACTGCTGGAAACCGGTCAACGAGCCTTGCCGGTGCTGGACAACGCCGGGTCTTTGGTCGGTGTGATCTCGGAAGGCGACTTGCTTCACCGCAGAGAGCTCGGCGTGCATTGTCCCGAAGGGTTCTGGCTCGAAGCGCTGCTCGGCAGAGACGAGGGCAAGCTTGTTCGCGAGCGGACGCGAGCTCTCCAGGTGGGCGCCGTCATGAGCCGGAATCCGGTTTCGGTTGATGAGTGCGCGACCGTCGACGAGATCGTCGGCGAAATGGACCGTCGCCAGATTTCGCAGGTGCTCGTGCTTCGTGACGCGCAGGTCGTCGGCATCGCTGGCCGCCTGGAGTTGCTGGTGGCGCTCGAGCGAAGCCTGGACGGATCTGAGAAGATCGTGCGACGGAGCTGAAGCCTGATCCGGACCCGAGGGCCGCGTTGGCGCAATGTCCAACTTGAACTCATCGCGCCCTAATTCAATGCAACCAGCAAATCGCGGCAATGCCGCGCGATGGTGACCTCCTCGTTGGTGGGAATGATCCACACGTCCACCGAGCTTCCCTCGGCTGCGATGCGTTGTTCTCCCCTGGCGTTCGCCGCTGTGTCGAGATGGACGCCGAGCCAGGCGAGGCGATCGCAGATCTGCTGCCTGATCTCGGCGGCATGTTCGCCGATGCCGCCAGTGAACGCCAGGCCGTCGAGGCCGGCGAGCGTGTTCGTCATCACGGCGACTTCGGCGGCGACGCGGAAGACGAACAGGTCGATGGCTTCGCGTGCGCTGGGCTCGCGGCTTGCGAGCAGGGCACGCATGTCAGCCGATGTCCCGGAGACACCGAGCAGGCCCGAGGCTTCATAGAGCAGGTTTTGCAACTGATCGACCGACATCTTTTCTTCCTGCAACAGATAGAGCAGAACACCCGGGTCGATTGTTCCACAGCGTGTCCCCATCACAAGACCGTCGAGCGGTGTAAGTCCCATCGTGGTGTCGACGCTCTTGCCGTGATGCAGTGCGCAGAGACTGGCGCCGTTGCCGAGATGCGCGATCACGGTCCGCGTCTGGGGCGGGGCGAGCGTGGCAAGCCGGCCCGCGATAAATTCAAAGGAAAGCCCGTGAAATCCGTAGCGGCGGACGCCGCGCTCTTCGAAGCGCCGGGGGATGGCGAAGCGGCTCGCAGGCGGCGTCAGGCCATGATGAAAGGCCGTGTCGAAGCAGGCGATCTGCGTCAGTCCGGGCTGCAGCGACTGCACCGCCCGAACCGGCGCGAGACAGCGCGGCTGATGCAGCGGCGCCAGCGGCGTCAAGGCGTCGAGGGCCGCAACGGCGCGCTCGTCGAGCACGATGGGACCGGAGAACGCGCGCCCGCCATGCACGATACGATGGCCGATGGCGGCAAGCCGCCCGGCTCCGAGGTATTCCTCGATCCAGGGGAAGATATCGGCGAACAAGCCGTTGCGGTCGGCTTCGCCGGCGGGACGGCGCTTCTCGAACAGTGGCTTGCCGCTTGCATCCGTCACCAGGATGCGCGGCGCATTCTGCTGTTCGTCGAGCAGGCCTTTGCACCTGAGCTCCGGCTCGGCCGGCGCGATGTCGAACAGGCCGAACTTGACGCTGGAGGAGCCGGCGTTGAGAACCAGGACATTGTCGGACATTGGCAGTCCCGTTCATGCGCGCCGCGGAGGCAGCGCTTCATTTTCGCTACGCGGCGCCACGTGCGCTTCCGGACCAGACCCAGTCGCGAATTTCCGGCATGTCCTCGCCATGCTCGCGCACATAGCGCGTATGTTCGATCAGCCTGTCGCGAAACCGCTGCTTGACGTGGGCCGCGGCGATCCCGAGCGTCGGCACCCGTTCGATGGCTTCGATCGCGAGGTGGAAGCGGTCGAGCTGGTTCAACACCACCATGTCGAATGGTGTCGTCGTGGTGCCTTCTTCGGCGAAGCCCCGCACGTGCATGCCGGCGTGGTTGGCGCGATTATAGGTCAGGCGGTGGATCAGATAGGGATAGCCGTGATAGGCGAAGATCACCGGCTTGTCGCGGGTGAACAGGCTGTCGAAGTCCCGGTCGGACAGGCCGTGCGGATGCTGCTCCCTCGGCTGCAGCGTCATCAGGTCGACCACATTGACGACGCGGATCTTGAGATCCGGCAGCGCCTGGCGCAGCAGGTCGACGGCGGCCAGCGTCTCCAGCGTCGGAACGTCGCCGGCGCAGGCCATCACCACGTCGGGCTCGGCGTCGGGAAGCTCAGTGCCCGCCCAATTCCAGATACCGATGCCGGCTTCGCAATGCGTGATCGCCTCGCGCATCGGCAGCCATTGCGGTGACGGCTGCTTGCCTGCGACGATCACGTTGATGCGGTCATAGGTGCGCAGGCAATGATCGGCGACCCAGAGCAGAGAGTTGGCATCGGGCGGGAAGTAGACGCGGACGATATCGGCTTTCTTGTTGGTGACGAGATCGACGAAGCCGGGGTCCTGGTGACTGAATCCGTTGTGATCCTGGCGCCAGACATGCGAGGTGAGAAGATAGTTCAGCGAGGCGATCGGCCGCCGCCAGGATAGCGCACGCGAGACCTTCAGCCATTTGGCGTGCTGGTTGAACATCGAGTCAACGATGTGGATGAAGGCCTCATAGCAGGAGAAGAAGCCGTGGCGGCCGGTGAGCAGATAGCCTTCGAGCCAGCCCTGGCAGAGATGTTCGCTCAAGACCTCCATCACGCGGCCGTCGTGAGCGAGGTGGACGTCGTAGGGCTCGATGCCTTCCATCCAGACCCGCTCGGTGGCTTCGAATACCGCGTCGAGCCGGTTGGATGCGGTTTCGTCCGGTCCCATGATGCGGAAGTTGCGCGCGCCTGCATTGAGCTTCACGGCCTCGCGCAGGAACTTGCCGAGCTCGCGCGTGGCTTCGGCGACCACGGCGCCGGGAGCGGGAACCTCGACTGCATGCGCGCGGAAATCCGGCAATTTGAGCTCACGCTTCAACAGGCCGCCATTGGCGTGAGGGTTGGCTCCCATCCGGCGATCGCCAGCGGGTGCAAGGGCCTGCAATTCGGGCGCGAGCCGCCCGTCCGCATCGAACAGCATCTCGGGCTCGTAGCTCCGCATCCAGCGTTCGAGCAGTTTCAGGTGTTCGGGATTGCTGCGCGGGTCGGCGATCGGAACCTGATGCGCGCGCCAGAATCCTTCGACCTTCAGCCCGTCGACCTCCTTCGGTCCCGTCCAGCCCTTCGGGCTGCGCAGCACGATCATCGGCCATCTCGGCCGTTGGAAGCGCGAGCTCGCCTCGCGCGCGCCGCGCTGGATCGCGAGGATGCCGGCGAGGGCGCGATCGATCGTGGCAGCCATCAGCCGATGCATCGCAGCCGGTTCGTCGCCTTCAACAAACAACGGCCCGTAACCGTAGCCGATGAACAGGCTGCGGATCTCCTCGTCGCTCATCCGGCCGAGCACGGTAGGGTTGGCGATCTTGTAACCGTTGAGGTGCAGGATCGGCAGCACTGCGCCGTCGTGCACCGGATTGAGGAACTTGTTCGAGTGCCAGGATGCGGCGAGGGGGCCGGTTTCGGCCTCACCGTCGCCGACCACGCAGGCCACGATCAGGTCAGGATTGTCGAAGGCCGCGCCAAAAGCATGGACCAGCGCATAGCCCAGCTCTCCGCCTTCGTGGATCGAGCCCGGCGTTTCCGGCGCCGCATGGCTCGGAATGCCGCCGGGGAACGAGAACTGGCGGAACAGCTTTCGCAGGCCATCCGTATCGCGCGTCACCTCCGGATAGATCTCGGTGTACGTGCCTTCGATAAGTGTTGGCGACCATGCCGGGGCCGCCATGGCCGGGGCCGCAGACATAGATGATGTTGAGGTCCGAGGCGCGGATCACGCGGTTCAGATGGGCATAGATGAAGTTGAGACCTGGCGTGGTGCCCCAATGGCCCAGCAGCCGCGGCTTGATCTGGTCCGGCTTGAGCGGCTCCTTGAGCAGCGGATTGGCGAGCAGATAGATCTGGCCGACGGAGAGATAGTTGGCGGCGCGCCAGTAGCGGTCGAGCAGTTCCAGATTATCGACGCGTGCAGCCTGGTTTGGAGCAGTCTCTGATTGCATGTCGCTCTCCGAAGAAAGGTTCGGGGGGTGACCTCGAACGCCACAGTTAGGTTCCAGATTAGACGACCGATGTGACGGAAATGGCTTGAGCCAGCTCAAACGTGCCCGCCGATGGCGATTCAATTGTCGTCGTCGTGCCCCGTCGGAGTTTCGTGATCGCCGATAGCAGAGCTGTGTCAAGGCAGGGCAACGGAGTACCCTCCAACTGGTTCCGGTGGTCCGTTGCTGGCGAATTGACCCTGCTCAATGCTCCTGCACGAACGAAGGTGGATGTTGGGCGGCATGCTCTGACCTGACGGGTGCTGCCGTGGCTGACCAAGTGAAATTACCCCTTGTCGAACAAGCGGACCCGCGTCCGAAGGACGCCGCAAGCCTCGCTTCCGCGGAGTCCGGCCAAGACTGCTGGTTGCTGGACCGGCTGGAAGACGATGAAGTTCGCGAGGCTCTCAAGGCCGGCGTCGCGCCCACTCCCTCCACATCGGGCAGATTGGAACGCTCTCCGCACAAGGTGGCAGAGTGAAGGGGCGCATGACTGACGAGGTCGGCTCTCCGGTCTCTGCGATTTGAACCTATTCGCGGACAGTTTCTCGTCGGCGAGGGATTGCGTACGAACGGCGAGCTTTGACGAACTACCAACGTTCTACGCCGCGAGTTAGGCTACCCTCCGATAGGAAAATAGGGCTTCGGAAATAGTGGGTTTCGCGTTGTAGCGCTCACCCGCTACCAATCGTACGATTTTCTACGCCAGGCTATTACCGGGTTCTCGAACGCTCGACGGCACCGAGCGCGATGGCGGACGCGAGCGATGATGACGGTCGACCAACGCTTACGTTTCTGTAAGCTATTGATACCACTAATAAATATTCCATAATTCATCTTATGCGAATCGTTCGCAACTGGACCGCCCGAACGATCGCCGCCGGACGGTGCGGCATCGCCACAGGTGGCGGCTACCTGATTCCATGCCCGTGCCCCGGCCACGGCAAGGGACGCGGCGACCTCCATCCCTCGCTCTTCATCCGCGACGGCGACCGCCGTCTGCTGGTGCGCTGCTATGCCGGCTGTGAGCCAGCGGCGATCATGGAGGCGCTTGGACGCATGCCGCGCATCCCACCGGCGCCGTTCCGCCGCCCAGCGAACACGTCGGCCGATCTCGCCCGCGCCATCTGGCGGCAGGCCCAGCCGCTCGCCGCAACGCCGGCGGAAGCCTATCTCGTGGCCCGCGGGCTCGCGGCCGCGCAGCTGCCCGCGGCAACGCTGCGCTTTCTACCGCCTCGCCCGCGCCATCCGCATCCCACCTTGGTCGCCGCCCTCACCGACCTCGACAACCGCCTCGTCGCCGTCGAACTGACCTACCTCGACCCAAGCGCGCCGCGCAAAGCCGAGCTGGCGGCGCCGCGCCGGATGCTCGGCACCGCGCTTGGCGCCGCAATCCATTGCGGTCCCGCCGCCGCGACGATATGCCTCGCTGAAGGCTTGGAAAGCGCGCTGTCAGCCCTCTCTCTGTTCGCCGTGCCGGTCTGGGCTGCCGCCAGCGCCGAACGCCTACCCGCTGTCGCCCTGCCGCCGATCGTCCGATCCGTCCTGTACTTCGGCGACGCCGATCGGGCCGGTGCTCGTGCCCTCGAAAAACTCCGCGCCGCACGTGCGAATCTCGAGATATTGATCGCACCTGCCCACAACCTGATCGCGACTGGAATGACTTACTGCAGGCTGGCTACGTCCTCGACAGGCACGTCTGATGTCCGCTCGTCCGCCAGTCGCGGCGCGATAGCGGACGTCGCTGGAGGTCGCATGCGAATCGGCGCGGGATCAGTTGCCGTCGCCATTCTGATTGCGTGAATCTCCGAATGGTAGATTGCCGCTGCCTCCTGCGTTTTTCTCCGGTCGTGTTCGATCCTCCGCATGTATGGCATTTTCCGAAGGTAGAGATCGATGTCGTCATCATAGCACCGCACAAGACCGCCAACGTTCTCTATGTCATGGCTATACTGAATGTCGCACGCGGCCGTACCCGAGAGCAGCGTGTCCAGGCAATTGTTCTCGACCTCGGTGGTGCTCTAATACTTGAGAAGATCGGCATTCGGCCTTCTCTTCACATCGTCAGGCAAGGGAGCGGCTTGGGTTCCCGACCGTCGCGATCCCCAGCGCACCGGACAGGTCGCCCGTTTGGCCGGCGGGCGCGCTCGGCAGCGTAAGTCACGATAGCTCGCTTTGCGTTGCGGTCGCGGCCCGACACACCGCTTTCAGATCGATCGGCGTGGACATCGAGGTTATCGGTGCAGTTGGTCCTGAATTGGCCGACGTCATCCTGCGGGCCGACGAGCGGCATCATCTCGAAGGCTGGCGGCCGGGCGATACAGATTGGCTCACCCTCCACTTTTGTCTGAAGGAAGCCGCCTATAAGGCCTTCTATCCGTTGTGCGGCCAGATCATTGATTTCCAGAAGATGCACATCAGCCTGGCGCCGGCCGACGGGCATTTTCGCGCGTTTGTGACCGTGCCCGGCGCGCTGTCTTTCGAAGGCCGCTACGCCGTCTGTGGCAGCCGGATCATAGCCGCCGCCTGGTAGGCCTATGCGCAAGCACAGCTTTCTTTGACTCCAGCAACCGCGCTCATCAGCAACAGCTCAACCTGTTCAGCGACCAGTGCGCGCTTGCAACCCCAGTGACCCTCGCCTTTTCGCCAGAGGTAGCCCTCAGGCTGCGGTTCGGATGAGCCCGCGCTCGGACTCTGCGAACGACGCCCAGGACATTCGAGAGAAGTTGGGACCTCGGCGAAGCCTCGGCCCTGAACGGGAGCGCGATCGGCATGTTCGCAGCGAGAGCCTCGTCCCACTCGTTCTCGACTTGAGCAATTGGAGCGCGCTTGGTTAGGCACCTAAACGCAGGAAGAATGCATCATCGCGGGGATGACGATGAAGAAATGCGCCAGAAGCGCAGAACGCCCCAGACGCAGGCAGCCATGACGCGAGATGCGCCTCACACAATGATGTTAGTCGCCCAAGCGCCGAAGCTCGTCACAATTGCAACACGACAAGGGTTTCAGACGTCGTTGCACGCACGGGATCATGGCGATCGGAAGCCTGTTTTCTGACTCTTTTTGTCGCCGACGCCTCCTCGGTCGATTTCAAGCCTGAACCCTTGAAGACTTTCGCTCCGCAGCATACGACCGCGCACGTTCTGAAGGCAGGATCGATTGCGCTGTGAAACGTCAGCCCAATATTCGAGCCCACGTCAACCACCATTTATGGTAGTATCAAACCACGAATCTCTTATAGATTGCATGTCCAGGAAGGTCAGTTTATGGCTGATCGGCTCCCCTCCCGGAGCGCAGAAGTGGCTCGGCGAAATTGGACAGGTCGATAAGTGGAAATTCTGCCTGAGAACGGCGAGAACGCCGTAACAGGAGAATCACTTGAGCAGACGAGCCCGCCGAAACCACAGCGCGGCCTTCAAGGCCCGTGTAGCCCTTGCCGCGATCAAGGGCGAAAAGACGCTCTCGGAGCTTGCGCAGCAATACGATGTCCACGCCAACCAAACCAGATCACGACATGGAGAGATCAGGCTCTGGAGGGGCTTGCCGGGATCTTCGATAGCGGATCGAAGCCTTCGGAGCCGGCGGTTGATGTGAAGACGCTGCACGCGAAAATCGGGGAGCTCTCGCTGGAGAACGATTTTTTGTCCGGCGCGCTCACCAAGGCAGGACTGTTGGGGAGCGCAAGGAAATGATCGATCGTGGTCACGAACTGTCCATCACCCGCCAAGCCCGTGCTCTGGGGATCAGCCGCAGCATCGTCTACTACTTGCCGCAGCCTGCGTCCGCGGCTGACCTGGTATTGATGCGCCGCGTCGACGAACTTCATCTCGATTACCCGTTCGCGGGCTCTCGCATGCTGCAGAAGCTTTTGAAACGAGAAGGCTTTGAGGTCGGGCGTCTGCACGTGCGGAGCCTGATGAAGCGCATGGGGATCGCGGCGCTTTACCGCAAGCCGCGCACATCCGCGCCCGGCGATGGCCACAAGGTCTATCCGTATCTGCTGCGCAATCTTGCGGTCACCCGGCCCAACCAGGTCTGGGCGACCGATCTGACCTACATCCCGATGGCGCGCGGGTTCTGCTACCTGGTCGCGTTATCGACTGGTTCACGCGCGAGGTTCTGTCGTGGCGGCTGTCGATCACCATGGACGCCGCGCCATGTATCGAGGCGATCGAGGAGGCGCTGGCCCGATATGGCAAGCCCGAAATCTTCAACTCGGATCAGGGCAGCCAGTTCACCAGTGACGACTTCACCAAGGTACTGCTCGACCATGACATCAAGATCAGCATGGACGGCAAAGGCGCCTGGCGCGACAATGTTTTTGTCAAGCGGCTGTGGCGGTCGGTGAAGCACGAGGAGGTCTACCTCAAGGCTTACGACAGCGTCCGGGAGGCCCGCGCGTCGATCGGACAATATCTGGACTTCTACAATCAGAAGCGCCCGCATTCGAGCCTTGACGGCAGGACACCGGATGAGGCGTATTACGACAGGCAAGTTCCGGCGGCGGTCGCTTGATCGTCGCCAGCGATTTTACCGCAGCTCTGGTCGGGCTTACGCCCTCCCGACGCCGCGGTAAAATCGCAAAGCTCCGCGCAGACACAACCCGGCAGGAATCCACTTAAAATCCGCGGGGACCTGTCCAAACAAACCGAGCCACTTCTGAAGACGGCGACGATGACGACCACGAGCACAGGCACATAACTTACGCGGTCGCAGTCACGGACCAAAGGAAAGCCGTGAAGCTAGCCTTGAAAGATAGCGGCGCGAAGGCCGCAATGGTCAACTGCCCGCTCGAAGATGGGATGCTGCAAACGTTTGGCTTGGAGCCCGGAGAGTTCATCGTTGTGCATGATGACGAGATTGATCCGATCACTATGCGGCCCCGGCGCGATTAGGGGCACGTTCTATTTCGTTCAGCCGCGTCGGATTGACGACATGCATGTCCAGAAGCCGCACGCGCGGTTAGCTGGCGTGCTGTGATAGCGCGCAATTTGCTTCCCCTCCTCTTTCCGATCTTCTGGCACGCGGGTTGCTAAGCCATGCATGGCTTGGTCTCTTACTGACTGACCTCCTGAGGGCCAAGCCGCGCATCGCAACTCGCACGGTCGGCGGCCCCCGCCGTCCGTGCGCTTTTTCTGACGGCGCGATGATCACCCGAGCGCGTGGCATCATGATCATCGGGCGCGCGAGTTGCCGGGAGAGGTACGGGCTTGGCTGCTCATGCATTCGCGCTGCACCTTGCGAGCGTCAAGCCTACGCGTGTGGACCTCCCTCCACCCGCGCTTCCTTCTCCGTCGCCCTTGTGGAGATCATGGCATGACACGTGAAGAGGCTTTGAACAACGCCATAGCGACACTCGAAAAATACTCTCGGGCAAAGAGCGCCGTACTTGCGGCGATAGAGGAATTCCAAGAGACTAGACCGCCAGCTAGGCCGCCGCCTCGAAAACAGAAGCTCTCTTGGCCAGATCAGAACTGAGATGGCAGCAGGATGGATGGTTTCGGTCGGCATCGTCAAAGACGGCAAGGTTCGATATGTAACTTATGCCGTCGCTATGGCTGATCAGGCGGAAGCCGTGAAAGCCTCATTGGCTGCCAGTGCCGGTGACGCAACGATCGTGAATTCCGAACTCCGCGAAGCCGATTTGAAGGGCCTCGGGTTGAAGGCTGGCGAGCTTGTACCCATATACGACGATCGCAACGATCCGCTGATGTCGCGCACGTGGCGTCCTGTCCGACCGCGCGACACAAACTAGCGGGCGACCGCCGGGATCAATGTCACTTGTTCAGGAAATGTGGTCGCCATTGCAGAAGGTCCCACAATGTCAAGCATTTCACGTAAGGCCCGCGATACGGTTCGGCAGTGTGTCCCACAAGCTCAAAGGTTTTTGGACCGGTTTGTCGGGCCCTCTCTAGGCATTGGTGCCCGTTGCGCTCGAAAACTCTCATGGCATCATGCTTTGCACCTCGATCGTTCGGATCATCTACTTTATCCCACTCGGAGTGATTCGACCAAAAACGAGAGGCCGGCACACTGGCCGGCCCCGTCACATTCAATGGCTTGATGTACTCAGCGGAAGTACGTCGTGATCACTTCGATACCGGCTCCGCGCCAAGCGCAAGTGCGGCCTCATCAAGCCGCCGTCCGGTGACGGCTTTCCGGTCGGCTCCGCCTCCCTCCGGCCCGTCACCGGCGGAAACAACCTTCAACCGAGATCATAATCCCGATGGTGGGGGCAGTTCTTCATGACGCAAAGGGGCGCATTGCCTCACTAAAAATGTTACCGGACGACTTCCCTATTGTGTCTGAGGCGGAGCTGCCGAATCAGTTCGGTGGCGGGTATGGCAGGGAAGATCAGCATGCGCGCAAAGCGCGAGATCACATCAGCGCTGCTGGAGCGTTATCGGGCGAGCGACGGCTCGAGAAGGCACGGATCCTGGACGAGCTGTGTGCCGTTACGGGATGGCATCGCAAGCACGCGATCCGAGCACTGCCGGTGAACGGGGCATCGGGATCGGCCGTGCCGCGGCGACGGGGCCGGACCTACGGAGCTTCCATTCGCGTTGCACTGATTGTGCTATGGGACGCCTCTGACCGGCTCTGCAGTAAGCGGCTCGTCGCGATGATCCCGTTTTTGCTTTCGGCTCTTGAACGGCACGGCAGATTGAAGCTTTCTGCCGATGAGAGGTCGAAGGTTTTGAAGGTGAGCGCGGCGACGATCGATCGCCTGCTGAGCGACGTAAAGATCGCAGCAGCTGTAGGACGCCGACGGCGGGCAGGCGTTTCCAGTGCCGTACGGCGGCAAGTCCCGGTGCGTACATTCAATGACTGGGGATCACCTCCGCGGGGTACTGCGAAGCGGATCTGGTTGCGCACGGCGGCAGGTCTGTATCGTTATTCGCGGTTCTGCGAGCTCTACCGCGCCTGGGAAGGCCGTCTGTCTGGTGCGAGCCTCCTCGATGCCGTCCGCAAATCGATGCGTCAGATCCGCAGCGCAATCGGGGCGACAACAATCGATCCCAAACTGCTCACTGCGGCCGAGCGGTTGCAGTATGAAGGATATCTTCGCCGCGAAGAGACCAATGCGACGATCTTGGCCCTGTCGAAAAGCGGAACGCCGATCAAGCAGATCGTGCGCCAAACCGGTCATAGCAGGAAACTGGTTCGACAGGTGATCCGTGGCGAACGCCCATATGTCTTCCGAACCCGGCAGAGCTCGCTCGATCAGCACCTGCCATGGCTCGACGATCAGTGGGCCGCCGGCTGCCGGAACGGCGCTGAACTTTGGCGGCGCCTGAGAGCGAGCGGCTTCCGAGGCTCCCTTCGTGTGGTCGGAGAATGGGCAACACGCAGACGGCAGGCCGAAAAGGTCGATGTCGAAAACCTTCACCGGATCCCGTCGGCCAGAACGATCGCTCGTCTCATGACGGCCGGACGGGATACGCTCTCGAAGGCAGAGACGATCACTGTCGCGGCGATCGAAGCTGGCGTACCACCCTGGTCGAGGCACGCGAGATCATAGCCGAATCCACTTGATGATCCGGCGCTGAGCCGCCGCCGAGTTGTCGCGATGGATCGAGCGCGCTCGCGCCAGTCTCGTCGCCTCGTTCGCCCGCGGCGTTCCGAATGATGAAGCGGCGGTTCGGGCGGCGATCACCTTGCCTTGGTCCAACGGACAGACTGAAGGCCAGATCACCCGCCTCAAACTCGTCAGACGGCAAATGTACGGCCGCGGCAAAATCGATCTGCTTCAAGCCAGACTAATCGGCGTAGAATAAAGCGGAGCTGCACCAAAAATGCGTCAGAGCCCAAACTTGGCCGCGCGCTCATCATCCGGCAACTGTTGAGCGGCCAGGCGGGCGTTGAAAAGATCGGCATGCGGGCACTTCGGGATCAGGTGCGCGTGCAGGATCGAATGCACCTCGTTCTTGAGCCGCGTACGCCGCACGACCTGGTAGCGCCGCGTCACCAGCCTACGCTTGCGCTCGGTCTCCGGGTCAGGCGTCCAGATCTGCGGCAGGTATCCCGCCGCCTGCAAACTGGCGAGCGTGCCGGCATCGATCTTGTCGGTCTTGACGTGAGCCTGGGCGATCGCCTTTACCTGCAACGGATTGGCGATAATCACCCGCTCCACGAATGGCGTCAGCACTCGCGACACCGCCATGCTGTTGCCGGTCGCTTCGATCACGACCTCATCACCGGCTAGCAGGATCTTGCCAAATCCCTCCAGCGCAGTCCGCGTCATATCAATGCGGCCCGCATGCCGGAGCCTGCCGTTCTCCCAAATACCACCTTCCCGAAGGTTCGGTGGACATCAATGCCAATTACCCGTCGCATTCGCACCTCCTCTGCCGGACAACCACGGGAGCTGCCGGCGACACGACAACTACGGATTCGCGCTCGCGGCGCAACCGGGCGAGTCGCAGAGGCGGCCAGCTACTAACTCGAGCTCTCGGCTCATCGTGTGCATCGGCCTGCCCGCACTTCGTGCTCGCGGTGCCTCTGTCCCGATGGTCGCACCATACGCCACGATGTCGAACACCGCAGCTCAACGTGGCACCGAGACATCTCATACCGGTACCAATCCGATCGAAAGCGTGTTCGCCACGGCGCGGCACCGGACGGTTCGGACCAAAGGATTGCTGTCGCCGCAGACCGCGAAGCTGATGGTGTTCAAGCTCATCGATGCTGCGTCCAAAACCTGGCGCCGATCGAAAGGAACAAATCAGTTGCCGAAGATCATCCCGGTGCCAGATTCAACGACGGCATCGATGTCATTCCGACCCAGCAAAGCCACGCCGCCTGATCGGCTCCGTCACCCAGATTCAGGCATAGCTTCCTTCCCGATGAGCGACAGTCACTATCCAACTACGCATCTTGCTGCGCCTCGGGAAGCATCGCCCATGAGCTATCGAGCCTCTGCAATTCCGCAGCCAGTGGACGAGCTGGCTGTGAAACAGGCTGTGCCGGACGGCATTCCGAAAACCGTCTCCCTCGACACCAAACCTAGGGCGTCCGTCATCAGAAAATCTGAGACTGATCAGGCGTTTCGAGAAGGAGGCGCTGGCTCATCGGGGGGGTATAGTGTGAGCCGCTTGCGATTGATGGTTCAAGCGGCAGTTTGCGCTAGCTAGTGTTTCGCTTGATGCGTTTTCGCGGTAAGGATTGCCTTAGCCCGGCCGAAGTAGGTATCGGCAGCGCGAGATTATCGATGCTGTCATGGTAGCGGACGTGATTGTTTCGTTCGGCGAAAGCCCGGATCTGTCGTTCGAGGTCGCCGGGCAGGTAGTAGTTGTCGAGCGGAAAGCGGTTCTTGACGGTCACTGATGCCGATGCTCGACTGTGCGACGCCATACAACGTCGAACCGTTTGCCTGGCTCGCCAAAAATGCTTCGGCGCATTGCTTATGGCTCGCGGAGCAGCGAAATCGACGCTCGGCGGAATCGCGCCGTCTGACAGCATCGTCTTATCGGGTACAAAAGAAGGGCCGCCTACGTTGCCGCAAGCGACCCAAGTCTAGGGAGGAACGCCCAAGGAGGGCAGCGATAGCGGGGCGCTACCGCATTGCCTGAAAATAGGACGATCGCGATCGGCGGCTCAATTGAACGTAGGGAAACTTCGCGCATCTAAAGGGACATGGAACGATACGAAGGTTTATGGTGCCCGCGCGCGAAGCTAGGCGAAGGCTGTCATTGCCTATGCAACACGTCGAACAGCAGCCAATCGATGCCATCGACAAGTCTATCTTGCTTATCAGAACAAGCGACGCGAGCGCTCCGCCGGAGGACCAGACATATGAGTGCGGCCAACATCGCAAATGCGCCCGGCAATCCTGCGAGGTTTGCGAGGAAACCGACTAACCACTGAGGCGGCCTTACGGCACGACGTGGATCACTATTATCCCGACCAGCAGAGCAGCACCTAAGACCGCAATGCCAATACAGATACGAGCCGCAGTTGAATAAGAATGGAAGTGTGGTTGTTCGAACATGCCTCTTCTAGCACCGTCACCGATCTCAACCCGTCTTTAGCTCGGGCGCCCTAGGATTAATAGAGCATGAGGCCAGGGAGCGACGGCCCCTAGAATAGGTAGGAGCCCGATCCGATGTTGATTCTGTAACGTCAAGCGTCGTTAGCCGTCGGGGCTGGAGTCCGTGTAGCATCAGGATCTGACGATCTCTAAAACGACTGCCAACTTGCGCCCCGAAGTTAAGAAGCGCATTGCCCAAATCGCAAGTATGACGCTGGTTCAGATTCAAGAGGTCATGATGGATTGTGTATCCGAAGGGTCTGCTGGCATGATGACGACAGGTGAGGGCAATGCATTGCGCCGAGCACTGAGCAAACGGGTCAGCATCCTCAGACGAGACCTTGTCGCGTAAGAGCTCGCGAGTTGGTCAGGCGAAGCAATGATGTCGCACAGCCATAGGACACGACCTTAGCTGAGGAGAGCCTAGAATGCTTCTAGGTGCAACGGTCGCCGAGGTTAGGAAGCCCGAATAAAGACGCCGCCCCTCTTCATCCTAACTCACCACCGCGAGTTCTTTCCTTTCTTTAGGCGTCCAAGGGTGGCGGCCCGGGCGTAAGCGGCAAGCTGAGCTTTCAATTACCCATAATTGTTGCTTCGATTGCGGCTCCAAGTTCGATGTCGGTCAGCCGCGATAGTCCGCGCCAGATCACGGTATTTCCTGGAGGCGGATCGTTGGTTCGGGCCAAGTATCCTCCGAGCCGCGCGATCTTGACGACATAGTGCGAGAGCGTGCTTCGTCGAGAGCAATCACTACCCCGGTCTTTCACCAAATGATCAAGAAGCCTGATTTCGGGATCTGTCAGCGCGGCTTGCGGTACGGCATTCGGCGAGGAGCGATTGAGCATCGTCATCCAGAAGACGCGCCAACTCACAATGCAGAAGACCGCGATCAGATTGACCAGACGCTCAGCAGTTCGCAATTTTGAGTCCTCTGCTTTGCAGCCAGATTTGAGGATCTTATGGAAGACTTCGATCTTCCACCTCAAGGCATACCATTCGATCTTATTGATGGCGTCCTTGCGCGATTGGACCGGGAGATCGGTGAGGAGCTTCCACTCGATTTTCTTTCGCCGCTTCGGCCTTCCCCGCTCCTGAGCGTGGATCACGGTCAGAGTGAGTGCGGGATATTTCGTCTGTTTGCCGATCGGCGGCAGGACGCGTATCTTGCGGTACCTGATCTCAAGAACGGCGTCGTCGGGATCGCCTTTGTCGTCCTTGACCTTGATCCGATGTAGACCGTTGATCGTAACCTCGTCCATTTCGTCGGCAATTGTATGATTGCCGTCCCCGGCAAGCCGATCAACACAGGTTCGCACCAGGAAATGCGTTCCGACCTCCTCGGCCAGGCAAAACAGCTCATAGATGTCGCTCTCGCGATCACCAATATGAACGCATCGTCCAGGAGCAGCGAGAAGGTCGGTCGATTGCCGTAAATTCTCGAGCCAGCGGATGCTCTCCTTCTGCTCGATCGGCACCCGTGTCGGATTGATCTTTCGCTTCAGCGCCGTCGTCCCCTTGAACTTCTTGCGGGTCCAGAACTTGATTGCCGACAGTCCGAGCGGAAGCCCCTCGGTCGTCACGGCGAGACTCGAATGCATCAGGATGCCGCACTGTGTGCGTCCTGCCGTGCCGTCTTGCCCGTAAAGCCGATCAGATCCGGCTTCTCGCGCTTGAAGCTGAATTCCGTCGTGTCATGGAGGACGAGGATCGGTCCCTCCGTCGCCGCTACGCGCCCGCGCGTCGCCTCGAAATGACCGCAAAGAATATCCGCCTCATTGACCCGCTCGTTGGAGAAGAAGCGATAGGCGGCCTTTGTGTTGGCCCAGTCCTGACAAACCAACGGGATGCTTTGACCCATGTCGCTCCCGACTTGTGCGAGCAATTTGCAGAACCGGCGACCAAGCCGCTCATCTTTAAACTCGCATCCCGCAGCTTCTCGATCAACCCACGTCGCGATACCGGTCGTCAATCGCTGAGCACGCGTCTCCGCGCGTTCCTTCACCAACCCCATCGAGCACCCCACTTCCGAATCAGGTGCTCAACAATGAATCACAACAGATTCTGCCGATTCAAGATTTCGCCCGCCGCGCCTCGCTCAAATCCGAGCCAAATGTGGGTAATTGAAAGGTCTCCTTGCCGCTTACGCCCGGGCTCTGATCGGGCGATCTCTTTCGCAGCTCGCCCGGCTGGGCTGGGGTGATCCTCGCAGAACGCAAACGCATCAAGCGCGACACCATCACGAACCGCCGCTTGCAGCATCAACTGACAGGCAGCAAAAGCTCTAACCCCCGATGAGCCAGAGCCTCCCTTCTCGAATCGCCTGATCAGTCTCAAATTATCTGACGTCGTCGGACAGCGGGACGTTATCGACCGCATAGAGACACGCGCCGGCTGCGCGATCGAGCGGGTCTATGTCGACAACGACTACCGGCGGCCACGACGCGCGAAATCCCCGCCGCGTCTTCACTTCAGGTCAGAAGCGCGGCGTCGTCGGCGCGAGCTGTGCCGCGCAGTCCTCCTCTCAAACTCTGTAATATTGAATCATTTAATCGGTAGTTGCCGGCCGAAATAGATGCTGCCTCTGGAGCGAGTGGGCAGAAGCACGTTTGCCCGGAACACGGCACTCGGAGCTCGTTTTTTCATAATCTTGGTTGTCCTCCAATTGACTTCGGCGGCCGTTTTCGATTCAGACAGGCGCAGACAGGAATGCGTAGCCTGCACGAAGAAGACCTATCTGATATTCTCGGCTATGCATCGGATTGCGCTCTTCGTTACAAATGGCGTATCCGATGTCGTATATGCGCTTGACCCTCGCCTCACGCCGAACGCAATACCCCGCGAGCGCGGTTTCCAGGTCGTGGCTGCGATGGAGTTCCTGAGCGAGGACCAGAGCATCCTCGATCGCCATGCCGCCGCCCGACGTCATCTGCGGTGTCAGCGAGTGAACCGAGTCGCCCAACAATACGACGCGGCCGCGGTGCCATGGTGCAGGCATCATCAATACGTCGAACGGGCGGTAGCTTATATGATTGCCCTGGCCGACCAAGTCGGCCGCTTGGATCAGTTCGGGCGCCGTAAATGGGGCGAGCAGGTTTCGAACATAATCGCAAACCTGATCTTGAGCGACACGAAGCTTTTCATCCGTGGTTTCCAGGAAGAACAGGTAACACAGCTCCTTCGACAGCGGCAGCGCGCCAACCACTCTCCCCGTCGGATGGCGATAGAGGATGAAGCCGTCCATAGCTTCGGTCCGAGAAACAGTGTAACGCCACACTCCTTGGCCGGCGTAGTGCGGCTTGAACTCTTCGCCGAAGAGTTGCTGGCGCGTCTTGGAATAAACGCCATCGGCCGCGATCAACAAGTCTGCGCGATCTGTCTCGCCGTGCGAGAGCTCCACCGTCACGCCCTCAGCGTCCTGATCAATCCGAGTGACAGTCGTATTGAAGGCGATCTCGGCGCCGCTCGTCCTGGCGGCCTCCTCCAGGATCTGCCCGAGGCGCGGCCGCATGATCCCTAGCGCGGCTGGACGATCCGGGTCCCAAATTCTTGGCGAGAACTGCTGATGCAGCGGGTTTCCGGCGGCGTCGCGTATCGATACGACGTCCCACCCGTGACCGCTTTGCAGACACGCTTCCACCAATTCCAATTCGGCGAGCGCTCGCAGCGCATTGCCGAGTAGGGTGATGCCAGTCCCGATCCGGTCGCTCCTATCTCCCATTTCGATGACTCGCACAAACACACCGATGCGTCGAAGCGCATGGGCGGCTGTCAAGCCGCCAATACCACCGCCCACGACGATAACGTTCTTCACCGCGCCCATGTTTCCTCCTACACGTCCGTTGTTCATCTCCCGTGGTGAACTGCGCCACTGCGCCTGCTCTGTGTGCAGTTCATCCGCTCGATACAGCGAGACTGCGATGTACTTCGTTTCGAGCGATTCCCTGATGCCTTCGGTCGAGCGGTCCCGCGCAAGACCGCTCGCCTTGCTACCGCCGACGACCGCCGCGGGATTGGAAGCGAGCCCCCAGTCGAACGTGACCATGCCGCTCTGCATCTGGCCGGACAGGCGCAAAGCCCCGCTTCAAATCCTTCAGAACCTAGTTTTGTTGGCGTGCGTCCCGCCGTGGAAGGGCACGATTGGCGCCACTTCCCTGAGATCGACGCTGAGGTGCGGCCGCTGCTGAAACTCGTCGATCACCGACATCTAAACGATGTCGAAGGACTGGAAAATCCGACCGCCGCGGTCATCGTCGATTGGTTCTTTGACCGCATTCTTGGCTGCTAGAGTGTGCCGAGTTGCGAACGACGAGTGTTGGGTGGAGGTTAGGGTCGGTTGAGTGAAGCCATCAGCTGGGACAGACAAAAAAAGGTTCTTCGCAGCTGCGCCTGACCCGCAAAGTCGACGCCATCTGTAGAACGTTGATGGTGTTGGTCCCGATCTCGATCATGCGATCAGCGTAGATTTTGAACGGAGCTGCTTGTGTCGGACTGCCTATCGCCTTCATCCGGTGCACCGTTCGCAAGTGAGGCCGAACTGCAAGCCAACTTTGTGGCGCCTAATGGAGCTTGGGCAGCCAGATCTGCCAATCATCGTCACAGATCTGACAAATCTCGCCTTCCTCGATGCCGAGATCACTCAGGTGCCCGTTCACTGAGTGCGGAAATCGCCAAGGCAAATCCGCCGTGTCTGGCGTCGAGTTCAGAACCGATGTCCCCGAAATCGAGCGAAGCCTCATAGCGTCGGTCGCAGCAGGCATGGTAACCGCAAACGTTACGTTCTGAAGGCCGACGCTCTCCAGGTGACCAATTAAGACCAGGCAACCGGCTACCATGTGTGCAATCCAACGAGTTAGATCACTCCAGTTAAGTCTAGGCGCACTCATCACGAAGTGCGACTACCAATTCTTGGAGGTGGAAGGGCCGCGGGATGTCCCGATCGCTATTGAACTAGGTCGGGCCGGCGCGCATCCTCAATATCGTCGACGATGTCACCAAGGAATGTCTGGGCGCCATTCCTGACACGTCGATCTCCCGCCGGCGTGTGGCGCGGGAACTGACGACGGTTGTCGCGCGGCGCGGCAAATCCGGCCTGATCGTCTTCGATACGACCGAGCGAAGCGGCGCAGCTGATGGGCGTGACGAGACGCCAAGTGTTCCGATTGCTCAAAGCATATCGCGCTGGCGGCCCTGCAGCACTGATTTCCAAGAAGCGCGGCAAGCCGAGCAATCGGGCGTATCCGGCGGTTCTCCGGACCGAAGCGATGGCACTGATCAAGGCCAATTACGGCGACTTCGGCCCGACGTTGGCAGCGGAGAAGCTTTCGGAGCGGCACGGGCTGCATTTTGGTGTTGAGACGGTGCGGCGCTGGATGCTGGCCGACGGGCTCTGGCAGGATCGCCGGCAACGGCTCAAACGGGTTTACCAGCCACGGCATCGTCGTGACTGTGTGGGCGAGTTGATTCAAATCGACGGCTCTGAACACTGGTGGTTCGAGGATCGCGGCCCACAATGCACCCTGCTCGTCTTCATCGATGATGCGACCAGTCGTTTGATGCACTTGCGCTTTGCAGAGACGGAATCGACCTTTGATTATTTTGCCGCGACGCGCGCCTATTTGCAGCGCTACGGCAAGCCGATCGCATTCTACTCGGATAAGCACGCGACGTTCCGAGTGAACAAGGTCGGGGCAACCGGGGGCGATGGCATGACCCAGTTTGGCCGGGCGCTGCACGAGCTCAACATCGATATCATCTGTGCCAACGCTCCGCAGGCTAAGGGCCGCGTCGAACGTGCCAATGGAACGCTGCAAGATCGGCTGGTGAAGGAGATGCGGCTGGCCGGAATCTCGACCATCGAGGCCGGCAATGCGTTTTTGCCGGCGTTTATGGAAGACTACAATCGGCGATTTGCGAAGACTCCTTTCAGTGACAAGGACGTTCATCGCCCATTGACTGAGCAGGACGTCGTGGATGATGCCTTTGCCTGGAAGGAGGAGCGCACGGTATCGCAGAGCTTGACGCTGCAATACGACAAAATGCTGTTCATCCTCGAGCCGAACGAGGTCACGAGCACCCTCGCCCGCCAGCGCGTCACCGTGTTCGATTAGCCGTTGCGCTGGGCCAGACGCTCGGGAGTCTTCTCGCCATAGGCGGCCCCGGTCTGGCCTTCGACTTCCAGCTCCATCAATCGCTGGGCAGCAAAGCCGATCATCTCGCGCAACAGATCGGCATCAGGGGTCTTCTCCACGAGCGTGCGGAGGTTCATCATCTCATCGGTCATCGGTGGTTCCTCGAATCAGGTTGGTGTCAGCAACCCGACCCTACCGGCGAACTGCCGGTGACCACCGCAAAGCCGCCCGCCCGCTACGGCGCTATGTGAGGGCGCGCGTGCGGACGGCTTTGCTCTACCGAGCTACACCATCACTGGGGACACGACCGAAGTTGGCCGAACGACACGAGTTATGCGTGTCCCGGGAGACGCTGCGCGGCTGGATGCGACAGGCCGGGATCTGGCTGCCACGCGCCGAGCGCAAACGATATCAGCAGCCCCGCCATCGCCGCGAGCACCTCGGCGCTGCCCCATTCCGCGTTCGACAAGCTGCAGCGGGTCAGCCATGCCGCGATCGTCGAGAACAAGCGTCTCGGCGAGGTCCTGGCCTGGATCAAGGAGCAGCAGGATGGAGCGCCCCCTCCTCGCGGCGATCTGGTCGGTCCAAGACGATTGAGCCAGAAAGGCGGTCTCCTGAAGGACCGCGCCGACCGCCTCGCTCAGATCGAGAAGTCGCAGAAACCCGCCCGCCTGGCCCGCCGCCGCTGCGATATGGGGGTCTCCGCAGCGTCGGGCCAGGCTCCGTCAGAAGCTGCCGAGTGACATTCCAACTTTGCGGAGCCAGAGACATTTCAACTTGGTTGCAACAAATATTGTAGCGGCAATTTAGGGTTCGGACTCAATTGATCCAATATGCGACGATGGCGGCGAGGTGGACGGCAGCCAAGAAATTTCTGGCAAGTTTGTCGTAGCGAGTTGCGACACGCCTGAAATCCTTGAGCCGACAGAAACAGCGCTCGATAACGTTGCGCCCCTTGTAGATGCGTTTGCTGAAGCTGTGGAGGGTTACCCTGTCAGATTTGTTTGGAATGACAGGCTTCGCGCCCCGATTGACGATTTCGGCGCGAAAGCCGTCGCCATCGTAGCCTTTGTCCCCAATGAGGGTAGACATGGGTGGCGCGAGTTTCAAAAGGGCCGGCCCTGCGGCAATATCGGCTAGTAGTGCGACACATGGGCCAGTTAGAGATGCGACACTCCTCGCGCTTTGGCACTGGCGAACATGAGCCAGAAAAGGAAGGCTGACGGTTCCATGGCTGGTCAACGGCCCGGTTTGTCGGAGCCGTCATGTCTTGTTTTGTCACGTTGTCGCAGAAAGAGTTGCATCGGCTTGAGGCCGTCCAGAAGATTCGCGAGCGCCGGTTGAGTGTCACGCAGGCTGCTGAACTCCTTCATTTGAGCCGCAGCCAAGTCCACCGGCTTCTTCAGGCCTATGATCGCGATGGCGCGAACGGGCTTGTTTCCAAGAAGCGCGGCCAACCGAGCAACCGGCGTCATACCGACGAGTTTCGTAATCAGGTACTCGATCTGGTGCGCGAGAACTACGTGGATTTTGGTCCGACGTTCGCCGCCGAGAAGCTGAGGGAGCGGCATCGCATATCTGTCAGCAAGGAGACATTGCGCAAGTGGATGTCTGAGGCGGGCCTCTGGCGTCGCGCCGAGAACGCAAGCGGCAATTGCATCAGCCGCGCGGTCGGCGCGATTGCTTTGGCGAACTGGTGCAAATCGACGGTTCGCATCACTGGTGGTTTGAGAACCGCGGTCCGAAGTGGAGCTATGCGGGAAGCTGGGTGATGAGGGACTGAGATAGGCGGCGTATCGAGGCGGGTGTCGAGCCTGCCAGAACCTCTCAAGGAGAGCGATACGCCATGAACGAGACTAGCAACATTGTCCCGCTTCGTCAGCCGGACGAGATCGACGATCCACTGACCAATGTGCTGCGCGGCGCGAACGATCCAGACCGGCATCGGGCCGGTCGAGGTGGCGCGGACGAATATCCGGGACCGCGGGGCGGCCGGCGATGGCGAGCGGATCCGGTTCAGCTCGGCGATCCTGCCGTTGTTGGCACGGCGGACCAGAAGTCTGGATGCGCTGTTGCCGGTGCTGTACCTGCGCGGCATCTCGACCGGCGCTTTCCAGGAGGCGCTGACGGCCTTGCTGGGCAAGGACGCGCCGAACCTGTCGCCCGCGGTGATTTCCCGGCTGACGGCCGAGTGGCAAGGCGAGTACGAGCGCTGGCACAGGCGCGATCTGTCGGCGCGCCGCTACGCGTATGTGTGGGCCGATGGTGTCTTCCTGCAGGCCCGCATGGAAGACCACGGCGAGTGCATGCTGGTGCTGATCGGCGCGACGCCGGAAGGCAAGAAGGAACTGATCGGCTTCCAGGTCGGCGTGCGAGAGAGCGCGCAGAGCTGGCGTGAGCTGCTGATCGACGTCAAACAGCGCGGATTGCAGATCGCGCCCGAAATTGCCGTCGGCGACGGCGCGCTCGGCTTCTGGAAGGCGCTCGACGAGGTCTTTCCCGGCACACGGCACCAGCGATGCTGGGTGCACAAGACCGTGAATGTCCTGAACAAGGTCCCGCTCTCGGTGCAGGCCACCATGAAGAAGGATCTGCGCGGGGTTTATTGGGCGCCGAACCGGGCGTCTGCCGAAGCGGCGATCGACGTCTTTGCCGAGAAATACCGCGCCAAATACGGTTGGGCGGTCGAATGTCTGGTCAAGGATCGCGACGCGCTGCTGTCCGCCACCTCGAGTACGGGGCGCATATGCGCAGCTCAGTCGGGTGGGATCACCCTGATGGAGAGTCCATCGAATGGGCTGGTCGTGCGGGCGAGCAGATTGGTCGCAACCTGAGCATAGCGCGCGGTCGATCCCAGGTCGGCATGTCCGAGCAAGACCTGAATGATGCGAATGTCGATGCCGCTTTCCAGGAGATGGGTCGCAAACGAGTGCCGGAGCGTATGGACAGTAATCGGCTTGGCAAGCCGAGCGCGGCGGCGGGCGGCGCGGCAGGCCGCCTGGACGCAGCGGACGCCGACATGTTCACTTGGGTCTTGGCCTGGAAATAGCCACAGCCCCGGTCGGGCTCGCATCCAGTACGTACGCAGAATCTCCAGCAGTCGCGGAGAAAGCATCGCGTACCGATCCCTGCCGCCCTTGCCGTTCTCGATGTGGATCAACATTCGCTTGCTGTCGATCGAGCTCACCTTCAGGCGGACGACTTCACTAACCCGTAAGCCAGCCGCATAAGCCGTCGCCAGCACGACGCGATTGCGCACCCCTGTAACCGCGTCCAGGAAGCGCTCGATCTCTTCGGCACTAAGCACGAGCGGGAGCTTGTCGGGCTTCTGGCCACCGATGATCCGCTCGAATGCCTCCGTCTGCCCGAGTGTGACGCCGTAGAAGAACCGCAGCGCGCAGGCCACCTGATTGATGTGGGACCACGAGCGCTTTTGGCCGATGAGATGCAGTTGGTAGGCGCGGACCTGCTCGAAACTCAATCGGTCCGGGGCGTAGCCGAAATGGCGGCTAAACTTTGCGATCGCATAGATATAGGATTGTTGGGTCGACGGCGACAGATTGCGGACCGTCATGTCCTCGATCATGCGCTGCCGAAGAGGGCTCATCGTAGCCATCTGGGTCTCCTGTCTCGAGAGGGGTGGTGCGAAGACCAACATCCTCTCAGACAGGACACCTCAGTTCAGCAGGCTTGCCCCCACTCCCGCGTAGCGGGTTCGTTCAATGGCGGGCGACGACGCAGCCTGGGACCATTCGGTGTTCTCGAAAAGAGCCGACATTGCGGCGAAGTTCCTGGCGGCGGTGCTGGCGCAGCCCAAGGTGAAGAAGCTTCTATCGAGCGATCACTTCTCGGTCGATGGCACGCTGATCGAGGCCTGGGGCTCGATGAAGAGTGTCAAGCCGGCTCTCGGATCTGGCGAGCGGCCGGCCCAAGGCGGCGGGCGCAATGCTGAAGCGAACTTCCATGGCCAGAAGCGCTCTCCTGCCGCCTTCGCCGACAGGGTTTCGGTGCCCTTTCCGAAGTACAGATCGGCGGAAACATCGTTGGCGCGCGCCGCCGCGAGTGCCGGCAGGATGATCATCGGCCGCCCCGCGACGCCGATCCGGTGGCTGGTGACGAACAGCCTCCGCGTCGCCTTGACGCTGGCCTCTAGGGCGAGCGCCGCATGGTCGGAGGCCAGCAGAATTCTCATTGGCACCCTGCGTTCGGACGTTCGCGGCGTCATCTCGATCCGCCGGCCGAGGATGGTGATGTCCGTGGCGAGCTCGTTCCAGATCGTTTCCCGCCCCATCGACATGGTCGCCAGGTGGCGAACAATCCTGCCGCAGAACGCCGGATCTCTGACCTTAACCGATACTTCGAAGCTTTCGAAAGGCGATCCGAGCCAGTTGCAGGAGCCAATGGCCGCAAACCATCCGCCCCGCCCGTCGTCGCTCGCCACGATCTTGGAATGTGATTCGGTGCTGAACATGTGGACGATGATCGAGTCCGATCTGCCTTTATCGCTGATTGCCGCTTTGAGCTTTTCGGCGTGCGCGCGCGATGTAGCCTGCCTCTTCCGATCTTCGTCCTGCCCCCAGAAGATGTCGATTCGCGCTCCATTTCCCGCGGCGTAAAAGAAGTCGGGCAAGAAGTTAGTGGCGTGTTCGTTCAGGAACGTCGAATGTATGATCACCCGCTCCCGCGCGTTCCTGATGGTTTTCGACAGGAAGTCGCGGTGCGCGGCGCCATCGACGATCAGATCGGTCTGCCTGAAAACGCCCTCGGTAAGCCCGGCGGCGCTCTCGACCGCGGCGGATGCGACGCTCGCAGGCGGCCGGACCCCGCCCGCGCCGCCGTTTCGCGAAGCGCCACGTATGCGCTCCAGGAGAATTTGGGGTGCCCGGGACGGCAGACCGTCAATCTTTTGCGAATCCCTTACGCTCACTACCGCGAAACGCCGGACCAGTCTATCGGGCGACGAGTGCACGCCGACAATGACCTCGTCGTCGCCCTCCAATGCGGCGAACACATCGCCCATGTCCCCCGTAGCTTGCAGATCCGACGCGCCGAGTCGTATCGCCTCCGGAGCAAGGTCGTTCTGATGGACGATCCGTAGTTCGCGTCCACGGAAAACCGTACCCGTCACCTGATCAACGTTGAAGGCGAGCCAGCGATGCTGAACAAGCGGGAACGTCGGGAGATCGTCTAACTTTGCTTGGACGCGACCGAGGGCCGTCGCCTGAAACTCGGTGCCCTGACGAGTGGTCATCATCTCGACCCAGCCAGCGCGCATCAAACGCACGAAGGCTTCGACGATTACGCGTCTCGGAAGGCACGAGGTTTTTTCAAGCGCTTCGGCAGATGCCGGCTGCTCGCTTACAGCCTGTAGAAGCAGATGCTCGACGATGCTCCAGCGGCGCCCCTTTTCGATCTTGAAACGCCTCTTGCCGCGGAGAACAGGAAACGCCACCTGGACGACGCTCATTGTTTTCCCCCGGTCTTGCCGCATTTGATAACGGCCGCATCGCCAGCATTCTTTGCCTCGCCGAGCGATTTCAGGAAAAGCTTCAGAAATCCCACGTTAATTTTGGGTTGCGTCTCGGCGAACTCGACCACGTGCCCGTAGAACTCGAGGCAACCAACTACGATCATCATCCATTTCGCGCGACTGAGCAGCACGTTCATGCGACGATCGTCCTGTAGGAAGCCGAGCGCCTTCATCGGGCTTGAGTGATGATTGTTGCGGACCAGAGAAACCATGACGACGTCTGCCTCATCCCCTTGGAAAGAATCGACTGTGCCGCAATATTCACTGTCCGGAAACGGCGCATCGAATTGCTCAAGATTCTTCAGCGATCCGTCGGCACGGGCCATCCTGTTTCTGATCAGCTTTACCTGTTCGCGATAGGGCGACAGGATTGCCAAGGTCGGCGGTCTTCCGGATTCATTAACCTGCCCTACGACCTGGAGCTTCGACAATGCGGTAATGAGCGCGTCGACCTCTTTCGGATTGTTCCACGGTGGTCGTCGATCTTCACAACCGCATCTCGGTTCATCGCGGACGTACGGCAGGTCGATGAAGGTGATCGGCTTGAATTCCTCGGTGGCCGACCATCTTCCCACGATAGGTTTCTTAGACCGATAAAGCGCTGCCTTTTTCGGGTTGTCCGTCAACTCGCGGCCATAGAAACAATCCGACACGATCTTTGCAATCGCCGGGTGCATCCTGCGCTGCTCCGTGAGTCGCCGCGCGATAGGCATGCCCTTCTTCGCATTCTTTTGGCGCTCGAATTCCTTCTCGACGAACGTTTCGAACATCGTCAACAACCGAAGCGCGTCCGAACACAGGGCGCCGAAGTCGGTGTTGGTGTCCACTTCCTCGAACAAGTCTTCGATAGCCTCGTCCCGCGGCCGCGGTTACTACAACTGATCAGGAGATCATCGTGCTCATTCATCCGACCGTCGAACGCCTGCGCGCACTCGGCCTCACTGCCATGGCCGATACCGTCATCGAACTGCAGAACAATCCCGAGGCCGCCGAGATGCCGCACCCGATTGGCTCGGCCTCCTCGTCGATCGCGAGGTCACCGCCCGCGACAACCGTCGCCTCACGCGCCGCTTGAGCAATGCCAAGCTCCGCCAGGCCGCCACCATCGAGAACGTCGACTATCGCACGGCGCGCGGTCTCGACCGTTCGCTCTTCCAGACCCTCGCCTCCGGCCAATGGATCCGCGATCACAATCATCTGGTGATTGTCGGCCCGACCGGCACCGGCAAGTCCTGGCTGGCTTGCGCGCTCGGCAACAAAGCCTGCCGCGATGGCTTCTCCGTCCTCTACAAGCGCGTGTCCCGCCTGTTCGCCGATCTCGCGCAGGCGCGCGGCGAAGGCCGTCTCGCTCGCCTGATCGCCGCGCTGGAGCGCGTCAATCTTCTGGTTCTTGACGATTGGGGACCCGAACCGCTCACCGCCGACCAGCGCCGTGACCTGCTCGAGATCGTCGATGATCGCTACGACAAGGGATCATTATTGATCACAAGTCAGCTCCCCGTGCCGCAATGGCATGACGTGATTGCCGATCCCACGCTTGGCGATGCCATCTTGGATCGCATCATTCACAACGCTCACCGCATCGAGCTCAAAGGCGACAGCCTGCGGCGTCGGGCCGATGATAGGACAAAAGCGTGACCACCGTGCGCCCGATCGTCCCACCGGCCCACAGGCCCTCCCGCGCGCGCCGCTGCGTCGCTCGTGGGGCACTCCGCGCCGCGCACGGGGCCCTCCCATGGACCGCTGGGACGATCTTCAAACCCTCCCGCCCGTCTTGACCAGGAGGATCATTTCCAGCACACATAATCCCGTCAGTCGTGTTTGCCTCTGCAAGTGATCACAATCATCTGGAATCCGTGATCACCATCGCCTGGAACCGCTGATCATCATCCCTGGAATGCGCAGTGGATATGACGCTTCTCGCAAGCGAGAAGCTTGGACAACGCTGCGCGTTGCCCACATCCCTACAGCCACAACAGCAGCAGGCAAGAGTAGCGTAAAGATATTGGGAAGAACGAACTGCTGCAGCTCCACTTAAAAAACCGGACCCAGTGGTCCTCAGCATAGGGTCCACTTCACTCGACGACGCCGATGGGGTCAATGTTCGATCAGCATTCACACGCCGACGGCGGTCGACCGGGTTTTGCTCCGTCCGGACGCCTGCTGCGGCTGCCCAGATTCTGGAGCAACTGCTACGGTCGCCGGCGCCGCAACATCCTAGGTCCCGAGGCTGATGGGATTTACCGATCGGTAAATTCATCTTTTGAACGGCCTGTTGGACGCATAAAATTCCCGCTCGGGAAATTTGCGGCATCGGAACTCCTTCCAGCATCTAAGATTTCCCGCTCGGGAAAATCAAACTTGTCATTCCACCAGTTCCGGGCATATATTCCCACTCGGGAAATTATCATGACGATCGCAACCACGGCAGAACTCGGCGAACTGATCCGGAACCGGCGTACCTCCTTGGGGCTCCGGCAGCAGGACGTCGCCTTGACGGCCAACGTCGGCGTCCGCTTCATCGTCGACATCGAGAACGGCAAGGAGACCAGCCAGGTCGGTCTGGTTCTGCGCCTGCTGCAGGCGCTCGGCATCCGGCTGAATCCGGAGATGAGCCCGGTGCCGACGGCCCGGCCGACGGACGAGGACTCCGAACCGTTCGATCCCGACAATTTCTTGCCCACACCATGACCGGCAACCCGAAGCCCGGCGAGGCCGGCGAGACCCTCGAAGTCCGGTACGGTAGTCTGCTCGTCGGCCTGCTGCGCCGGCGCTCGGAGGAGATCCAGGACATCGAGTTCGTCTACGACGAAGCGTGGACGAAGGATCCGAAGGCGTTCGCCGTGTCGACCCGCATGCCGCTCGCCAAGCGCGTCCACGAACCGGACGTCGTGTACCGATGGTTCCTGAACCTGCTGCCCGAAGGCCGCACGCTGAAGACGGTCGGCACGATCCTCAAGATTCCGGAGGCCAACGTCTTCGCGCTTCTTGAAGAGTTGGGAGAGGACCTTCCCGGCGCGCTCGAAGTCTATCGGCCCGCCGACCAGAGGCCGAAGCGGACGCCGCGCTACAAGCGTCTCTCCGAAGCCGAGCTCGCCGCGGCCATCCGCCGCCTTCCCGAGAAACCGCTCCTGGTCGGCGAGGAGGGCATCCACATGTCGCTCGCCGGCGCGCAGGACAAGCTTCCCGTGGTCCGGTATCCGGACGGAGGGATCGGCCTCGCGCTCGACGGTGCGCCGACGACGCACATCCTCAAGCCGGCCAACAAGCACTTCAACAACGCGGTCGAGAACGAAGCCTTCTGCCTCCGCCTGGCGGCGAAGGTGAAGCTGGACGTCGCCGAGTGCACGATCGGCAAGGCCGAGGATCTCGACTACCTGCTGGTGAAGCGCTACGATCGCGTTCCCGAGGGACGAAGCCTGCGCAGGCTGCATCAGGAGGACTTCTGCCAGGCCACCGGGCACATTCCTTCCACGAAATACGAAGCCAATCCGGCGACGAGGCTGCGCGGTCCGACCCTGAAGGACTGCTTCGACGTCATCCGGAAGACGGAGAACGGCGCGGCCAGCGCGGCGCGCTTCCTGGACTTCTTCGTCTTCAACGTCCTCTGCGGAAACGTCGACGCGCACTCCAAAAACTACTCGCTGCTGCTGCCCGGCGGCGGTGTATCCATGGCGCCGCTCTACGACGTGATGAACGGCGACATCTATCCGGACGTGACGCGGAATCTGGCCATGAAGATCGCCGGCAAGAACCGCGGACACTACATCCATGCGCGCCACTGGGTGTGTTTCGGCGTGGGGTCTCAACCATGATCGGCGTGGGGGTCCCATCATTTCAATTTAATGAAATCAATGGCCTGAAGGGGTCCCGACGACGCCGATGGGGGTCATTTTTCGATCAGCATTCACAGCCAGGGTTTGAAGTCCTCGATCAACGGCCTGGTGTCGCTTTGCCGCATAGCAGCCCGATGCGCCGCCGGCAGACCGCGGATGCGATCCTCGGTGGCGTAGAACATCGCGATCCGTTGCAGCGCTTCCGCGGCAATCGGCGACTTGGTCGCGACGTGAACGTCCCAGAACTTCCGCCGCGCATGCGCGAAGCAGAACGCCAGCTGCACCAGATGGCCGCCGTTCTTGATCAGGCCCTTGTAGGCGGCATAGCCGTCGACCTGCAGGATGCCGTGGTAGTCCCCGAACAGCTGCTTGGCGCGGATCGCCTTGCGATCCTCGGCAAACATGTAGACCACCGCCGGCGGCGCCGGGCCACCCCACGGACGGTCATCGGTGGCGATCGCCCAGAACTGGCAGACTTTGGTCCGGCCACGGCCGGGATCGAGAACCGGCAGCGGCGTCTCGTCGGCAAACAGCCGCGGGTAGGACATCACTGTGTCGCGCAACAGCGTGTGAAGCGGCTTCAGCCACCAGGCGGCGCGCCCCATCCACGAGGCCAGCGTCTGCCGGTCGAGCGTGATGCCTTGCGCAGCGAACATCTGTTCCTGCCGATACAGCGGCAGCTGGTAGCCGTATTTCATCACCGCGATGTGGGCCAGCAAGGCTTCCGTCACCATCCCGCCGTCGATCGCCTGGGCCGGCGCGGGTGCCTGCAGCACACCCTGGCGGCATCCCCGGCAGCCGTACCGCGGACGCACTATGCGCTTGACCCGGTACTGCATCGGAATGACGTCGAAGGCTTCCTTGACGGTCTCCCCGATTTTGTGCAGCCGCTCGCCGCAGCAAGGGCAGATGTGGCTCTCGACATCGATCACGACGTCGATGCGCGGCAAATGCTCCGGAAGCTTCCCCCGGTTGCGTCGCGCCGGTCGCTTTCCACGGCCCTCCGCTCCGTCAGGCAGCCCGCCTCCGGTCACGTCGTCGTTGGCGGCGGCACCAGCCGCCTGCGCCGTGATGGCGAAGAGAGGCAGCTGTCTGGGATCCAGTGTCTCAGAGCGGGGACCGAAGATCGTGCGCTTGTACTGGGACAGGATTATCTGGAGCTTGTCGTTCTCCTGGACCGCAGCGTCGCGTTGGGCAATCGCCGCATCACGCTCGGCCGCCAGCGTGCCGCATTCCGCCGACAACGCCGCAAGCCGTGACGACAGCGCCATCACGGCTTGTCGGAGCAATGCTGGATCAGAAGGCAAATCACTCATGCAGAGTGATTCTACAACAACTCCGCATGAGTGACGAACTACTCTTGATACGGATCAACCAGCTCGTGCTGGCTGATCCACAACCCGCATCGGCACACGCTTCCAGTCTGAGCCATCGAGCAGCACCGAGAGCTGAGCATGAGATAGCGGCATGACGCCTTCCTTGATCGGCGGCCAGGTGAACTGCCCCTCGATTCTCTTGTAGTAAAGGACAAGGCCGCTTCCGTCCCAGGTCAGGATCTTCACGCGATCTCGGCGCTTGGAGCGGAAGATGTAAAGTCCGCCGTCGAACGGATCGGCTCCAAACGCCTCGCTCACCAGCATCGCCAGCGAGTCCATTCCGCGACGGAAATCGACCGGCTGCGTCGCGATCCAGATCGACAACCCGGGTCGCAGCCCCGATCATCGGCCAACCGTCCCGACTGCCGCCAGCACCTCGCACAGCGCCCGCCGGTCGACCGTCCCCCTGACACGGATGCGAACCGCGCCGACCTCGATCTCGATTGCCGCCTGCTCCTCGCGCGACGGCAATTCGCCCCCGCAGCCGGTGATCGCGACCGGCACAAAGCCAGGTGGCACGTCTCCGGCCCGGCGCGCCGCGACCTTCGCCCGCGTCGTCTGACGACGCCACAGAAACAACAGGCTTGGACTGATGTCGTGTCGCCGCGCCACCGCGGACACGCTTGCACCCGGCGCAAAACTCTCCGCGATAATCGCCGCCTTCGCATCGGCCGACCAGCGCCGGCGCCGGCCGGTCCCAGTGATGATCTCGACACGCTGCAGCGTGTCAGAAAAATCCTTGAGGATAGGCGTATGCCTATCCCTATCGCTATCCTTACGGCTATCCTTAGACATGGCGAGACCTCGTGATGATTCAGTCCACGAGATCTTCCTAACCGACCAGATTAGCCCTCAGCGCGTGGTCCCTGGATGACGCTCACGACCTCGCGCTTTGCCCGCGTGCGGGTCCGTACCGCGCATCGTGATTATTGGCAAACCACCCGGCGATTGGAGGAATGGTTGCTGATCGAATGGCCGAAAGGCGAGGACCAGCCTACCAAATACTGGCTCTCGACATTGCCGGAGGATGTGGCATTCCGGACTCTCGTTGAGACGGCTAAACTGCGCTGGCGCATCGAACGCGATTATCAGGAACTCAAGCAGGAGGTCGGGCTCGGCCACTTCGAGGGACGCGGCTGGCGCGGCTTTCATCATCACGCAACGATGTGCATTGCGGCCTACGGATTCCTGATCTCCGAGCGGGAGACGATTCCCCCCTCAGGCGCTCGGCGCGCCTGGCCGATTCCGTTCACTCGCCTTCCCGCAGATTACAGACCCCGCGGATCTACCACTGCGGACCCAACGTCACATTCCAAATTCGATCGCGACGATGCGACGGCGGCTCGAACAAGGGCTCGTCCGAACGCTGTTGAGATGTCCTTGTTGTGCGATCAAGTTCGCCCGCTCCACAGACCGCACGCTTGTGACGCAGTAAGATTAGAGAATCATAATAAATAGACGATTCTAATGAAAACAGGTAACAGAGTTGTGATTGTAGAAATATCAGTCATGTGATCGGCAAATAAAGAGAGTATTTACCTGTGATGAATCTTTCAGAAGAAACGAAGATATCGCCGATTGTCGTCACGGTCTTTCTCACGAGTTTCGTTGCCGCTACATTTGCCTTTGCCACCTATTTGTTCTCATCCTTGGTTCCTGAAATTCGCAGTGAGCTAAGCATAGGTCAGAACACCGTGGGCCTTGCGTCCGGCGCCGCGCAGGCCGGGAATATGGTTTTCGCAATAGTTGCGGGCCTGCTGGTCCCTAGGATAGGTCCGATCCGAGTCATCTACTTTTTTCTGGTCGTAACCATCCTGTGTCAGGGCGTGTTTTATAGCATGTCCAATGTCGACTTGATGGTGACGATCCTTTTCATCATGGGAGGCTGTGGTGCCGCGGTCTGGGTGGCCATCGTAGTCGCGACGCAGACGCTTATACCTGATCGACACCGTGCGTTGGCGCTTGGGCTGATGTGCAGCGGCACATCGTTCGGACTGTTTCTCAACGGCTTGATTGTTCCCTACATTCTCGACCACTGGGGATGGCGTTCGGCGTGGCTCGCCCTTGGTGGGGTCACAATTGCTTTGACCCTCGTTTCGCTGTTGTTCCTCTATCCAATATTGAGCATGCGCGGGAGATCTGACGCAAAGACAAGCGAGAAAAATACTTACTGGAGCAGCCTACTGAATCCGGCCGCAGTATTTTCCGTCCTTCTTCTATTCGGGACGGCCATGAGCATGGTTCCATACCAAACTTATCTTACGTCGCTTCTGCGCGAAAATTCAAACTGGACCGCAGCGGATGCGTCCCGGGCCTGGAGTGCGATAGGGACGGGAGGGATGGTTGGAGGCATTTTGCTCGGTTTGTTGCAGACCGAATATCTGTCCGGTGGACGCTCGTTCTCACCTACCTGCTTTTGGTGGTCGCAATGCCCATCCCGTTGTACCTGGCAAACATGCCGGTGACTGTGTACGCATCACTATTTGTTCTGGGTATGTCCTACTTTGCACTCTTTGGGTTGATAGCTGCTTACATCGCCAAGATGTTCCCTCCTGAAATCGCATCTGTTCTTTCGGGGGGCATATTCGTCGCTGTTGGACTTGGAAGCATGGTGGGAAACTACGCAAGCGGACAAATCATCGAGGCGACACGGGCTTATGGCCCTGTATATCTGGGAATGGCCGCCATTCCATTCCTGTTAGCCGCCGTCGCACTATGCATGACGTCGGATCGGTCCGCGCATCTAGCGCAAGTCTAGCCTGAGAAACTGCATCAACTGAGTGGAGCGGCAAATGTCGCTGCGGGTCATTGCGTGTTCGGCGCCACAGTTTGTTGAGGGCCAGGCTGGCGAAATGGCGCTTTCCAGCGCTGACCCGGCAAGTCTTTTCAATGCATGTCGTCTGGCTGCGCTAATGGCATCCAGAGGCCATGGAGCCTGGGGCAACAGTAACTGGAGCGGCAAGCGTGCAGATCGCCGGAGGACCACGCTGTTGTTCAGCGATCGCGAGCAGATGGAAAGGGAGTTGGCGCCACTCCTCGACGAAGTGCGGCCCAACCTGTTCCTGATTGGAGCAATGTCGATCTGTTTCAAAGGGGCGATCGAAACGGCTGCCTTCGTGAGAGAGGCCCTTGGAGATGATGTCTGTATTGTCTTGGGTGGACGACATGCCACCGAAACAATTTTTCTAAAAGGGCTCGAGGTACAGCACCATGCAGCATCGCCCCTCCGCCTTACGTGTGACGGTCAGATCCCTGATTTGTTTGATGTCGTTCTGTCGGGGGATGCGGAACACTTCATCGTCGGGATCGGTGAACTGGTCGCCAAGACCGCCGTCAAGCAGCACGCGCGATCCGCAAGAACTCGACTCGACGAGTTGGCCGCATTGCCAGGCCGCTGGGTCGCGGGAACTGTCACAGATGGAGCCATCCAATGCGTTCGGTCAACTGGGGTTGAGATTGACTATCATCAGCTTCCGTCGCCGTCGGCCATGTTTGGAATTCGAGGTGGCTTTGACGTCTTTGATCGGGTGCCAACGGCTCATGTCTTCAGCGATGTAGGACCTGGCTGCATTTACGACTGTTCGTTCTGTAGTGAACGAATTGGAGTCGTGGGGGCGCCGCAGCAGCTTCAGTCAAGCGGGGTAAGGCTCCACCAGCAGCTTTTGGCCGCTCGTCAAGTCGTTGACGAAGACTACTCTGCCGAAACGGGCGTAGCTGCCTTTGTGGAGGACTCAACTTTTCTCACCTGGAATCCCAAGCTGGTCCGGCAGTTTGAAGAACTGGTCTGCGGGAGCGGGGTTGAGGTACGGCTCGGCGGCCAAGCTACCATCGATCAGATTATCAGGAGCCCGGACATTGCCTCCACCCTCCGGCGCACGGGCTTAGAGTACATGTTTATTGGCCTAGAGACTCCATTGCCCGATAAAATTGGGGGGCTGCATAAGGATATTGGTCACAAGAACGCCAGCTGGATGGATCGGGCAAATACAGCGGTCGAAATACTCGGGGACGCGGGTATTTCTGTTGGCGTATCCCTGCTCTTTGGGTTGGGCGAGGGGATGAAAGAGCGCCAGTTACTGTTTGATGCCCTTGACCGATGGAAGTCAGCGGGTCTCCTCAGCGCCATAAGCATGAACTGGGCGGTCCAACATCCGCTTCGGAACACCGTTCTGGCCAAGGAATACACGTATCTGGACTGGGCGATCTCGCCGGGCCCGATGTTGCCCTTGCTGCGTCACTTCGGCGAAGCATCTGAACGATATCCCATCGCCGGGGGATCAATCCCGCAGGAAGCAGAGGTCAGGGAAATAGTAGGTATTATTTCCGAAATTGGCTCGCGAGATAATACTCAAAGTTCAAGAACAGAAGGGTACACTATGGATATTCAAGAGCCGAAGGGCGGTATACATCGGTTGGGAAATAGGATTTCAGCTGGGACGCATCTGTTCATCGACATGTGGGAAGCAAAAAATACGGGCAATGCTGAAGCGATCGAGGCGGCTGTCAATCAGGCAGTCAAGGACGCAAATGCCACCTTGCTAGATGCAACATACTGTAAGTACAGCGAGGATGGAGGTGTAACAGGATTTGCGATCCTCGCCGAATCACACATCTGCGTTAACACTTGGCATGATGAAAAGCTAATCGCCATTGATGTCTTTTTTTGCGGTGCCTTGGACCCGTACAAATGCGTTCCAGCCTTTCAGAACGCCTTTCAACCCAAACGCATAGACATAAGCGAGCACAAGCGGCTCCTGGGCACGCCCCATACGCATCCGACCCTCACTGAACATTTGCAATAATCAAAGCAGGATAGGATTACCCATGTCAAAGTCGATCGCATTTGTTCGTGAAAAATAGTCGGCCGTGAACAAGGCTCTAAGCGATTGAGCGGGAGTCTGTTTTCGGGTTTTGGAGGCATTTGAGATTGCAGGGATTTGGGGCTTGAGGCTTCCAAACCCTGCAAATTGGTTTTTGGATTTCCTTTTGCTGCGGGCCATGATTCTGTGGTGCATCGGAGAAGACGATGCGACCGAAGAAGCACAGTACGCATCCGAGCAAGGCCGCCTTGTGAAAAGGTCGTCTGCGTAGCTGACTGTCCTGAGCTATGACGGAAACTGGGTGATGACGGGTTGAGAAAGGCGGCGTATCGAGGCGGGTGATGAAGCCTGCCAGCAACCTCCAAAGGAGCGATACGCCGTGACCGAGACTACCAATGTTTTTCCTCTGCGTCAGCCCGATCAGATTGCTGATCCACTGACGGATATTCTGCGTGCCGGAGCTCGCGAACTGATCGCCCGCGCTGTCGAGATTGAGTTCACTACATTCCTGGAAACGACGAAGCATCGTAAGCGGAAAAGAGACCCCGTCTGGCGCAAGGGGTGAGCAATCGGCTATCGGCTGCTGAGTTTGTGAGCCGATGTGAGCTTCTATGTCTGCGCCTAGTTCTGGAACTAGAACCTTCCATATGATCGAAGCGGTCGCCGACCGTCTTGAGGGAGCGCCGCGGCAGCTTCGTCGACGCTGGTCGGACGAGTTCAAGGCGCAAATTGTGACAGAGGCGCTGGAGCCTGGCGCGAGCGTATCGGCGATCGCTCGTCGGATCGGCATTCACCCGTCGCAGCTGTTCGCGTGGCGCCGTGACGCTCGGGCGGAACGACATTATCGCGAGCGGCACTCGAGTTGCGGGGGTGAGATGGCGTCTGTGTCAGGCGCGGTGATCGAAATTGCCATTGGCGAGGTGATCGTGCGCGCCGGCGTGGACGTCGACGAGGCGCAGCTACAGCGGGTGATCCGGGCGGTACGTTCGGCATGATCCCCTCCGGCGTGAAGGTGTTCCTGGCCAGCCATCCCGTCGACTTCCGCAAGGGTATCGATGGGCTTGTTGCGCTGGTGCGCGATGCGGGCTCAGATCCGTTCGACGGTGCGCTTTATGTGTTCCGGGCCAAAAGAGCCGACAGAATCAAGATCGTATGGTGGGATGGCTCCGGCGTGTGCCTCTATTTAAAACGTCTCGAGAAGGCGAGGTTCTGCTGGCCGCGGATCGGACATCATCGGGTACAGATGAACCCCGCGCAGTTGATGGCACTGGTGGATGGGATGGACTGGAAGCGGGTCCGGACCGTGGCGGTCAAGCGGCCGGAGATTGTTGGGTAAAAGCACTGCGGCGAAGTGAATCAGCGGCCTGAAAGGGCAAGAGAAACGGAGCAAAATGTGCTCTGGTCGGGTCAATGACGCCGCCTGATCTTAGTCTCCCGAATGACGTAGAGACGCTGAAGGCCATGGTTCTTGCCATGGCCGAGAAAGCGGCCCGCGCCGATGCTCTGGAGAGCGAGGTCGCCGATCTCAAGGCCCGCAGCGCCGATGCCGATGCGCGCATCGAGCGGCTGACGCAGATCCTGAAGGCCTTCGACCGCGCCCGGTTCGGCCGACGATCGGAAAAGCTCGGCTCGGCGAACGGCGACGATGAACAGCAGGCCTTCGTCTTCGAGGAGATCGAGACCGGCATCGCTGCGATCAAGGCCCAGGTCGGCAAGGGCCGTGCGCAGGCGGATGGCACGCGTGCACCGCGTCGGCGCAAGGGCTTTGCGCCCCATCTGGAACGGATCGAAACTGTCATTGAGCCGCACGAGCTGGCTGAGCATGCAGGCAAGCAGAAGGTGCTGATCGGCGAGGACGTGTCGGAGCGCCTGGATGTGGTGCCGGCGAAGTTCCGTGTGATCGTCACGCGCCGTCCCAAGTATGCCTTCAAGAACGCGGACGGCGTCATCCAGGCGCCGGCCCCGGCCCATATCATTGAAGGAGGCATTCCGACGGAAGCGCTTCTGGCCCAGATCGCCGTCGCCAAATATGCCGATGGCCTGCCGCTCTACCGGCAGGAGGCTATCTACGCCCGCGATCATGTCGAGTTGGACCGCCAGCTGATGGCACAATGGATGGGCAAGCTCGGCTTCGAGCTCGAGATCATGGCCGACTACATCTTCAGCGAGGTCAAGAAGGCCGAACGGGTCTTTGCCGACGAAACCACTTTGCCGACGCTCGCTCCGGGCTCCGGATCGACAAAGACGGCCTACTTATGGGCCTATGCCCGAGATGACCGAACCTTTGGCCGCAACGGTCCGCCGATGGTGGCTTATCGCTTCGAAGACAGCCGCGCCAGCGAATGCGCGGTCCGACACCTCAATGGTTATCGCGGCATCCTGCAGGTGGATGGCTATGCCGCCTATAACAAGCTCGCGCGATCCGATCGCGGCAATGATGGCATCACCTTGGCTGGCTGCTGGTCACACTGCAGGCGCAAGTTCTACGAGCTGCATGTTGCTGGGAGCTCAGAAGTGGCAACGGCGACGGTCGAGCGGATGGCGAAGCTCTGGCAGGTCGAGAAAACCGTGCGCGGTCAAAGCCCCGACGCTCGCGTTGCCGCGCGCCAGCAAGCCTCCGCGGCGATCGTCACAGATCTCTTCGATCTCTGGCAGCAGACCTTGCGGCGGATCTCCGGCAAATCAAAATTGGCCGAGGCGATCCGTTATGCCGTCTCGCGCCGTGCCATCTTCGAACGCTTCCTGACCGATGGCCGCATCGAGCTCGACTCCAACATCGTCGAACGCGCCATCCGGCCACAAACAATCACGAGAAAGAATAGCCTCTTCGCGGGCAGCGACGGCGGCGGACGAACCTGGGCAACCATCGCAACGCTGCTGCAGACGGCGAAAATGAACAACGTCGATCCGTTCGCCTGGCTTGCCCTAACACTTCAGCGTATCGCCAACGGCTGGCCGAGCAGCGAAATCGACGCGCTTATGCCATGGAACCACGCCGCCTAACGGCCTCAGCTTGCCGCTTACGAAGCATCTGGCGCTGCCGGATGGTCGGGCGCGCGTGGTGCGGCATGGATATGGGCCGGCGCGCGAAATTGCCACCGGCATCGGCCCTGTCGTGATCGCCCGTCCGAAGGCCCGCGACCGTGGAGCAAGCGGGCCAGGCGACAGGATCCGGTTTCATTCGACGATCCTGCCGCTCTGGGCCCGCCGGACGAAGAGCTTGGACGCGTTGATCCCCGTGCTCTATTTGCGGGGAATCTCGACCAGCGACTTCCAGGAGGCGCTTTCGGCCTTGCTCGGCAAGGACGCGCCGAACTTGTCGCCGCCGGTCATCGCTGGCCTGAAGAAGGACTGGCAGGCCGAATACGAACGTTGGCAAAAGCGCGACTTGTCGGCGCGGCGGTACGTTTATATCTGGGCGGATGGCGTCTATCTGCAGGCTCGCATGGAGGACCATGCCGAATGCATCCTGGTGTTGATAGGCGCCACGCCTGAAGGAAAGAAGGAATTGATCGGCTTCCAGGTCGGGGTACGCGAGAGCGCACAAAGTTGGCGAGAATTGCTGATCGATCTGCGCAAGCGCGGCTTGCAGATCGGGCCTCAGCTTGCTGTCGGCGACGGCGCTCTCGGCTTCTGGCGGGCGCTCGATGAAATCTTCCCCGGCACGCAACATCAGCGATGTTGGCTGCACAAGGTGAACAACGTGCTCGACAAGGTCGCCAAGTCCGTGCAGCCGGCAATAAAGAGTGATCTGCGTGACATCTACCTGGCGCCGAACCGGGCGGCCGCTGAAACAGCGATTGATATCTTTGTCGAGAAGTACGGCGTCAAATACAAGCCGGCCGTTGAATGCCTGATCAAGGATCGCTCGGCTATGTTGGCGTTTTATGATTTCCCTGCCGAGCACTGGTCGCATCTGCGCACGTCGAATCCAATCGAGAGCGTCTTTGCCACGGTCAGGCACCGGACTGTGCGAACGAAGGGAGCGTTATCGCCACACACAGCAAAGTTGATGGTCTTCAAGCTGGTCGGCGCCGCATCTAAAACCTTGCGACGGTTGAAGGGCACAAATCAGTTGCCGAAGGTGATATCCGGGGTAAAGTTTGCGGACGGAATCGAAGTCGTTCCGACCGCTGAAGTCCGCGCCGCCTGATCGGACCGCGTCACCCAAAATCCGTCATAGCTCAAACCGGTCTCTCCGATCGCGCTGGAGGCGGTCAGACGCCTCGATGCGTTGTTCGAGATCGAGCGCGCCATTAACGGCCGCGGCGCCGACGAGCGGCGCGCCGTGCGCCAGGAACAGAGCAAGCCGCTTCTCGAGGACATGCACGTCTGGTTGCTGCGTGAGCGCGAAACCCTCTCGCGCTCCTCCGAGGTCCTGAAGCCGATCAACTACATGCTCAGGCGCTGGAACGACTTCGCCCGCTTCCTCGACGATGGCAGGATCTGCTTGACCAACAATTGTGCTGAGCGCGCATTGAGAGGCATCGCCTTGGGAAGGCGCAACTGGACCTTCGCCGGCAGCCGCCGTGGCGCCGACCGTGCCGCCATCATGCTGACGATGATCACGACCTGTCGCCTCAACGACGTCGATCCCAAGGCCTGGCTCGCCGACATCCTCGCCCGTATCGCCGATCTTCCCGCATCGCGTCTGCACGAACTGCTGCCCTGGGAATGGAAGCTCCTGCGCCCAGCCGACAAGCCCGCCGGTCAGCAGGCCGCCTGACCTTCACGCAAGCCATCATAGAGTTCGCCGTGCCCGCGCGCGTACGTCAATCACGCGGTCTTCGTCGTATGCGTACGAAGCACAAGACCACGGGGTCGAATGACCTGTTCCGGGCACGGCTGGATCAGATCATCAACATGAAGCACGAGCTGGTTCTGCTCGCCGGCAAGGTCGATTGGGACTGGATCGACGGCGAGATCGCTCCGCTCTACAGCGAGAACGGCCGGCCGGGCATCGAGACCCGCTTCATGATCGGGCTTTTGCTGCTCAAGCAGATTTACGGGCTGTCCGACGAGGGCGTGTGCGAGCGCTGGGTCCACGATCCGTACTTCCAGTTCTTCACCGGCGAAGAGTTCTTCCAGCACACCTTCCCGCACGAGCGCTCGGACCTGAGCCACTGGCGCAAGCGGCTTGGCGACAAGCTGGAGCTGCTGCTGGCCGAGAGCCTGCGGGTGGCGCACGCGGCCGGCGCATTGCGCGGTCAGGACCTCAAGCGCGTCACGGTCGACACGACGGTGCAGCCGAAGGCCATCACCTTTCCGACTGATGCCAAGCTCTTGCATGCAGCCATCAGAGGTCTCAACCGCCTGGCGAGACAGCACGGCGTCAGGCTGCGGCAATCCTATTCTCGCGTGGCCAAGGCAGCCGCGATGATGGCGGGTCGCTACGCTCATGCCAAACAATTCGGGCGGCATCAGCGGCAGTTGCGTGTCCTGCGCAGCCGGCTGGGACGGATCATTCGCGACATCCGTCGCAAGATCGAAGACGAGCCGGCACTGGAGGAGGCGTTCGTACTCCCCCTTGGCCGAGCCAGCCAGATCCGCTCGCAGCAGCAGCGCCAACGTGGCTGGAAGCTGTATTCTTTCCATGCCCCGGAGGTGGAGTGTGTTTCGGCGCGGGGTCTCAACCATGATCGGCGTGGGGGTCCCATCATTTCAATTCAATGAAATCAATGGCCTGAAGGGGTCCCGACGACGCCGATGGGGGGCATTTTTCGATCAGCATTCACAGACGACAAAGTATTCGTCCTCACATTGCGAGTCGTTGGGAGTGTCCATCAACGTGGTCGACCCCTAAGACGGTTTTGCAGTGCCCGCCGACTCGCGACGAGGTTGTCGAGGTTTAGCAGCTCTGGCCGTCGTCCTTGCGACAATTGGCTAACCAGCTCTCGCGTGCCATCCGCCACGTAGACGCCGCAATCATAACTGTTCCGCTGCTGGGCTATGGGGCGTCGCTCGAGGCGGGCATGCAGCACTTCTGCGAGCTTTGCTGCATGGGTGTGATTGCGTCCTTCGGCGGAGTCGTAATGATAGGCAACCGGCCCTTCCGGCGCATCGCGATCAAGGAACAGCAGGGACCAATGGTGGCCGCCGTCGCCCTCGTCATCGTTCACTGGCAGAAACAGGAAGCGGGCGGTATCGTTACCATCCTGGTCGTTGACGATCCCATGCAAGTGTTCCAGGAGGACGTCCTCGTTCAGGGTCCTGCGCAGCACATGTGCTGTTGCAGGGTCCACGAGGCGAGTCCGGGCCGCCAGATCCGAATTATGCTTATGCAAGTCTCGTAGTAGGAGTGCGTAATCCGCCGCAATATGCTCATCGCCCAGCCATTCCATGTCGTCGAGCAACTGCCCGCCAGGTCCGTGGATCGAGACTGTCAGAGTCGAGGTCCCGAGTAGAGCATTGGTCGGACTGCGCGGAAACGCATAGTGGGCATCGTCACGCAGCTCGTAGGGTGTCGACGGCGACTGAGCTGCGTGAGGCAATGATGGCTCGGCCTCGCCGGCCGGCCACATACTCCAATCAAAGTCAGACGGTACCTGTAGCGACCACGTTGAGGTGGACCCGGCAGGTTCCTCCCGTGGAGCTTGTTCTACCTCCTGCGGTGTCGACGGCGACTGAGCCGCGACAGGCAATGATGGCTCGGCTTCCTTGGCCGGCCACATACTCCAATCAAAGTCAGACGGTACCCGTAGCGACCACGTTGAGGTGGACCCAGCAGGTTCCTCCCGTGAAGCTTGTTCTACCTGTTGCGTTCGTTCAGGGAGGGGCACGCCGTACGATGGGCCGTCTTCCTCTATCCCCCAAAGCAGATCGTGATCGTCACTTTCCGGAGGGAGCTTCTCTGGCCAATTGTGCTCCACATCGAGGCCCAGAACGTTCCTCCGGCGGACTGTGATCGATGCTATTCCGCGCTCAGATCGGAAGTCCCGGAGGCGATCTAGAGCCGTAGGAACGGTTGGCCTCTTTCGCCCTTTTTCGAAGGCCGCGGCATCGCGGTCCAGCGAGCCATCGTCGAGCCGAGCGGCGATTCCCGGCCAGCGGTTTGCAACTAGCCACCGGCTGAATCTGCGAAGAGGACGAACATATTGGGTTTTGGCAGTGATCGCTTCGTACCCCGCGCCGATCAGTGCGGGCTCGAGACCTGCAATAAGGGAGGCATCCTCAGAGTACAAGGGAGCGGGCACGCGTTTGCTCCCTCCGTCCCGGAGATCAGCCAGCGCCGCGTTGACAGCTCTATAACCGCCGGCTTCTCGATAGCGGTTGGCATCGTGATTCAGTTCACTGACGGACGTGTCGTTAAGTTGGGCAGTAATGCTGCGTTTCTTGTTCTGACGGAGGTAGCGACTGAAATGAATGAGAACGCTCGCATAACCCTTCGCTCTGCTTGAAGTGCCCTCAATCGCAGCTTGCATTTTATAATCCTTGATCAAGGTCGCGTCGTCGGGATAGGCAGACCCCTCAAAGGCCCCTGCGATCGTCACAACTTCGCTGGCCGAGTGGGAGGTCGTGGCAAGACTTTGCGGACTTAGGATCTTCCGCCTCTTCGCCGGTGCGAAATCCACTGTTCGGCCTTCATAATTGATCATCACCCCTTCGCCTGACGGAAGGTTGCTCGTATCAAGCGCATGCAATGGCTCGTGGGAGTCCTTACGGTGCTCAACGGCGTCGCCACGACCGTGAGCCTGGTACCCGCTCGCGGCGTACTCGAGAAACATCTGGTCGTTAGTTTCTGCCGGCGACATTGAGGTTTGCTCAGGAAGACTGTGGTCATACTCCCCCGGAGGGAGCTCCTCTGGCCAGTTGAAAGGCCTTTGCGCCGCGCCGTGTTGTGACGCGGTCTCCGCCGCAACCTGACCTCGCCCCGCCTGTAGCGTACGACCGCCTAAGTAATCGCTCCCGCCGAGCTGGCGCTCAGCGGGAACGGCTCGCGAATCCTCTGAAGCACCCGTGTTCTCCGCTAGCGTTAACTCCGCTGTGTCTTGTGTGTCTCGCTCATCGTTGATGACGACCTCTTCGCGTGGTTCCTCAAGTTCAATCGCTCGAGCGCATGTCGGCGATTCTCGTAGGTGAGACAGTGCGGCGCCAATCCTCCGATAGCTGCCGGGCTCTTTCCTGTAAGCCGTGACATCTTCATCCAGCGACTTATTGTAGAGCCGAGCAGCAAATTCCGGCTTGTTGCTCCTGCGAAGGTACTCACTGAATTTGCTGAGAGCGTTTGTGTATTCGCTAGTTGTGCAACTCTTGGTGGCGGTTGCTTTGTACTCTTTAATGAGCGCCGCATCATTGTCGTAAGGAGTCAATTCTTCGCGGCCTGCGATTGGCGGGCCCCCGCTTTCCGACTGTGAGGCCCGGAGATGACCCAATGCCCTAAGGATGGACTGGTTCGGAGTCTTGTCGAATGCCTTGGTATCTTCATCCAGCGATTCGTGGTTAAGCCGAGTAGCAATTTCCGGCTTTTTGTTCTTAAGGAGCCAACGCCCAAATCTGAGAAGAGCATTGACATTATCGGTGATGGTGCGCGGCTTGAATCCGCGCTTGATGAGTGCTGGCCGTAGTCTATCGATGAGGGATGCGTCCCGGGAATAGAGGGGATCCCCGATGCGACCGACGAAAGCCCAAGCCGACTGGCCTGACTGTAGCGAGGACGCGCGAGCTGCTCGGCCTTCCTGCGATGTGGGAGCGTATTCGCCCGCGCTCGCCTGCGCTATGGGCTGCCTCTCCGGTAGTGAGGCAGCGAGTTTCGCGGTGGGCTCAAGCGCCGACGATGGGCCAGCTTCGTCCATCATCTCGGAACCCAAGTCCTGGTCGTACCCCTCCGCAGGGTGAACCTCAGCCGAGCTCACAGATCGTAACCATGCACTGTGGTGCGAAGCATCATCTCCGACGTGCCCCGGCTCAGCCGGGACCACGCCGAGATCAGGAAGGGTGCAAAACTGGCGCTCGAGCTCCCTCACCCTGACGCCTGCCGGCGACTTTAGAAAATGAGCCAGTGCGGTACGGATCTTTCGCTCGCCACCGGAGCCCTGATAGCCCTCGACATCCTTGTCCAATTCATGCGGCGACCTGCCGGAAAGCTGAGCGGCAATGCCTGGCCGTTTTTTGTTACGCAGATAGGCACTGAAATCGGCAAGAAGGGTTGCGTAGCGCTTGGAGGTCTCTCGCGTGTACCCTTCCGCAGGCGCTTTCTTGTACTCGTACACGAGGGCCGCGTCTTCGGGATAGGGATTCAGGACGCGTCTCACACGCGGCGGAGCTACGTTCGCCGACCGGGGAGCCCTCAGAAGAGCTAAGGTCGTAACGACGGATGAGGAGCCACAGCTTCTCTCGAACTCTTCGACATCCCGGCTGAGCGAGTCGTCGTGCAATCGAGCAACAATACCCGGCTTATCGCTTGCAAAGAGCCAGCGAGCTAAGTTTAGCAACGGCTCTCGATTAGACCCGACGACGGTCTCCCCGAGGCCGAGGATAAGGGATGCGTCATCGGAATAGAGAGGGGGCATACTTCCATCGACGTAAGCTGCAGCTGACCGAGCCGACTGCGCTGGCGAGGTGCCTAGCATCGTTCCGCCGTCCTCATACGGAGTTGACGAGTGGTCCTGCACGCTCTGTTGCACGATGAGCGGCTCCCCCGCGGGCGATGCGCCCACTTGGGTACTCGACTGGAAAGGCGACGAGAGGTCGGGTTCGTCCATCCACCCCAAAGGAAGATCCTCATCGTGACATTCGGCACGAAGGACCTCTGGCCAGCTGATAGCTACCTCCGACAAGCTGTGCTGCGTAGCAACGTCCCCAGTACACGTCAGCCCCGTTAGGACCGCATCTTGAGAATATGGAGCGCGCGGAATGTGGCGCTCCACTTCCATCACTTGTGTGCCCGCTTGGGATTGTCGAAGACGACCTAATGCGTACCCGATACTCCGATCATATCCGGGCCTTTTCTTATAATCGCCGACATCATTGTCCAGCGACTTGTCGGAAAGCCGGCCAGCAATGCTCGGCTTGTTCTTTTCGCGTAGGTAGTCACTTAACCTGGTAAGAGCAGTTGCGTTGTTCCGGCCGGTAGCGGTTCGTGTTTCGTTTTTAAACTGCCTGATGAGAGCCGCGTCCTCTGGATAAGGAGTCAACTTGACAACGCCCGCAATCGGGACGACTCCGCCCGCGATCTCGGAGGTGCGAAGATGATCTAGTGCTGTACGGACCTTATTGGTACCGCCCGCTTTTATGAACTCCTCGACGTCATTTCTCAGCGACTGGTCATCAAGCCGCGCAGCAATGGTCCCTTTCTTGTTTTCAAAAAGCCAGCGGTCGAGAGTGAGAAGATTGTTTACATTATTTCCTGCCGTGCACCCCGCAGCGCCGCCTTTGATGAGGGCTGGTTTAAGCCTTGAAATAATGAGCGCATCTTGGAAATAAACGGGGCGGTTGCTGTGACCGACCAAAACCCCATTTGACTGGATCGGCTGCGCCGAGTCCACCAGCATCGCCCCACCGCCCCTACTATGCGTCGCTGGCGCATCTACCGGCCCACTCTCTTGCGGGATGGACTGAGTCTCCAATGCCGCCCCCCCCGGTTGATGGCTGAGCGGCTGCATCAGCACCCCACCGCCTGAATTGCGGATTTCGCTCAGCTGCTGCTCAAAGTCCGCTGAATCTGCGGACGGAATCGCTGGGCTCTCTTGCGGGCCGGCGCTGGCCGATCGTTGACGCACCCACTTGGTTGATCGGAACTCCATTCGTTGTCACTTTCCGCAAACCTGCAATTTGCTGGAAACCGGGTCGGCTGCGCGGCGGTGATCAGAAAACGCCCTGAACGTCCCAACATGCCGCATCCAAGCACCCCAACCGCGCTCCATGTTCTTCCTTGCGATAGGCAGCCATGACCGCCTCTGGAGACCCGGCTAGGGGCGATAGCTGTCGAGAACCTGACGAGGATCGTCAAACGGCGTCCAATTGTTGGGCTGACTATCGCCATAGCGCCCCACAACTCCGCGGCTTCGTTCAATCCGGCTTCTGTGAGGTCGCGACAGAGCCCGTGGCTGACCTTTCCTTTTCCTCCGCGACCTCACAGAACCCTCCAGATTCCAGAGAGGGGCGAATTCTGAATCAATGCTGCGGCGTGGGGAAACACATGCGGGAGGCAGGCATTGGATGGGCGCGGCTTTGGAAATTACGAGGATGGAGCACACGGCCAGCGAACTGCGCGTGCTCTCCAGCCGGTGTTCGGCCGGCGACCAGGTTCGGCGGATACTGGCCATAGCGTGTGAATGCTGATCGAAAAATGACACCCATCGGCGTCGTCGGGACCCCTAAAGTGGACAGAGCCGGCTCCAGAAATCTGAACAGGGCGATAAGTGGAGTTTCTGCCTGACGGCGGGCAAGATTGGCCGCGAATCAGGAGAGACGATGACGAGACGCGCACGCCGGAACCACACACCGGCTTTCAAGGCGAAGGTGGCGCTGGCCGCTGTCAAGGGCGACCGAACGATCGCTCAACTGGCTGAGCACTTTGACGTTCACCCCAATCAGATTACGGCATGGAAAGCCCAGCTGGAGGGTGGAGCTTCCGGAGTTTTTGGACCTGGCGGCGCCGCGCCCGCCGTGCCTGCGATCGACGTGAAGTCGCTGCACGCCAAGATCGGAGAACTGACGCTGGAGAACGATTCCTAAGTGTCCGACCGAAAAATAAGTTGAGTGATATCAGCGCGTTCTGATTCCATTGGTGTTGCGAAGCATCAAAGGGATCGAGAATGTGGACTGATATCACCCGGGCACAGTTTGCCCGAGAGGAGCTGCGTTTGCCAAGCGACTTGACGGATGCGGAATGGGGCGTGCTGGAGAGGTTGCTTCCTGTGCGGGCCAAGCGGGGGCGGCGCCCGAAATGGAGCTATCGCGACATCGTCGAGGCAGTGCTCTATCTGCTGCGCGGCGGGTTGCCGTGGCGCATGCTGCCGCCCACTCTGTTTCCACCAATGACCACGGTGCAGTACTATTTCTACCAATGGCGCGACAGCGGATTGTGGCAATCGATCAACCACGCACTCCTGATGCTGGCGCGCGAGGCGATCGGCCGGGAGGCCTCGCCGACGGCCGGCGTGATCGACAGCCAATCGGTCAAGACCACGGAAGGCGGCGGCCCTCGCGGCTACGACGCGGGAAAGAAGATCAAGGGTCGAAAGCGGCACATCGTCACCGACACCCAAGGGCTCCTGGTCGGCGCGATCGTTCACGCTGCCGACCTCCAGGATCGCGATGGCGCGCCAGATGTCCTGTGCAGCATTCGCTACCGCTTCCCCTGGCTACGCCATATCTTCGCCGATGGCGGCTATGCCGGCGAAAAGCTCAAGGCGGTGCTGGTAAAGATCGGCCGGTGGACTGTCGAGATCATCAAGCGCTCCGATGCCGCACAGGGCTTCGAGGTGCTTCCGCGGCGCTGGGTGGTCGAACGAACCTTCGCCTGGCTCGGCCGCAACCGCAGACTGGCCAAGGACTTCGAGCGAACCATCGAAAGCGCAACTGCCTGGCTCTTCCTCGCCTCTGTCCAACTCATGACAAGGCGCATCGCAGCGGTAAAAACAGCAATGCAAGTTTGAGTCAGGCTCTAAACCCGCGCGGCTGACAGTCTATCTGCGGGATCCGCGAATGCCATCGTGCTCGGGCGCATCAAGCGGGTGGGTCCTCGCAGTCCTCGCCACGTCCGCCTTCGGCTGCACGTGGCTCCGGGCTGCTCCGGTCCCGCTTCGCGCCGCTTGACCCGCCCTGCGCGCGGCGGCCCGCCTGGAGGCGTCGGGACGATGGGCGTCCCGACCAATCGACCGCCTCCCGCTGATCGAACAAAGGGCTACCTGCCACTACGGTCCACGGCTCCGCCCTACCGTTGAACGCACCGGACTGTCGCATTTCTATCTTGCCGAGGATGTCGCATCTCTAAATCGCTTTGACAAAGTATGTAGACCACCGTTAGAAAGGTCACACTTGGCCTCATTAGAGAGACCGAGCGAAGCGGCGCAGCTGACGGGCGTCACGACGCGACAGGTGTTCCGATTGCTCAAGGCGTATCACGCTGGCGGGCCTGCAGCGCTGATTTCCAAGAAGCGGTAAGCCGGGCAATCGGGCACACCAACGTCAAGGATGCAGCGGCACTTGGCGGCAATTTCGACTCGGCGCGCAACGCTAACAAGGCTCTGCTCTCGCTCACAGACCTAATCGATGCGTTGACTGTCGCTGCAGAAATACTGCGCCTACAGGCCACTCCAGCGGCTTTCGGGATGCCTTAAAGAACAGATTCAAGAAAAAGCCCCTTGAAAGCGTTTATGTTGCAGGAATCACGTGCGGCAGATTGGCGTTCGAATATCGCGACAAAGCTTGGCGAGGTGGTGATCATTGGCTGCTGCATCCGGGACGAATTAGGGGCAGCAGCCGGAGCTGCCCGTCGCTCTGCCTGCGCAAACCCGAACGAAACCCGTCATGACTTCATCCCTTGCCGATGCGCGAACGAAACTCGTCGTCGCTGCTTTGACAATCGGTGCCTTCGCCATCGGCCTGGACACGTTTGTCATCATCGGGGCGCTCGATGTGATCTCTCGTGACCTGACGATCTCAACGGGTGCGGCGGGCTGGATCATTTCGATCTACGCGCTCTGCTACGCGATCTTCGCGCCGCTAAATGCCTGGGTGTTCAGGGGAATGAGCCGCCGCAATATCCAGATCATGTCCGTGTCAATTTTCATCATCGGCAACCTGATCTGCGCGATCGCCCCGGATTTCATGGCCCTTGTTGCAGGTCGCGTCATTTCGGCCTACGGCGCGGCGATGTTCACCCCGGCGGCGACCGCACTGGCCGCGGAACTCCTCCCGCCTGCGCGCAAAGGGATTGCGTTGTCGCTCATCTTCGGCGGCATGACCGTTTCACAAGTGGCCGGCGTTCCGGCGACCAGCTGGATCGCAGATGCGATCGGTTGGCGCCTCGCCTTCGGTTTCGTGGTCATTACCGGGCTTCTCGCATTGCTAATCTTTGCTCCGATGATGCGCATCATCCCCGCCAAGGCGCCGGAGCGCGGAGACGGTCTGACCTCGAAGGACTTCTCCAAGACTGTCTACGGCGTCCTTTCTGTGACGTTATTCGTCGTGGTTTCCGAGTTCATCGTTTACTCCTATGTGAGCGTGTTCATAACCGGCTTCCTGTTTGCCGGGGTGCCGCTCCTCTCGGCCGCGCTCTTTGCCTATGGTTTCGGAGCCGTTACGGGAAACGTGGCCTGCGGGTTCCTGACTGATCGTTTCGGCCCCTACAAGATCCTCATCACAGCAGTGGGGGCACAACTGATCCTGCTCGTAGGCCTCGTTGCATTCGGACATCATGGTACCCTCACCGTGCTCATCGCCTTCCTTTGGGGCAACGTGAGCTACATGTACCTCGTTCCGATCCAACACCGGCTCCTCAGCCTAGCCGAGGATCGGTCGAAGCTGGTCCTGGCAATGAACAGCTCGACCACCTTCGCCGGGATTGCCATTGGTGCGTTTCTCGGCGGCATCCTCGTTGAGATCAGCGGGGTCAGGTCACTCGCCGCGGCATCTATCTTAATTGGCCTCCTCGGCATCGGGCTGGCGCTTGCCTTCATGCGTGATGCGGCACCAGCAGAAGCTGCGAGCGTGGCACGAAGGAAATGACGATTGATCAACTGGAGTCGGCCTCGTCTCTTGTTCGGTCAAGACTTCCCGCGCCGTGTGATTCGAGACTCACTTCCTTAAGAACGCTCGATCCGCTGGAGAGCTGCCGCTCGAGAGCTTCGACAAAGCGATCGTAGCGTTCGGCGCCCTTGGCGCGCGCTGCGGGGCTCGACTGCTCCGGCAATGCAGGGGTCGCCGTCAACCAGAAGCGGATGAACAGGGCAATCGTTTCCAGCGTGACACCGTCATTACGCTCAAGCCGCTCGAGCACGCGCACGATCCGGTCGAGCCGTTTGGCGATCGCCGCCTCCCGCCGGTCGGACTCATCAGGAGACAGGAAGGAGGCAATGGCAGCCTCGGCAACTAGCGACTTGGGCTTGCCCTGACGCTTTACGAAGGCCTCAAAGCTGCGGAAGGTCTCTAGATCGAGATAGATGCTGAGCTGGGCCTTCTTCATGTTGCCTCCGGCTCAAAGGCGCATCTTATCGTCCGGGTCGAGGCTGATGGAACGGGCAAGGCCCTGCGTCGAGGGGTTGAGGGCCGTCACTTGCGCGGCGTCAGCATCGCCGTCATCGAGCATGGCATCGAATTCGTTGTCGGCGCTCGGCGCCGTGATCACGACTTCGTCCTGCTGCGGGAGTTCGGGCTCGCGGCGAATGCCACCATTCCCATCGCGCCCGCTGCGCTTCAACGCCGCAAGCAGATGGGTCGATGGTGAAATCGGCGTTCGGTCTGACCAGTCGTCCGGCTGCGCGGCAGAGATGACTGGCCCCGTACCCGACAGCTTCAAGATCCGGCGTTGGAACTGCGGATCCTCGTAGTACCGGACCTTGCGGGCACGTACTGGATGCAAAAGAGCCTCACCGAACAAAGCCAAGGCCCGGAAACTGATTGCAGCTATCGAGAACCTGAACGCCGAGATTGAAGAGGTCGAGGGCATCGTCAATAGCGCGCGCGCAGCGGCCCTGCCCGCAAGAAGCCCCCTGCAAAAAAGAAACCAGTGGGGAAGAAGAAAGCGGCGACAAAGAAGAAAGTCGCCACGAAAAAATAGCCATGCAGCGCCTGCACGCGGCCGGAGGTCAAACCTCGCCCGAAACATCGATGACGATGACGGTGAGACGGCTGCGCGTGCTTTCCGGCATCAAATCCTTCAGCATCTGTTCCATTTCGCCGGGGCTCCTCGGCGCGGCCAATCCTTTCGGATGAGCCGGAATAGCATGAGGTCTTTTTTTGTCGAACCAGAACACGCAATAGATGCCAAAGCCCTTGGCATCCGGGTCATGCGCGTAGAAGCGCTCGAGCTGCCCCTCGATGGCCGTCCATACCTCGGCGTGATAGTCGCGCTTGAGCTCACACAGGATTTTCCGCGACGGCATTGCCACCGAAATGTCGGCGCGCTTGTCCGCGACCATGTGGCCTTCCGGCTCAACGGTAATTCCGAGCGGCAACAGTGACGGCCGCATGAGCGTCACGAGGTTGTCGCCGCACGCTTCTTCCGGCCGCGGCTCCATCGTACGCGCGTAGGAATCGAGATTCCAGAATTGCTTGAAGATGTCCGTGTTCGCCCGGGCGATGCTGTGCCCGAGGTCACCGAGATGCGCAACCAGCAAGGCATAGAGGTCAGCCACGGTCGCAGGAGCCGCATTGCGCAGCGCCGCTATCGTTTGCGGCCAGTCGGGTCGATCGTATTCGGCATCACGCCGCCGTTGCCTCTGGTTCGCTAGCGCATGAAGAATATGAGGCCGGTACGAGACCAGCCCTGGGTCGGCATTCAGCCGACCCAGGGTATCGGTTGCGGCCTCGCTTGGCGACGCTGAGATGACATTGATCAGGCTGCGAACATACTCGGAGGCATCCCACGCGTTGGTGTTGCCGTTCCAGCCGCCGGAGGGATGTGGCGTCTCGGGAAACAGGCTTCCAGCCAGGCGCGCAATGAACTCGGCAACCAGCAGAGCCAAGGGCTGGCAAGGCTGACGATCGTCGCCAAAGCCGCCCTTGTCGCGAAGATCGAAAATGAAATCCGGATGTGCGACGCGGGGCAAATTTGCAAACGATGACGTAATTGCGGCCGGCGCTCGTGGCAGACAACCTCCGTTATCGTTGAGCCCTCGCAATCAAATGATTCGAAGGAGCTCCCATGAAGCAGTACGTCGGGCTGGACGTCTCACAGAGAGAAACCGCTGTGTGCGTTGTCAACGAGACTGGTCAAGTAATCTTCGAAGGAAACGCCAAGTCTAATCCTGGTGCCTTGACTGACCTGCTTGGCAAACATGCGCCTCATGCCGAGCGTATCGGCTTCGAGACCGGTGCGATGGCGAGTTGGCTATGGCATGAACTCCGCAGGGTTGAGCTGCCGGTGGTCTGCATCGACGCTCGGCATGCGCACGCAGCTTTGTCGGTCCGAATGAACAAGAGCGATCAGAATGATGCGCGAGGCCTTGCCGAACTGGTGCGGGTTGGATGGTATCGAGAGGTCAAAGTCAAAAGTGAGGAAAGCCAAAGATCCGAGCGATCCTTGTCGCCAGATCTCGGCTAGTGTCAATGCGCCGAGACATCGAGAACCAGGTTCGCAGCTTGATCAAGGAATGTGGGTTGCTATTCCCTCGCGCGATCGGCCAACAGTTCCGCAACCAGGTCAGAGAACTCTTGGGCGTCGATCATTTGCTTCTCAGCGTGATATCGCCGCGGCTCTCGATCCATGAGAACGTTTGTCAACAACAAGGTAAGTTTGACAACGAGGTCCGCCGGTTGGCAAAGCTGGACGAGACGACGCGTCGCCTGATGACGGTCCCGGGGGTCGGTGTCGTGACGGCCTTAACTTTCCGCCACACGATCGATGACCCCTCGCGCTTCCGATCGGCTTCGACGGTCGGCGCCTACCTAGGCCTTACGCCGAGGCGCAGCCAATCCGGCGAAACCGACACCACCGGAAAGATATCTCGATGGGGCGACCGGCTTCTCCGAACTTACTTGTTCGAGGCCGCCACTGTCCTTCTTTATCGAACCAAAAAGTGGTCTTCGCTAAAGGCCTGGGGCATGAAGCTCGCCAAGCGGATCGGCATGAAGAAGGCAAAGGTCGCCATCGCCCGAAAGATCGCCGTGATTCTCCACTGCATCTGGGTTGATGGCACATCGTTCGACCGGGGCCAGCCGAAGCCAATCTGATATCTGCTCGCAAGTTCCTGGTCCGGTCCGCCGGACTGGCGATGTCCCGCTGGGACGGTGGTCGTGGTGACCTCGGTCAATCGGCTGGTGGCGGTTCGCCCGCACTCCGCTGCAAACGTTGAGGCGCCCGATCCGGACATCATCATGAGGCGCTCGCGACCTCGGAAAGGACCATGACCCCAGCTACGACATCAACCCAACCCGCTGAAGCCGCCAACGACGTCGATTGCCAAGCCCGCTAGACAGTCGGCCGTGAAGAACCTGCCAAGCCATTGGGCGGGAGTCGATTTTGGGAACGGAGCGAGGTTTGAGATTGCCAGCTGAAGGCCGGAAAGCCTGCAATTTCATTCTTTGCGATTTCCTCGAATGGCGGGTCGTGATTCCGTGGGTCGCATCGGAGGGGACGATGCGACCGAAGGAACGACGGGACAGCGGACAGGCCGATCTCCTGCGCTCACGGCTGGACGCGATCATCGACATGAACCATGCGCTGGTGAAGCTTTCGCGGACGATCGACTGGTCGTTCCTCGCGGAACGGTTCGGCGCGGTCTACGAGGACAAGCCGGGCCGGCCGCCGCTGCCGACGCGGCTGATGGCGGGATTGGCCATCCTCAAGCACACCTACGACCTGTCCGACGAAGTGCTGTGCGAGCGCTGGGTGGAGAACCCCTATTACCAGTTCTTCTGCGGCGAGGAGTTCTTCCAGCACCGCCTGGTGTTCGACCGCTCCTCGCTGACGCGCTGGCGCCAGCGCATGGGCGAGGAGAAGCTGCAGGCGCTGCTGCAGGAGAGCCTCTCGGTTGCCACCAAGACCAAGGCGATCAAGCCAAGTGACCTCAATCGCGTCATCGTCGACACCACGGTGCAGCCCAAGAACGTGATGTTCCCGACCGACGCGCGGCTTCTGAACCGCGCCCGCGAGATCCTGGTGCGGCTCGCAAAGGAACAGCTGACACTGATCCGGATCTTCGAAGAGCTGCGCGGCCGCGGCTATGACGGCGGTTACGATGCGGTGCGGCGTTACGCCAGGCGGTGGAGCAAAGAGCGCGGGCAATCGACTGCGGCCGCTTATGTCCCGCTGAGCTTTGCCCCCGGCGAAGCCTACCAGTTCGACTGGAGCCACGAGGTGGTCTTGCTGAGCGGCACCACGGTGATGGTGAAGGCCGCCCATGTTCGGCTCTGTCACAGCCGCATGCTGTTCGTGCGGGCCTATCCGCGGGAGACGCAGGAGATGGTGTTCGACGCCCACGACCGGGCGTTCGCCCTGTTCAAAGGCACCTGCACCCGCGGCATCTACGACAACATGAAGACCGCCGTAGAGACGATCTTCGTCGGTAAAGGGCGTCTCTACAATCGCCGCTTCCTGCAGATGTGCAGCCACTATCTGGTCGATCCGGTCGCCTGCACGCCAGCGTCGGGCTGGGAGAAGGGGCAGGTCGAGAACCAGGTCGGGCTGGTCAGGGAACGCTTCTTTACGCCGCGGCTACGGTTCAAAACCCTCGACGAGTTAAACGCCTGGCTGCTCGACAAATGCATCGCCTACGCCAAGGCGCATCGCCATCCGGAGCTGGTCGATCAGACGATCTGGGACGTGTTCGAAGCCGAACGCCCCAAGCTCGTTCCCTATGCCGGCCGCTTCGACGGCTTCCATGCGGTGACGGCATCGGTCTCGAAGACCTGCCTGGTGCGCTTCGACAACAACAAGTACTCGGTCGCAGCCAATGCAGTCGGACGACCAGTCGAGGTTCAAGCCTATGCCGATCGCATTGTAATCCGTCAGGATGGACGCATCGTTGCCGAGCACCCGCGATCCTTTGGCCGCGGCGATACCGTCTACGATCCCTGGCATTATGTGCCGGTGCTGGCCCGCAAACCCGGCGCCTTGCGCAACGGTGCTCCCTTCAAAGACTGGGTGCTGCCGGCCGCGATCGAGCGGATCCGGCGCAAGCTTGCCAGCACCGACGATGGCAATCGGCAGATGGTCGACATCCTCAACGCGGTGCTGACTGACGGTTTGCCCGCGGTGGAAGCGGCCTGTGCCGAAGCGCTCAGTCACAGCGTCCATTCCGCCGATGTCGTGCTCAATATCCTGGCCCGTCAACGTGAACCCGCCCCACCGGCCAACATCATGACGCCGGCCGCACTGACGCTCCGTCATGCACCGATCGCCGACTGTGCCCGCTACGACAACCTCCGGAGGACCATCTGATGGAACGAACCCAAATCTTCGACCTCATGGGCGAACTCAAGCTCTACGGCATGAAGGCTGCCTTCGACGAGATCATGGCAACTGCCGTCAAGCGCCAGCACGAGCCTCAGCGCATTGTCGGCGACCTGCTCAACGCCGAGATCAACGAGAAGCAAGCCAGGTCGATCAAATACCAGCTCACCATTGCCAAGCTGCCGCTTGCCAAGGACATCGCCGACTTCCAGTTCGACGGCACGCCGATTAATCAGACTCTCGTCAATGATCTCGCTGGCGGCGGCTTCATCGCCCAACAACGCAACGTCGTGTTGGTTGGCGGCACCGGCACAGGCAAGACCCACCTGGCCATTGCCATCGCCAGAAGCTGCATCCGATCCGGTGCCCGTGGCCGCTTCTACAACGTCGTCGACCTCGTCAACCGGCTCGAGACCGAGACCCGAAACGGTCGGCAGGGACGGCTCGCCGAGCATCTGACCCGCATGGACTTCATCGTGCTGGATGAACTCGGCTATTTGCCCTTCGCCCAGTCCGGTGGCCAGCTTCTCTTCCACCTCATCAGCCGGCTCTATGAGCGCGCCTCCGTCATCGTAACCACCAATCTCGCCTTCGGCGAATGGCCGAGCGTGTTCGGCGACGCCAAGATGACCACGGCGCTGCTCGACCGGTTGACCCATCACTGCGACATCGTCGAGACCGGCAACGATAGCTGGCGGTTCAAAAGCCGCGACGACGATCACGCCACCCGCGCTCGCCTCGCCTCCGCTATCCCGACCAGCTCCGACGAGACGAGCGCTACCACCAAACATCGCCGCGCTAAGGGGTCAAAATTGGACGCCGATGAGGGGTCAAATTTGCAGGCCGATTGACACACGGCAAAACTAAACTGTTCGCGGTAGGGACGCCCATCACTGGGCGCCCCCCGCGCAGATCCCGGCGAGCCCAATTAAGGCACCGGGCTCCTACCTCGGGTGTTTGACGGCGAAGCGCAGCTTCGGCCATGGATGAAGGATGCGAGCCTTGGGGAGCCAGTCGTCGGCGATCCGCGTTATGCGATCCCAGGTCAGACAGTTCCGCTGACTGCGCCGCCGAAGCGTACGCCTCCAGAGGTCGGTCAGATAGAACCGAAACGCATTGAGCGCTCGGCCATTCGTCGGTACAGCAAAGTACGCAAAGTGGCCGGTCACGACCTGCCTGAGCCATCTCCCCTGTACAGGGATCGGCCAGTGCATTCGGCGCCTCAGCTCCTCTTTGATCTCGCGGAGTTTGGTTCGCATGCGGTCGCTACGAGTCTTCCGTTGAAGCTGGAAGCGCCCTTGGCGTGATTTGCCGCAGATGAACGTGAACCCCATGAACGCAAAGGGTTCCGGCTTTCCGAGTCCGCGCTGCTTACGTTGAGCCGCCGCATGGCGACCAAACTCAATCAGGCGGGTTTTGGCCGTATGGAGCGTCAGCTCGAACTCCTCCAGTCTCGCGCGCATCGCATCGAGGAAACGACGTGCGTCATCCTCGCGCTCAAAGCCGGCCACTACATCGTCCGCGTAGCGCACGATGATCATGCCGCCGGAGGCCTCGCGCTGTCGCCAGCGCTTGGCCCACAGGTCGAGAGCGTAGTGCAGGTAGATGTTGCCGAGGAGCGGTGAAATCACCGACCCTTGACCCGTTCCCCTGTCATCAGCGGTTACGACGCCGTCTTCGAGAATACCCGCCTTCAGCCATTTCTGGATGAGGCGGATGATGCGCTTGTCGCCGATCCTATGTTCCAAGAAGCGAACCAGCCAAGATTGACTGACTGCGCCAAAGAAATTTTGGATGTCGGCGTCAATGATCCAGTTCACCTGCCGCGTCTCGATCGCTGTGCAGAGCGCGTCCAACGCATCATGTGGTCCTCTGCCGGGCCGAAACCCGTAGGAGAAGCCACAGAAGTCTCCTTCGTAGACGGCGTTGAGCACGATGACGGTGGCGCCCTGGACGATTTTGTCTTCGAGCGCCGCGATCGCTAACGGCCGCTGCTTGCCGTCTGCCTTTGGTATGTACGTCCGGCGAGACGGTTGCGGGCGGTACGTTCCTCGTTGGACCCGTTTGTGCAGATCGGCGAGCCGGGGCTCGAGATCTTCCTCGTAGTCCTCCCACGTCATGCCATCCACTCCGGGAGCGGCCCTACGCCTGAGCGCAAAGAACGCCGCCCGCAGTGTATCGACATTGATGTGGTGAAAGAGCGCGGTGAACCGGTCCTTCTTCCTCAGCCTTGCGGCTGTCCGTACGCGGTCCAGCGACTGGGTCATGCGAGCCCGGCCCTGTGTCCGGTGCATGCGCTGCCGTTCCGCGTTTCCCCTGGTCCTCGGCCTTGGCTCCACCCACTCCGCCGCCGGTAATCCGGCTTTGTTCGTCGGCTTCTGAGCTACTATGCCAGAGTCAGACTTCTCCGTGTCGTGCATCAGCGGCTACGGCTCCTCGCCTTCCCGCTGCGGACCATATCCTCCAAGGAGGAGGTGGCCGACCCGGAGATCTCCCGGTTCCCGTACAAGGAGCTTCCATGCATGCCAGGGTCTACGACCACGCCGGGCTGGACGGGTGCTCGCGTTTGCGCACTCGCCCATGTTGCCTTCCGCTCTTTGGACAGCGTCGGCTCCCGGGATAACACTGTTTCGCGGCTCAATGGCTGGCCTGCATGCTCCCCTACCGACGCTTCGCCGACACCCTCGCGGAGGCCTGCGCACGGCTCGGGGCCGATGTGGTTCGCTACACCTTCATCGCAATGGACTTTCACCATCTACTCCTTGCCGGTCTCCCGGCGCACCCAAAGTAGTGCTAGGACAAGAGTGCCCTAACGCCTGTGCGATGAAGACGGCATCCCGGACAATTCCGGTGAACTGCTCGCACGACAAGGCGCGCACGGCTCGTTGACGAATTTCGCCGCGAAGCTGGTGAGCACATCTTGGCTCGCGGCTGAGGAGAGATCCCTACCAATATCAGGAAGGAAGCGCGTAATGGTCCGGTTTGAAGGCGAGGTCGTGATCGTCACCGGCGCGGCGTCCGGCATCGGAGCGGCTATTGCGCGCCGCTTTGCGTCTGAGGGGGCAAAGGTTGCGCTGATCGATCGCGATGAGATACCGCTCGCCGAGGTGGCTAAAGAACTCGAGGACGATCGCACGCTCGCTCACGCGGCGGACGTTTCTGACCCAGAGGCCGTGAGCCAGATGGTGGCGACGGTTGTGAAGCACTTCGGAAGGTTGGATGTAATGGTGAACAACGCCGGCGTTCACGAGGGCGGTGAGCCGAAAGACATCACGAACGACCAGTGGCGCAAGGTGATGGCCACCGATGTCGATGGCGTGTTCTTCGGCTGCCGCGCCGCCTTGCCCCATCTCGAGAAAACCAAGGGGTCGATCGTGAACACCGCGTCAGTCTCGGGAACCGGCGGTGATTGGGGTATGAGCCCCTACAATGCTGCGAACGGCGCAGTCGTCAACCTGACACGCGCCCTGGCGCTCGATCTCGGAAAACGCGGCGTGCGGGTAAATGCCGTATGCCCTATTTTGACGCGCACGGAGCATGACAGCGGATATGATGGAGGACAAGGCCATTCTGACAAGGTTCGCTGAGCGTGTCCCGCTCGGACGGGTCTGCGAGCCCGAGGAGATCGCGTCCGTGATCGCGTTCCTCGCGAGCGACGACGCGAGCTTCATGACTGGCGCGAACGTTGCTGTCGATGGCGGTGTTTCGGCTTCGAACGGACAGCCACCCCAAAATTGAGCACCCTCCAGCCAGCGCAACGGGCGCCCGCTCTGGACGGATCGGTCGTTGCCGTCGCCATCGGCGCGAAACACCGATTCAGCAAGACGCCTCGACCGTCCATTGTCCTCACGGCAGGTCATGGGGTCGAAGGCGATGCGCACTATGGGCCATACGTCCGGCACAGGTATCTCGCCCTTCGAAATCCGCGAGCGCCAAATCTGCGCCAAGTTCACCTCATCCCGCGCGAACTGCTCGACGCGTTGCGGGTCGAAGGTTACGACGTGAACCCCGGCGATATCGGCGAGAAATCACGACGTCAGGGCTCGATCTCGAAAGCCTGCCGCTTAACACCGAACTCCGGATCGGTGCCACCACGGTCATTCGTCTTACCGGCCTCCGTACACCATGTGTGCTCATCGATCGCTTCCAGGCCGGATTGAAGAACCGGCTGCTGAACAGAACGCCGGGGCCACCCTTCGGGGCCGGCGTGATGGCCGTCGTCTCGGTAGGCGGCGTGATTGCACCGAAGGATCCGATTAAAGTCATGTTGCCCGAGGGGCCGCACCTGCGCTTGCCACCTCTCTAAGGGCCCTCTCCAAGGTCGTGGATTTTCGGGCGCAAGCCTCCGGGCGTGACCTCGAGCGTCGCCAGAGTAATCGGCAGCTTGAATCGGCGTTACCGGCGCTGCCCGATGATGCATTCGGACTATGCGGATTCTAAGTTCCACCGATCGCACGCATCAGCAACAGTCGTTGAGGCTCCACATCCAGAGGATGTCGGTTGTGGACGCGACCTCGATCTGGATGCTGAACCGTTGGGCATAAAGCTGCAACAGCGCATCATGGCTCTGATCTGAAGAGCTGCAAAGCGCGTCCTCTGCCATGATGACCCGGTACCCTGTGTCGATCGCCGCCCGCACGGTGGCGAGCACGCAAACATCGGTCTCGCCACCGGAGACAATCAGCGTATCCACCCCATGTACATCCAGATGCGCCTGCAGGCGGCCGTTCCCGAATGCGTTGTACGTCTGCCTGTCGACGATAGCCGCCGGCGGCACACAGGCGGCGAGCGCCGGCACGAGCTCGATCAATTCCGGATCAAGTCGCGGGTCACGCATTCCCATTTCTCGTAGTAAGCTCGCCATATCCCGCGCGCGTCATGCTTTGACGCGGTGGAATAAAGCGGGTGAAGACGGTGCGCTCTGGAGCATGTCGCGCCAGCTCAACCATGCGCGGCAGCACGCGGTCCATCCACGCCGTGGCCAAGGCGCGCCCGGTTCGAATAGCCGCTGCATGTCGACGCAGAGATGCACCGCATAGGGACCCGGTGGACTCCAGAAGGTGTCCCATCGCTCCGACCTGTTTGTACCGGCATCATCCGCCGCACATCTGCTCACGATCGGGCTCGAGCGCGGCGCAAGCAAAGGGCTTCGCTGAGGCGAGGCCTGCGGTGGGTGTGGTCACCACTTCTGGCGGCCGTACCAGTCGTTCACTTCCTTGGCGGCCTGATCCTTGGCATAGCCAAAGCGCTGCTGCAGGCGGCCTTCGAGCTGATCTCGCTTGCCTGCGATCACGTCGAGATCGTCGTCAGTGAACTTGCCCCACTGCTCCTTGACCTTGCCCTTCATCTGCTTCCAGTTGCCTTCGACACGATTCCAATCCATCGCAGTTCTCCCTTGAACGATGAGACCGTCAACGGACGCGCCGCCGCGTCGTTCCTGGAGAGTCTTGCGGCAAAGCTGCGCAATCGCCGATGACGGGCGCGCTGTCGCAATAGGAACGAGACCTTGGAGCGCAGGTTGTGGGTACATATCAACCCGCAGTTACGGAGCAAGCCAATGCCGGAAAAAGACCTCAGTTCCCTCTTCCTCGATACCCTCAAGGACATCTACTACGCTGAAAAGCAGATCCTCAAGGCGTTGCCGCGGATGGCCAAGGCGGCCGAGTCCGACCAGCTGCGCGCCGCGTTCGAAAAGCATCACGATGAAACCGAAGGACAGATCGAACGGCTCGAGCAGATCTTCGATCTGATGGGCAAGCCGGCACGCGGCAAGAAGTGCGATGCCATCGAGGGCATCATCGACGAAGGCAAGGAGATCATGGAGGAGTACGTCGACACGGCTGCGCTTGACGCCGGCTTGCTGTCGGCGGCCCAGGCGGTCGAGCATTACGAGATCGCCCGTTACGGCACCTTGAAGGCCTGGGCGGCAAGGCTCAGCATGAAGGACGCCGTCAAGCTCATCGACCAGACCTTGGCCGAGGAAAAGAAGACCGACGAGACGCTCACCAAGCTCGCGATCAGCGCCATCAATGCCGAAGCAGCCTGAGGAGACGCGCGATGAAACGAGCCATTCTGGCAATTGCGATCGGCTGTGCGCTGGTCTCGCCGGGACTGGCCCAGTCCGTGGGTGAGAAGACCGGCGTTAATTCAGTGCTTGGCGTCGCGCCGAAGACCGAAGATTTCATCAAGGAAGTCGCTATGAGCGATATGCTGGAGATCGAGGCGGCCAAGATCGCCCAGCAGAAGGGCAACGCCGCCGAGAAGAAGTTCGCCGATCAGATGGTGACCGATCACACCAAGACCTCCACTGAATTGAAGGAGATGGTCACCGGCGAGATGAAGTCGGCGCTGCCGACCGGTCTCGACGACAGCTCCCGGAAGAAGCTCGACGTGCTGCGCAACACCAAGCCGGACGATTTCGCCAGCGAGTACGATCCGATGCAGGTCAGCGCCCACAAGGACGCGGTCTCGCTGTTCGAACGCTACGCCAAGGGCGGCGACAATCCGAAGCTGAAGGACTGGGCCGGTAAGACCCTGCCGGCGCTGCAGCACCATCTCGCAATGGCGCAGGACCTCGACAAGAGCCGAAAGTAGCCACCGTCGCCGGCAGCCTTCGATCAGGGCTGCCGGCCGCTTCGGGTGGAACGAACCGCCCCATCACGGATTGCCCCGTTATTCCGGCTTCATATGGATTAAGCGCGGCCAGCAGGGATACTTCGCGCTAGACGGGTCAGCATGGCGTCAGCCGCCGACCAGTCTGGGGTAGAACAGGGTCTCCTCAGCGGTGGGATCCAGCGCCCGAACGAGAGCCGCCTCCCCGGTCGATCGTCGTATTTCGTGTCGCGGCGGTCGGCAAAGCGCGCATTCGCCCAAGCCAATTGCTCACGGTCATTGGGATCGAAATGCTGCCTCGTGTCACCGGTGTGATCCGTGACCAGGATCGTTCCCATTATCGTCTCCGTTGAAGGACATTCAGAATTTGCATCAGACGATCGGCACGGCCGTCGTCGACCTGCCGCCCATCCACTCCGGCAGCGTGGCGCCGTCGCGGTGCCGGCCACCTGCGCAGGCCGCCGCCCAGGCGGCGACCGCACCGAACAGCAGCGCCGCCGCAACCGAGAACGCCAGGATCACCGCGCTGCGCCGCGACCGCTGGATGGCGGTCCGGGCATCGCCGATGACGCTGTCGACGCGCTTCTCGGCCTCGGCAGCAGCCAGCCCGGTCGCGGCTGCGACCTGCTGGATCAGATAGCTGTGATCCTCGGTGCTGACGCCGCTATGACTGGAGCTGGTCAACAGAATGCGGCCGGCTTCCGCGCGCTCATAGCGGATGTCGATATTGGCGGGACGCCGTGCCGACCGGTACAGGCGGTCGAGCTCGGTGCTCAGCAGCGGCTCGGCGGCTGTCGCGGACGGGCGGTTCTGGACCACTGGGCGCGCGGCCGACAGGCCGACCAGCGCCACGATTGCCGCCCCCAGAATGACTGCGATCGCCCAGGCCGTCAGGCCATGCAGTCCATCGCTGGCCTCGATCACATCGGACGGTGTCGCACCGATGATGCGATGCGCGCGGCCGGCGATATAGCCGCCGACGCCGAAGCTCACCAGTGCCTGCAGGATCAGATACAGCCCGGACAGCAGCGCGAGTGCAGCCGATGCGTCACGCCACGATGGCGAGCTCGAACTCACGCCCAATCCGACTGCCGCGCCAAAGCCGATCAGGATCGCCGACAGTGCCGTTGCAACCAGCGCGCCGGCAAACACCGAGCTCCATTGCATCCGAAGACCGGTCCTGCGGTCGGCGGACACGGCAAGCCCTCGCTCGTTATCCATGGCGCGCCTACCGCAGTCCGAAGAACGACAATATCGCGAGAATGACCACGATCAGTCCGACCAGATAAATTAGCTGGTTCATGCAAGCCTCCTCAGCTCAAATGCGTCCTGACAATCGGGCCGAGGAGGCACAGTTCCTGTGCGGACGAGCGGACGCTGTGCGGAGATGAGAATCAGCCGACGGCATCGCCGCTTCATGCGGTCAGAACAAGGAGTTCAGTTCGCTTTGACCAATTTCCACCGAAGCGACGCCCCTTCGCGTCTATCGCGATGAGCGTCCAGCGCGCTCCATGTCTACTCAGCTAAATGGCCTTCGCTCGTCCTGATCGGTGGAGCACCGCTCGCAAGCGATGCTCCGCGCTGCAAGGCTTTAGCCATACGTATCGCTTGGCGGCGTCGCGGCGCGACAGCCGTATTTTGCTGCGGGGTTCGGCAATTGCTTTTGCGATTCTTGCCGTGACGCCGGTTGCCAGAGCACTGCACATTGGTCCGCTATTCGGACCGGAGGGCGCTCATCGGGTTGCAAGGGATCGAAGCCGATTGCTACCGCGATGTCGATGAGCTCCCGGATTTCGCGCCGGCGGTCCCCCTTAGACCCGGACTTCCTAAGAGCGGCTGGCCCAGCTCCCGTTACCAGGACCGAGAGTTGTTATAATCGTCCCACCATCGGGCTATCGCGCAAGTTTGTTCGTCCCAAAGCGCCGTAGGTAGATCCGGGACCGATATTCGGACGCTGAACTCGCCGGTCGCTGCGTCGTGAAACCATTCCGCCGCGGCGAAGTCGAAGCCAAAGCTTCCGGCGTGACGTATCGGAAAGCCGGTTTGACCGAGATCTGCGCTCATCTTTGAGACCGCTTTCCTCGCCGCTTCTTCATCCAGCCGATGCCTGCACTTCAGCGTGACATAAAGTCCATGGGCGAAGTTCAGTTCGCCGGTGAGCCCGCCCATCGCCGGATGATCCGTATCCAGCACTTGCAAGAACCGCGGCGCACAATTGGAATCGTCACGCGCCGCCGACGTTTTCAACCAGGAGACTCGATTGGAGACGACAGAAGAAATTGGGCGTAGTCGTGTTCGCCTGTTTGCGGCCATAGCAAACAGGGCGTCGTATGAGGCAGGGCGCGCGCCTACTTTCATTCTGGCCTGTTTGGTGGTGATCGTTTGGGCGATCACCGGTCCGGTATTCAATTTTTCGGACACTTGGCAGCTCGTCATAAATACCGGCACAACTATCGTTACTTTCTTGATGGTCTTTCTCATCCAGAACGCCCAAAACAGGGACAGCGCGGCGATCCAAGTGAAGCTCGACGAGCTCATCAGGAGTGGCGCGGCGCAGAACACATTCGTTGGCATCGAGCATCTTACGACTGATGAATTGGAAGATCTCCGAACAAGGTGCGAGCTGCGAGCCAAGGACATCGAAAGCCGAACAATAGCAGCTGTTGAAGGCGCGGCGGCGATACAGGATCAGGGCTAGATCGTCGTCGTTCTCGCCCCGGCTTCTCTGCGATAGTGAGCGGCCATGGCTCCCGATTCGAATCGAGGCTCGCTGGAAGGTGCAGCCTGGAACACTTCCGAGCATCTGCAAAAGATGCGCAAGCTGAATCCCCACTCGCGCGCGTCAGCGTCGGGATGATGATGGCCGGCCGTAGGCAGGGAATTGGACTTCTGGCCGCAGGCCGGTTCACGAACTGTCGCTACATGCGTTGCGAAGAACACTGCTCGCGTGTTCGCGGCCTTCCCCTTCAATCACAGCCATCTCGTGGCGCCGTGGGACCTCGAATATTTCTGCAACAGACGTCTAGCAGGCTGTTGAAAAAGGCGTTCGCCGTGGACCCGTGACCGTGATTCATTGGCTCCGACGGGATTCGGAGATCATGCGTGCGCGGCGGCGACAATCGAACGGGCGAGCTGTTCAGCTATGTTGATCTGGAGGCGCGGGTGCGGCGTGATCATCCGCTGCGAGCGATCCGGACGATTGTGAACGAGGGGCTGTCGGCGCTGGAGCGCGAGTTTGCCGCGCTTTATTCGCCGATCGGACGGCCGTCGATCCCGCCGGAGAAGCTGCTGCGGGCGATGCTGTTGCAGGCGTTTTATTCGATCCGCTCGGAGCGGCTTCTGATGGAGCGGCTGGAATACGATCTGCTGTTCCGGTGGTTCGTCGGAATCGGTATCGACGACGCAGTCTGGGACCATTCTGTGTTCTCGAAGAACCGCGACCGGCTGCTGGAAGGCGACATCGCGGCCAAGTTCCTGGCGGCGGTGCTGGCGCAGCCCAAGGTGACGAAGCTCCTGTCGAGCGATCACTTCTCGGTCGATGGCACGCTGATCGAGGCCTGGGCCTCGATGAAGAGCGTGAAGCCGAAGGACGGCTCTGGCGAGCCGCCGGCGCCAGGCGGCGGGCGCAATGCTGAAGCGGACTTCCACGGCCAGAAACGCTCCAACGACACCCATGCTTCGACCACCGATCCCGATGCCAGGCTGTACCGCAAGGGTAAAGGCAAGGAGACGAAGCTGTGCTTCATCGGGCATGGGCTGATGGAGAACCGCCACGGCCTGCTGGTCGACGCCTGCCTGACGCTGGCGAACGGCCATGCCGAACGGGTGGCCGCGCTGCACATGATCGAGCCGCGTGCCGACCGGCCGACAGCGATCACACTTGGCGCCGACAAAGCCTATGATGCAGAAGACTTCGTCAACGAGCTGCGCTCGATGAACGTGACGCCGCATGTTGCGCAGAACACCAGCGGCCGCAGCTCCGCGATCGACGGGCGAACGACCCGGCACAGCGGCTATGCCGTCAGCCAGCGCATCCGCAAGCGCATCGAGGAGGCATTCGGCTGGATCAAGACGGTCGCCGGGCAAGAAAAGACCTGCTTCCGGGGCCGTGATCGCGTCGCATGGGCCTTTACCTTCGCTTCTGCCGCCTACAATCTGGTGCGGCTGCCCAAGCTGATAGCGGAGGACGCCTGATGGCCAAGGTGCCTGGCTTCGCCAAGGCCTTTGCCGACCGCTGGCGCATCGCCGACATGGACAACTGGGACAGCGACTTCCTCGATCTTGTCGAAGAGGCGCATCTCACCTTCCAGGGTAAGTCCGACGGTGAAATTGCCTTCGGTGCGCTAAAGGGCTTTCTCGACGTCCGCTACGGCGCGCGAGACGGTTCGGCCTGCGCGGAGTTCTCATGGGAAGGGCACGACGAGAATGACCCCGTCTGCGGTCGCGGGTGGGTTATGATCGGCACTGCTGGCAGGCTCGTTGGCCACTTCTACATCCACAATGGCGACGATTCAGGCTTCGTTTGCGAACGCGGCTGAGTTCTTCAACAGCCTGCTAGAAGCACATTGAGCCGCGAAAACTCGGCTTCGCTCATCGACACCACCACGATTGCCGTTCTCCGCAACTGCATTCCAACCGTGGAGTGCCATCTCAACTTTGCGGAGGGGTGTCATCTCTATATTGCGCTTACACAAAGTATTCGCATAAGATTGATTATAGAATACTTTTACAATTCTTGGAATTTGGACGGAGATGACTTCGAATTACTTTGATATACTTTCTTTGGCCTTCCGTCCATCCTAGCCGCCTCACGCCGGGTCGCACGTTCGTTCCAAGCATGGCGAATGGCGCTGGACGTAGCCACGACGGGTTTTGCGCCTGAGCCAGGACTCAAGAGCCTCGACGGCCTGCACCTGCCCATCGAACAGATCGAGCCGCCGCCGACCGCGCCCACCGAGACGGCCCCATTCACGCACCAAGGCCGTATCGCCAAACAGCGTCGGCTCGATCGTGAGCACATAGAACCGCGCCATGTTGCGGGCCGGATCGCGACGCTCGAGCACGAGATATTGCACGATGAGTTTGGACATGCGCCAGAATCGCAATTACCGAATCGACCGTCCAATTAAAAAAATGAATCGATCAGGGCCTACGATTCAAAAATTTTATGCGGGCAACGACACAGTCGGGGCCAGGCTTGCGATCGGCGGCTGAGCTGAAGCCCGCAGGCTCCGAGCTCGTTGGTTCGAAGATGGCGAACGCACCGCAGAAGAGCGCCTCACTGAAGGCAGGGACGATAAGCTTTGGCGGCGGCGCGATCACGTGCACCGTCCGAAACCTTTCGGCGACGGGCGCAATGCTGGATGTCACCTCGCCGGTCGGCATTCCCGCGCGGTTCACGTTGGTTATCGAGGCCGAGCACGCGTCGAAGCCCGCGGTCGTTGTGCGGCGACAAGACAAACGCATCGGCATTCGCTTCGAGGTCGAGCGCGCCAGCTCGGCCGTGTAAGGACACCTCCGTCGAGAGCCGCTCTGAAAGAGGAACCCGGGCCGCGTGAGCATAGCGACGACGAAGCCGGCACGCGGCACGAGTGCAGCTCTGAGACCGGTTAAAAGGGCACCCGACTGGATGGGTAGTGATAGCGGTCGCCGAAGGCGAGCCCCTCCAGTGAGCGGCCCAGGCGAGGAGCACAATATCGCTTGCGCGATGGGATCGCCACCCGAAGGGACAAGACCCCTTAGGGGCTCGGTGGGCGTCGCGGGTAGAGCCTGGCGACTTACCTGGGCTCGCGAGGCTTAACCCTGACGAGTAGGCTTACCCGTCAAGGTTTTCTCTTGGTATTTCGGTAGCGGCCCTTCAAGATTGGGCAAAGCTCCGTTAGGAGCGAAGATTAGTCGTAGCGTCAGAGCCGCGTGCGTGAGTTTTCAGCTGTCGATATTGAAGATCTTGGCCGGCCAGCCCGATGGACGCGGCAGTCTCGAGGTGGTGAAACAGCACCTCGCGATCTTCTATACCAGCGGTCCGGAGTGGGTTGCGCGTATGAAGCGGCTCGCCGAGCTTGCTCCCAATCTCGATCTCTTCGGCCAGAAGCTCGTCGAGCGTGAGCAGGGGAGCTGGCGGATCACCGGCGAGGGCCGTGCTTTCTTGACTGCGCTCGAACACAAGGCGTCGGCGCGTACCAAAAAACCACCCGAAGACGACCAAGAAAGCGCCGAGCTCACGCCAGAGGTCGTATCCTTACCCTGCCCGCCGGGACGGTCTCTGGACCATCGAAACCGGCGGCGCAAAGTCAATAGGCGCAAAATCCCTCGACGCTCGGCCTAGGCCCCCGAGGAGGTTGGACCATTTTCCTTCATCAAGAGGAAGAGGTTTCATTTTGCCATCAAGCCCAACATGCAACTCAGACCAAGGGCTGCTGTCGCCCTGGCGCGCCAGATGTCGACTAAGAGTTTTAGGTCGATGGCGCGATAACCCCCCGCACTTCAATGCTGACGAAGGACAACATCGTTCCTGGCGAACGCGAACCTCATAGGCGGCTCGCCGCTTTCTATCGGTCGTAGTGTTTGCCGCCGGTGCTGATTTGATAAAGGGTCGCCGAATAAGGAAGACGCAGGAGAATGGAAGCTTCCTTCGTGACCTTGCCGAGGACGGCAGCCCGGCACAGAAGGCTGACACCACCCATTGTTCGGTCGCAAAAGGCGTCCGCGCTGTCGATAAAGTTCAATCCTGTCTGGCAGCACCACCTATCCTATTGGATGCATTGATTTTATTGGAAAATCGGTCCTGAGTGCCACACGAAAGTGCCACACAGAACCATGGTTTCCTTGAACTGCTCTATGTCCAAACGCGCCCGATCCAACATCCCTCAATTCCGCGTTCGCGTCCCTGCCAAAGTCGTCGCTCCGCTGCGCGGCAAGCGCGTGCTGCTCAGTCTTGGCACCGAACGACCCTTCATCAAGGTGGTGAAGATCGGGAGCGACGTTTCGTTCAGCCTAGAAACGGATGATCTGCTCCTTGCCGCGGCTCGGCAGGCGAACGCACTGGATCATCTCCGCCGACTGTTCGAACTGACCGAAGCTGAGCCCGTCATCCGTCCATGTACGTTCCTCGCCGATCCGTTCGATTAGATTTCCAGAAGGTCGCGCCCGATGATCACTTCACCCGAAAAGCTTTCCCGCGCGGCCTCGAGCCAGACGTATTCGGGAACCGTGTCGTCGCCGGGAACGAGGTGATTGATCACCAGCGTTTTGACGCCGGCTTCGCGGGCGACCTCGCCAGCCTGTTGCACGCTCAGTGCATTTCCCGAGATGCTTTTGTAGATCGCATCGCGCCGCGACGGCTCGCTGGCGATGCGGTCGGCCAGGCTGCGGATACCGGGGAGGAATTGGCCTTCGCAGACCAGAACGTCTGCTCCCCGAGCTAGGTCGATCAGAGCATCGCATTTGCGGGTATCGCCCGAGAACACGATCGAGCGTGTCGGGGTATCGAACCGATAGGCCAAAGCGACCTTGATCGGCGGATGGTCCACCAGGGCGCATGTGACCTTCACGTTCTCGTCCTGCATGACCAGACCGGACGAGATGATTTCGTGAGGCAAAAGGAGCTTTCGCGGATCGACCCTGCCCTCGTCGTGGATACGCAGGTCGATATCGAATTCGTTCAACTCGAAGAACTTTTCGGTCATCGCCGAGAGCGGAGGAGGCGCATAGGAATTCACAGCATTCTTCAATGCGGCGCTCCACGCCAGATAGAACAGGTTTCCGTAGTCCAGGTTGTGATCGGAGTGCTGGTGCGTGATGAAGATGCTCTTGAGATCCTTGAGAGCGAATCCGGCGCGAACGATCTGTCGCGCTACCCCGTTTCCGCAGTCGACCACGTAAAGAGAGCCTCCCGCCACGACCATGCTCGCGGGCGCGGATCGGGATATTTTTGGGCTTGGACCGCCGGCGGTTCCGAGAAGCACGACCCTCGCACGATCTGATTTCGCCACTTCAGAGCGAGGCGAGCTCTCTTCCGCGGCAGCGTTTCTCCATCCAACCGCCATGACCGCGGCACCGGTCAGAAGTCGTCTCCGATCTAGCTGCATGCAAGTGCTCCTTTGCCTGAACGTTGCTGAGGACGCCCGACCGCTTTTAGGCGGCGGAGGTGAGATGGTTTCGGGACCGCTCGGCGAAACGGGCTCTGAGTTCCTTTACCTCCGGTTCGACGCGCGCGATCGAGGCTTCCTTGACGGGGCCGTAGCCTCGGATGTCCTGCGGATAGGACGCGAGCGCGATCGCGGCGTCCAGATTGACGGAGTCCAGGGCGTTGGTGATCTCCTCGACCGTGACGAAATACTCGTCGCGGAGTCGCCTCTCGGTTTTCCGCTCGCGCGTCCAACCGAACGGATCGAAGGCCGTTCCGCGCAACCACTTGAAACGCGCGAGAAGCCGCAACGCCGGCAGAAACGGGGTGGCCGAGAACGCGATCTTCCGTGGACGTCCGCTTGCTGGGTCGCTGCCGGAGAGCATCGGCGGCGCGAGGTGAAGTTTGAGCGAACCGCCGTCAAACCGCCGCCGAATCCCGCTCCAGAAGGTGGCGTCCGTCAGCAGCCGCGCCACTTCGTATTCGTCCTTGTAGGCCATCAGGCGAAAAGCGCTCGTCGCGACCGCCTCAGTCAGGCTGCGAGAACCAGGCGACGTCCTCTCCTCCGCTTCCTGTACGCGTCCGACTAGGGAACGGAAGCGGTCCGCGTAGGCGGTGTCCTGGTAGGCGCGCAGCGCGTCGATGCGGACGCTCATCCGTTCTTCCATGGAGCTCACGGGTGGAGGCGCGGTGGCTATCGGCGGTTCGTCCGCGTTCAGTAGCGCTTCTGCGGCTTGCGGATCGGCGAACAACAGCCGGCCCAGACGGAATGCTTGCAACGTGCCGTCGACGTCCGCGCCGTTGATCCGGATCGCCTGCTCCACCGAACGCCAATCGACCGGCAGCGTGCCCATCTGGAACGCGTAACCCAGCATGATCATGTTCGCGGCGATCGGATCGCCGAACGCCCGGCGCGCGAGTTCGTTCGCCGCGATGCGCACGGCCTTGTGGCCCGTCCGCTGCTCAAGGCGGCGAACGAGACGTTGGGCGTCGAGATCGATGTTTCCGTTTTCGTGAAAGGTCTGGATGGCCGCCACCTGCGCATCGAGCAGGATCGTAGTCTCGGGTCGAATCGCCTTCAGGGCGTCGGGTTGCACGGCCGCGACTGCGTCCGCTGCGATCAGCAGATCCGCATCATCGAGCCCGAGCCGCATCGGTGCCATGCCCGACGGCGACGGGAAGATGCGCAGATGGCTGTAGACGGCGCCTCCCTTCTGGGCGAGCCCGGTCATGTCGTAGATGCCGACGCCACGCCCCTCCAGATGGGCCGCCATGCCGACGATGGCCGAGGCGGTCACGACGCCCGTCCCGCCGATGCCGGCGAGCAGGATGCCGAAGGCTCCGGAATCGAGCTTCCGCCCGGCCGGCTCCGGCAGTCTCGCCGCAGCCCCTTCGATGTCTATGGGAGCAGGCTTCTTGAGCTCTCCGTGCTCGATGGTCACGAAGGACGGGCAGAAACCCTCTAGGCAGGACATGTCCCCGTTGCAACTGGCCTGGTCGATGCGACGCTTGCGGCCGAACTCCGTTTCGAGAGGCTGCACTGACATGCAATTCGACGCGACAGAGCAGTCTCCGCACCCCTCGCAGACTGCAGGGTTGATGACCACGCGTTTCGGAGCCGCGGGCGTTTTGCCCCGCTTCCGCCGCTTGCGCTTTTCCGTGGCGCAGATCTGCACGTAGACGATCACGGTCGTTCCGCGAACCCTGCACAGTTCCTGCTGCACGTTCTCCATCTGCTTGCGGTGGACGAGCTCGACCTCCGCAGGCAGGAATTGGCTGGATCGCACCGCGTCCGGATCCTCGGCCACCACGACGACGCGCTTGACCCCTTCGAGCAGTACCTGCCTCACCATGGCTCCGACCGAGAGACCGCTCTCGACGGACTGTCCTCCCGTCATGGCGACGACGTCGTTGGCGAGAATCTTGAAGGTGACGTTCGCGTCGGAAGCGGCCGCGGCCCGGATCGCGAGCGATCCCGAATGCGAGAACGTTCCGTCTCCCAGGTTGACGAAGACATGTTCCGTATCGGTGAAGTGCGACAGTCCGATCCAGTTCACTCCTTCCGCTCCCATATGCGTGCAGGGAAGCGGGTTGCGGTCCATGAACTGCACAAGGCCATGGCAGCCTATGCCAGCCACGCCGAACGAGCCGTCCGGCAGTTTGGTCGAGCGATTGTGCGGACATCCAGAGCAGAATACGGGACGGCGCGCCAACGGCGCGGCATCGATTTGGTGGATCGAGGCGACCCGCCCGATGAGGCCGTCGAGCGCGTCCCGCAGTGCGACGACGTCGGGCTCGTTCGTCGCAGCGGTCGCCAGGATGCGCCTACCTATGGCGACGGCGACCGTAGCGGCATCGAGGGTCTCGTCGGCCGGCAGCAGTTCCTCGTTCTCGGGCGTCGCCTTTCCCGAGATCTTGGGCCGCCTGTCCGAGTGGTACAGGATGGCCGCCGCCTGAACTTCCATGTGAGCGCGCTTCTCTTCGACGAAGAGGAGCTCCCGCGCCGCCCTGGCGAACGCGTTCAGCGGCTTTGGATCGAGGGGATAGATCAAACCGACCTTAAGCACGCCGATCCCCAGACGCCGCGCGACGCTCTCGTCGATGCCCAGGAGCCTCAATCCATCGATCACGTCCTGAAACGACTTGCCGGCCGTGACGATGCCGAGGTGGGTGGGACGGTCGGAGCCGAACACGACACGGTCGATCGCGTTGCGCCGCGTGAAGGCGTGCACCCGCGGCAGCTTGTTGCGGACCATCCGCCGGTCCTGCGCGGTCACAGCGAGCATTTCGACCCGGATGCTGACGTCGTCGCGCGCCGGGGGCGTTGCATCGAGCACGGGGGCGAGTTCGTCGAGCGAGATCTCCACGGCCTGGGTGCAGTCCGCCGTCTCGTTGACGAGCTTCAGGCCCGCGAGAAGCCCCGTCTCGCGGGACATCGCGATGCCGGCGAGGCCGAACTTGAAGATGTCGCGCGTGTCCGACGGGTAGAGGATCGGAACTTCGTGTGCGGCAAGAGCGAGGTCGCTCTGATGGGCCAACGAGGAGGACTTGCCGGCATGGTCGTCGCCGAAGACCAGCAGGACGCCTCCGTTCGGATGCGTGCCGGACATGTTGGCGTGCTTGATCGCGTCTCCGGACCGATCGACGCCCGGACCCTTGCCGTACCACATGCCGAACACGCCGTCGAAACGGCGGCCGGGCACGAAGTCCAATTGCTGGCTGCCCCAGACCGCAGTCATCGCCAAATCTTCGTTCAAACCAGGCTCAAACACGATGTCCGCGGCCTTCAGGCGGTCCGCGATCTTGAGGAGCTCGCTGTCGACCGTCCCGAGCGGAGACCCTCGATAGCCGGAGATGTAGCCCGCCGTGCGCAGCCCCCGCTTGCCGTCGAGCTGCCGCTGCAGCAGAGGAATCCGCGTCAGCGCCTGCTTTCCGGTGATGAAGATCGTACCTTCGGTGACGTCGTACTTGTCCGAAAGTGTCAGCGCGCGCATGGCCATCATATCCCGAAGTCTGTTCATTTTTGCGGTATCGCGGCGGTGCATTCGATCTCCACCCGCACGTCGGGACGGACGAAGCCCGATACCTCAACCAGCGTGCTTGCCGGCGCATCGAAGCCCGTGAAGAATTCCTCCCGGATCCGGTTCGTGGCGGGATAGTCGCGGATGTCGAGCACGAACACGTTCATCTTGAGCACGTGCTGGAATCCGCCGCCCTCCTCCTCGAGGATGGACTGGATGCGTTCGTAGATGACGCGTGTCTGCGCTTCGGCATCCACGGCGCCGGACTCGCGGGCCGTAACGCCGGAAACGAAGACGAGCTTCGTCCCCGCGATCGGAAGCACCGTCGCATGGGCGAACTTGCCGAACGGGGCCGGCAGCGCATCGTAGGTTCGAGATCTGGTCGTCACGCGGAAATCTCCTTGGTCGTCTGCTGCGCGGATCCGCCGTCGAGGAAGCCAACAGCGAGCCGCCGGAAATTTGGGTTAGCGAGGGTTTCCGCGTGGCCGGTGCCCGGCACGGTCGCGGCGGTCCCCGACGCGAACGCCGAAGCCACCGTCTCCGGATCGCCCGCCAATTTGTCCATTCCCCCGACGACGACCAGCGTCGGGGCGTCGACGGAAGAGAGCGTAGTGAGATCGAAACGGCCGAACTGGCCTCGCAGACACGCGGCGAGGACGGAAAGGTCGTTGTACGGAAGAGACTCGGCATGCCGCCTGAAACGGACGGCGTAGGACGGAAGTGCTCCCAGCCGAGCCTCATCGCGTTCGTCGAGCGCATCCGCAAATTCCGGCGCGAGGCCGACCGTCGCCGCGATCCGCTCGCCCATCCCGCCCAGCACAAGCTTTTCGACGCGCTTTCCGAGCGCAAGCGCGACGGTCATCGCCACGTGGGCGCCCATCGAATAGCCGACGATAGAGAACTCCTTGCTTCCCCAGCAGAGCACGCACAGCCCGGCGACGTCGTCCGCGAACGCGGCCAGTCGGTAGTCCGCGGGATCAAGCGGCTTGCTGCTGCGGCCGTGACCTCGCAGATCTGGAGCGCAAACGTCGTATCCGGCTCCGACGAGGACATCGAACCAGCCGGTCTTGACCCAATCGTCCGCCGCATGGGAGGCGAAGCCGTGGAGTAGGATCACGGGGCGCCCTCGCCCGGCCCTCAAGAACGACAGGCGAGCGGTTTCGCCCGACGCCAAGGCGCCGGCCTGCAGCGTCCCCCGAACGGGCCTCGATGCCGTTTCGTCAGGAGGCATCGGACGCAGTCCGCGACGGAGGCAGGGACCGCCCTGCGGTAGACGCTTCGATCATCGCCGCGGCGGCGAGCGCAGCACCGTCCTGTCCGGACGCTGCGCCGACCTGCAGACCGATCGGAAACGCGCCAGTTTCGTGGCGCCATGGCACCGAGACGGCCGGCCCGCGGGACAGATTGAACAACGGCGTGAACGGGCACCAGGCGAACCAGTCGGAGGCTGCAGCGGCCGCAGCGTCCAGGCGTGGCGGCAGGCCCGGCATAGTCGGCGAGAGGAGAACATCGATCTTGTCGGTCAGCAACGCGGATATCTGGCTCGCGATCTCTTCCCGCCTCCTCTGCAGCGCGAGCAGTTTGTCAGCATGAAGACCAATCACCGGCTCGATGAATTCCAAGATATCGGCATGAAGATCGACCCGCCGGTCTGTCGGGACTTGCGAGACGGCATAGGCGCAGCCGAGCCGATAGAAGGCGGCGACTATGTCGCGAGACTCGTCGATCGGGATGTCGACGGTCGTGACCGATGACTTTGGAAAGAGGACCGCGAGAGCGTCTTCCCACGCGTCCTTGACCGCCGGAGCCAGATAGCCGGTCACGCCCGCCGGAACGCCAATTCGGATCCCCGCCGTGTCGCGATGCGCAGCAAGGCGGTCCCGCAGCGGGACCTGGCCCAAAGACGACGGGTCCGCTCCCGTCGCGCCGCTCATGACGGTCGCGACGAGCGCCGCATCCGCGACGGTCCGGGTGATCGGCCCCACGTGCGGAAGCTGCCAGAACGCGGAAGGATAAGGGCTGAGCGGTATAGTCCCGTACGTCGGCTTGTAGCCCACCACTCCACAGAAAGCCGCGGGGATGCGGACAGAGCCCGCCGCGTCCGATCCTATGCCTGCGATTCCTAGACCAAGCGCGGCTGCGGCCGCCGCGCCTCCGCTGCTGCCGCCGGCGTGCAACGCCCGGTCGAGCGGGTTGGTCGTGACGCCGTTCGGCGGACTTTCGGTCAGTCCCTTCCAGGCGAACTCCGGCGTCGTCGTCTTGCCGAGGAAAACCGCTCCGGCCGCCCGAAGACGGGCCATCGATACCGCATCGTCAATCGCAGCAGCCTCAGAAGTGGTCCGCGAACCACGGCGCGTCGGCCAACCGGCGACGTTCAGGGTATCCTTGACGGTGATGGGAACACCGTCCAGCGGACCGAGCGAGGTCCCCTTGCGATAACGTCCTTCCGACGCGCGGGCCATCTTCAGGGCTGCGGCCTCGTCGACCAGCACGAAAGCGTTGATGCCTTCGTCCAGGCTGGGTAGCGCGTCGAGTTGCGACCGCGTCACCTCGACTGGCGATATCTCGCCGCGCTTGTAGCGCTCGTGGAGCCGGACGGCTTCGCCCTCAATCGACATAGACGTGATCCCTCGCCGCGGCATAATCGGATGCGCCCCCCAGATAAGCCTCGCCGAGCCGCGGATCGGCGGCCAGCTCCGCGCTCGACCCCTGCAGCACGATTCGTCCGACCTCGAGCACGTAGCCTCGGTCGGCGATCGACAGTGCCAGTCGCGCGTTCTGTTCGACGAGAATGATCGTCAAGCCTTCCGACTTCAGTTGATGGACGACCCGAAGGATTTCTTGAACAATCAGTGGCGCCAGCCCTATCGAGGGCTCGTCGAGCATCAGGAGCCGGGGCTCGGCCATCAGCGCACGGCCGACCGCGAGCATCTGCTGCTCGCCGCCTGACAAGGTCGCCGCCTTTTGTTTGCGCCGCTCGGCGAGCTTCGGAAACAATCCGTAGATCTTCTCGAGCGACGCTGCGGGCGCGCCGGTCCGGTAGCCGCCGAGCCGGAGGTTCACTTCCACCGGCAGATTGCCGAAGAGCTCGCGCCTCTCGGGGACCAGGACCACGCCGCGCCCGACCAACTGCTCCGGACGAAGGCCGGTGAGTTCGACGCCGTCGAGAGAGACGGACCCCGCGCGTGGCGGGCAAAGGCCCATGAGGCCGTTCAGCAGCGTCGACTTGCCTGCACCATTGGCACCCAAGACGGTTACAAGCTCTCCGGGCTTCACTTCGAGATCAAGAGATTCGAGCACGGTCGCCCGGCCGTAACCCACGTTCAGTCCGCTGACGCGCAGATGAGGCATGATCAGGTCCCCAGATAGGCCGCGATGACGCGCTGATCCCGCCGTACTTCGTCTGGAAGGCCAGTCATCAAACCCCTGCCCTGATCGAGGACGACGACCCGATCGACGCAGTTCATGACGAGGTCCATGTCGTGCTCGACGAGCAGAACGGACATTCCAGCGCGTTTGAGGCGGTGCAGGAGCGTGACGAGCCGGAGCTTCTCGCCGGTCCGAAGGCCGGCTGCGGGCTCGTCGAGCAGCAGCAGCCTCGGACGACTGATCAGGGCGCGCGCGACTTCCAGCAGCCTAGCCTGCCCCATCGCAAGGCGCGATGCGGGTTGATGGGCGAGGTCTTCGAGCTCGACGATCTCGAGTGCCCGCCAGGCCTTGGCGAAGGTGGCCGCCTCCTCGGCGCGATCCATGCCGAACATGCCGGCGATCATGCCCAAACGACCCTGCGCGTAGGCGCCCAACGCGACGTTCTCGAGGACCGTCCGCTCCGGAACGACCCGTACGTGCTGGAAGGTACGGGACACGCCGCGATGAACGAGATCGCAGACCCGGGATGGGGGCGCTGCGCCCATCAGAGATACGCTTCCTTCCGAAGGCGAGAGAAGACCGGTCGCGATGTTGAACGTCGTCGATTTCCCGGCGCCGTTGGGTCCTATGAGACCGACGATCTGGTCCGCCGGCACAGAGAATGTCACGTCGCGGAGCGCCTTCAGTCCGCCGAAGTTCTTCGCGATCCCCTTCACCGACAACAGATCGTCACCGTCCGCGCCGCGCTTGGAGGGCGTGAGTTCGATATTGCGCGTTGGTCGCGGAACCGAGAAGGTCGGCCAAAACTGCTGAAGCGCAGACCAGATGCCCCCCGGCCAGCGTAGCAGAACTCCGATCAACACGACGCCGAACACGATCATCTCGACGTTTCCGGAAAGTCCGAGCATGCGTGCCACGACGTTCTGGAGGAACATCTCGAGCGCGGCGACGGCCGACGCGCCTAGCACGGCCCCGAACGGGTGCGACATGCCGCCGAAGATGCACGCGATCAGGAGATTCACGCTCGAAGTCAGCCCGAAGGGGGCCGGGCTGATGAACTTGAAGTAGAAGGCGTACAGTCCGCCCGACAGGCCCGCCAGCGTGGCTGCCACGACAAACACCAGTAGCCTAAGGCGCGTGGCGTTGACGCCGAACACCTCCGCCATCTCGATGTCCGTTTTCAGCGCCGCGATCGCGCGCCCGGTCCGGGTGTTGAGCAGTCGCGAGAACCCACCCCCCGCGACCGCGACGATGGACCAGACGAGGATCGCGAACGCGCGGTCGTCCACCAGTTGGAACGAGCCGATCGACAGGGGCGGGATCTGTCCGAACCCGGAAGCACCGCCCGTCACGTTACCGGCCGCCACGATTCCGGCGCTGCAGGCCATGCCGATGGCTAACGTCGCCAACGGCAGGAAATGTCCCTTCAGTCTGAGCGTGATCGCCCCGATGATCGTCCCCATGATCGCGGACGTCGCGACGCCAGCGACCAGCGCGAGTACCGCTGGCACGCCGTGGTCGCGGGCGAGGATCGCCGAAACGTATGCGCCGACCGCCATGAACGCCGCTTGGCCCAGCGAGACCTGTCCCGCGATCAATAACAACGTGAGCCCCATCGCGGCGAGAGCCGACAGCCCTACGGTCACTAGAAGCGTCACGTCGTATTGCGGACCGAGAGCGGCAATCACGAGCGCAGCTACGAAGAGCGCGGCGGCGACGACGAGGGAAGCGGAGCCCGGCGTGCGCCACGACCGCGCGCCCGATGTCTGCTCGGCCTGGGAAGATGAAGGCATGTCAATGTCCATGAGTTTCGGGAGGACGCGCGGCGTTCCGCCAGAGCAGGATCGGGATCACCATGAGGTAGACCACGACGTCGCGATAAGCGCTCGCCTGATAGGCTGAGAAGGACTCGGTCAATCCCACCAGCAGGACGCCGACGAGCGCCGTCGGATACTCCAGGATGCCGCCCAAGGCCGCAGCGACGAAGCCCTTCAACCCGATCGGCAGTCCCATGTCGTAGTTCGCTGTAATCAACGGAGCGAGCAGCAAGCCCGAGAGAGCGCTGAAGCCGGCTCCGATCGCGAAGCTCAATTGGCCGGCGACGCTGACGGGAATGCCGCAAAGCTGCGCGCCTGTCCTGTTCACCGCGGTCGCCTGCAGCGCCTGGCCGATCAACGTGCGCGCCGAGAAAAGATAGAGGCCGACCATCGCCGCGACGGACGACAGGCAGATCCAGAGGCTCTGATAGGTGACGAATACCGGACCCAGCGCGAAGCCGCCGTCGACGACAGGCGGAACGGACCGCGGCTCGGCCCCCCAGATCACCACTGCGACCCCGTGCAGCACCATGTACACACCGACGCTGACGATCAGCAGCACGATCGGCGACGCGCCGGAGACCGGCTCCACCGTCAGACGATACGTCAGGGTGCCGAGCGAAGCGGTGGCGACGAGTGCCGCCAGAACGGCGAGCCAATACGACCCGGGCATGACATTGGCGACGGCCGCGCTCGCGAGGACGGCGAAGATCCAGAGCCCTCGCCACGCGACAATCCGCAAACGCATGGCGTTGTTCAGCCGCCTATCGGCGACGTCCTTGAGTGCGAAAGCCACGAGCCCGCCGGCGACGATCGCGCTCAGACCATTGAACGATCCCGAAAGCGCGCTCGCGAACGAGAGCGCCCCCAGCGTCACGTACTCGCCCTGCGCGATGTTGACCACGCGGGTGACCGTGTAGACGACGATCAGGCTCAGGGCGAGCAGACCGTAGACGGCGCCGTTGGTGACGCCGTCCGAAATCAGGAAGAGGACCGTGTCCAGCAAGGGATCATTCCTCGATCAGGACGAACTTGCCGCCCTTGATCACCGACAGGAAGGTGGAGCGCTTGTCGAGGCCGAGATGATCGGTCGGCGTGATGTTGAAGACGCCGTTCACGCCCGCCCAATCCTTCGTGCGCTCCATCGCATCCTTAACCGCGACGCGCATCGTGGCGAGGTCGTCCGGCTTCGCGCCTGCGGCGAGAGCCGACTGGAAGGCGTTGACGGACAGCATCATGGCGTCCCACGACTGGCCGGCAAAGAGATCGGTCTTTCCCTTTCCGTAGGCGCCGTCGTAAAGCTCCGCGAACTTGGTCAGCACGGGACGGAGCGGATTGTCCTTGCTGATCTGGTCGTAGACGTTCGGCGCGCCCACGCCGACAATGGCTCCCTCGACGCTGGCCTTACCGATGTCGACGAATGCGTTGATGGACGATCCGCCGCCGTGATAGATCGGCCCGGCGTAGCCGACGCGCTTCAGCGCTTCGTGGGCGAGGTCCGCAGACGGCGGAATCGCGTGCACATACACCGCGTCCAGCCCCGCCTGCTTGAGCCGCAACGCCTGGGGAGTGAAGTTGGTGTCCTGGCGGGCGAAGCGCTCGGTCGCGGCGAGCTCGATCCCGAAGTCCTTGGCAATGTTCTGGAGCTCCCTGAGCCCGCCCTCTCCGTACGCGTCCTCCAGGCCGAAGAAGCCAATCTTCTTGATGCCTTGCCGTTTCATGTAGTCCAGCGTGCGCTGGAGCATCAGCTTGTCGGACGTCGGCGTCTTGAAGGTGAACGGCCGCGCGCTCGCGGGTTCGATGATCGTTGCCGAGGATGCCATCGAGATCATCGTGACCTTGGCCGCACTGACCGTGTCGATGATGGCCATGGAACTCGGGGTCGTCGTGCAGCAGACCACGACTTGCGCCTTGTCCTCCTCGATCGCCTTTCGGGTCAGGCTGACCGACTTAGTCGGATCGGAGCCGTCGTCGTACGAAATGACCTTGATCTTGAAGGGTAGATCGGTTCGGGCCGACCAGATCTTGTCGAAGAGTTCGACGGCATTGCGCTCCGGAGCGCCGAGCGCCGATGCGGGGCCCGTCACGGCAACGATCGCGGCGATGCGCAGTTCAGGCTTCTCCTGCGCCACGGCCGCTCCAGGCGACGCGATGGATGCGGCAGTCAGTGCGGCAGTCAGTAACGTCGCGCCCAGCGCAGTGAGCCGTCGCCTAGTCATCGTTCTCATGTTTCCCTCGCGGTTGCCGTTTCCGCAGCAATGGTGGCAGCGCCGGAGGGTGTGCGCTGTATCTGAGGATACATCGGCCGATTTGTGCCGCCCGATACAGACTGGGCGTCTACGGGCGGGTAGCTCTCTGCTCCGAAAATTGGGCAGCTCGCAGGAGGCAACTGGACGATGGAAGGAAAAATCACGCGGGAATTCCGCACGCTGTTCCGCAGGCTGACGACCGGCGTGACCTTGATAGCAGTGGCCGGTGAGACGTCGCCGATAGGCATGACCGTGAATTCGCTGACGCCGGTCAGCCTTGATCCGCCGCTGCTGTTGTTCTGTGCATCGCTGACCAGCAAGACGGCTGAGAGGATTGCCAAGATCGGCTCGTTTTCGGTGAACATCCTCTCGGCCGATCAGCAGAACGTTTCGACGCATCACGCGGGAAGACCTCTCGCGGAGCCGACGTGGCGATGGCTGGAGAGCGAATCCGTGCCGTGGATCGAAGGCGCGAACGCGACCTTCCGTTGCCGGCTGGACGCCGAACATCCGGGCGGCGATCACCGCATCCTCGTCGGCCGTGTCGAAGAGATGTTCGGTCCGGCGACGCCGGCGACCCCGCTGCTCTATCATGGGGGGAAATACGCGCGGCTCTCCTACGAAGACGCCGAGACCGCTGGCCGTATCGACGAACTCTGGTGGACGGGCTAGATCCTACTCGCGCAGGTCCTTCATGAGAATCGTGAAGCCGTCCTCGACCGAAAGCAGTCCCCTCTCGCGCAATCTTCCGAGAGTACGGGTCACGGTGACGCGGGACGTGCCCGTCATCGAGGCGATCTGTTCGTGGGTAAGGTGCGTCAGAATCTTGCGGCCCCGTTCGTGATCGACCGCAAACATCTCGCTCAGGCGGCCGAGCAGCTCGAGGATCCGCTCCTCTGGATCGTTGGAGACCAGATGCTCGAGCCGGAGCGCAAGAATTCGTTGTTTGAGGCTGGTCAAGCGTAGCAACGCCAGTGCGAACTCCGGGTCTTCGCGCATGAGTCCTTCGATGCGGGCCGTGTCGAACACCAGCGCCTCGGTCGTCTCGACGGCCACCGCGCTCGAGAACCGCGGCAGCCCGTCGAAGGCCGCGCCTTCTCCGCATAGCGCGTTCGGACCCATATTCTCGAGCACGACCTCCGTGCCGTCTCGCCGGAAGATGGAGACCTGAACCAGACCGGACTTCACGAAGTAGAAGCAGGAATTGACCTCGCCCTGCCGGTAGAGCTGCTCGCCCTCGGCATATCGGCGCGACCGCACCTTTCCCTCGAACGACTGCAGCTTGGCAGCCAGCGCGTCGGTCATTCGCCAGGTAGCGGCGGGCTTCTTAGTCATTTGGGACATCCGTCGATTCTTCGAAATGAACGACCTACGGGTATCCGGCGATACAGCGGGCCAGGCACGGTAGCGATACTTCGGAGGAATGTTAGCGCGAGAGGAGACAATCGCAATGGCCTTGGCCCAACGGACCGCCGGCTCCGCTTCGATCGAAGCGGGGCCCGAAAAGGTGATCGAGAAGACTGCAGCGCTCGTTCCGTGGCTCGACGAGCAGGCAGGCCGGATCGAGGACGCTCGCCGGATTCCAGCCGACGTGGCGGAACGGCTGTTCGAGACGGGCGTGTTCGATCTGATGCGGCCGTCCCGCTTCGGCGGTTACGGAGCTTCACCGCAATATGCCTGGGAGGCCACCTTTCACGTCGGGCGAGGATGCTCGTCGAGCGCCTGGCTCGCTGGATTGACCAGCGCCAACATCATCATGCTGGGCAAGTTCTCCGCGGAAGCTCAGGCGGACGTCTTCGCCGACGGCGTTTCTCCGATCGTGCCGATGCTGACCGGTGGCGTCGGCCAGGACATCGTCGTCGAGCCGACACAGGATGGAATCGTGCTGAGCGGTCGATGGCGATACGCATCCGGCGTCGACGTATCCGACTGGCTGGGCATTCTCATCAACATCACCGACAAGGGTGGCGCGCCCGCCCCGCACGTAGTGCTGGTGCCTCAATCGGAATTCACGATCGATCATCAGAGTTGGCGCGTGATGGGCATGCGCGGCACGGGGAGCAAGAACGTCGCGCTCACCAAAGCCTTCGTACCCTCACATCGCTTCATGAGCTGGGCCGAGCTTCAGGCTGGGAAGAAGCACCCCACCTGCCCCAACACCGAGCCCGTCTACGATTTCCCGCTGAACACGGCCAATGCCATGTCGGTCCTCGCCCCTACTCTCGGCGTCGCGAGCGCCTGCAGCGAGGAAGCCATCAAGATCATGCGCAGCCGCATCAGCTCCGGCAACCAACAGGCTCAGATCAACGACAAGATTGCCCAGGTCGATGCCGGGACCAGCGCGGCGAACATGAGCTTTCTGCGCGATTTTCTGTTGTCCGAGACGGCATCAATCGAGAGGCAAATCCGTGCGAGCGGAAGTCTGTCTCTCGAGGAGAGAGGTCTCAGCCGGACGAAGGTCGCCATTGCATCGCGGCAGGCGCTCACCTCGGCGCAGCGACTGTTCGCGTCGCTGGGCGGATCGCTGCTACCTGAAGGCACGCGAATAGAGCGCCTGTTCCGCGACATCCACGCGATGAGTTCGCATTTCCTACTTCAGCCCGAGCCGATCTCCGAGGCCTACGGTCGCCTCTTGCTCGGCCTCGAACTGACGCCCGGCACCCGCCTTTGAACCACCCATCGAAGCAAGGATGTTCCATGACCAAGAAGACCTACGCCTCCAAGAATCCGATGTTCGCCGCAGCCGGCGGCGGCTCGATCTTTGACAAGTTTCAGTATTCGTCCGCGGTGAAGGCCGGCGGTCTCGTCTTCGTGGCTGGCCAGATCGGCCTCAACCCCGATGGCACGATCCCGGAGAAGCCGGAGCAGCAGTTCGTCAACGCATTCGAGCGGCTGAAGTTGGTGCTCGAGGAGACCGGCTGCGAGATGGGCGACCTTGTTGAGTTAGTCTCCTACCACGTGGGGCTGACGTCCCACTTGGCTGAGTTCATGAAGGTCAAGGAGAAGTACGTGCCGGGGCCGTTCCCGACATGGACGATCCTCGACATTGCTGGCCTGGCGCGTCCAGGCCTGATCATCGAGATCAAGGCGGTTGCGGCCGCCAAGGACTAATGCGGAGCAGTGTGCGGCGTCGGAGCCGAAGTGGCTCTGACCCGCGACGAGGTGTGTGGCATATCGATCCAAGTATGGTAATTGTCGGCGCGAGATCGCCCCACAAGGGTGCCACACAAACGCAGCTCGCTTGGCCGAAAAATACAATAAAATCAATGTGAAACAGGATTGCAGCCCCAGTTCAGCTTTGTAAGGCGAGCTATGACGACGGTCCGCCCCTCGGGTAACGCGCCAACAGGCTGGACAACAAAGATGGTGATGAACTGCGCGCCAACGATGAGCGCTAGAAGGAGCGCACCAATACCGAGCCAGACTTTCACCCTCCCCTCCGTCTATCTTGAATAATCTATTTCGGCATACTCGGCGCCGACCCGCGTCGCCATGATCTCAGGCTTCTCACCCGAGGTGGCGAATCCGGCTTGCAACATCGACGCGCGTTCAGCGGATAGGCGCATCGCGCGCCTTTTCTCGAGCAAGCTACGATCGGCAAAGACGATGTTGGCAAATCTCGCCAAGCCTGCCTCGCGCATCTTCTTGCCGCCAGAGGCAGTGATAAAGACGAGAACGATATTGCGGTTCATGCCCTCGATGCGCAAATCCGACAAACACAACAGCGAGCATTTCTGAGCGTCTGCTGTTGGAATGCAGGCGGCCTTCGTGAATTGGATCATGATGGCGATTTCTGATGTCACGCGATCAGCGATGGA
>NZ_JBSSAE010000002.1:0-107500 GCF_054058275.1 Bradyrhizobium sp. USDA 3256
GTTCACCCATGTCAACGAGCTGGCGCTGGTCGCCGGCATCCCCGAAGCGTTTGTCGATCGCGTGTTGCCGTTCGTGACGGTGTTCAACGGCGGTCCGGATGTTGATCCGACCATCGCCGCACCGGAAGTCGCTCTCGCCGTCGATAGGGTATCGGGCAAGGACCAGGACGGCTTCGGCGCGCGCCCGGCTTCGCCGAACGGCATCGCTGCCGCAACGCAGGCCCCAAACCAGCAAAGCGCGGCATCGACGGCGCAGAGCCCGTGCTACCGGATCGCAATCTCGATCCGCTTCCGCAACGGTCACCGCACCACATCCGAGGCGGTGATCGCACTCGGTGACAAGGTCGAGCCCTATCGGGTGTTGTCCTGGCAAAACGACGTCGAGCCGCGAAACCCGGTTCTGCTGCGCAAGAGAGGATGATGGCAATGCTTGCCGAGGCGCGACAATGGTTCGAGCAATGGATCGGCGCGGTCGCGACCGCCGTCGACGGCGTCGCCGGCAGGTTCATGCGCCGGCGCAGCATCGAGCTCGACGAGAATGGCGACGGCACGTTCACCGCCCGCCTCGCGGTCTCGAAGGACGGCTCGCCTTCGATGCCGGTTTCGTTCCGGCTCGATCACGATGCGCCGCAGCCTCCGCTGCCGGCCGACTGGAAGAGCGCGTTCGACGGCAGCCGCGTCGAGGTGCGTTTGCGATCGGATCAGATCGTCAGCCGCGTGCTCGATTTCCCGAGCCAGGCAAGCGACTTCCTCGACGGCATGATCCGCGCGCAGGTCGACCGGCTGACACCATGGAGCGCCGCCGATGCCGTCTTTGGCTGGAGTTCGCCGCAGCTGATCGCCAATGACCGCATTGAAGTCGCGTTCGGCGCGACCGCGGCGACGAAGGTCGATCCGTTGATCCGGATGGCGAGGATGCTCGGCGCCGCCTCCGTCGCGGTCTTCGCGCCGGCGGTTGGCGGCGACGGCGCCGCGCAGCGGGTGACGCTGCTCGACAGGTCGCTGCGCGGCCTTGCCGGGCCCTCGGTTCCGCGCCTGTTGCGCGTCGGCCTGGTCTCGACGGCGGCCGCGGCCGCAGTCTCGCTGCTGCTGAACATCTATCTCGGCGGGTGGCTGCAATCCGAGCAGGACGACCTGCAACACCGGATCGCGCAGCGCCGCGCCGCGCTGCGTCTCGATGCCAATGTCGACTCGTCCGGGCTCGGCCTGCTGGCCAAGCGCAAGCAGACGACGCCGTCGAGCGTCATGGTTCTGGAAGCGGTCTCGCGCGTGCTGCCCGACACGACCTATGTGACGGAGCTTCGCATCGAGGGCAACAAGGTGCAGGTGGTGGGACTGACGCAGGATGCGCCATCCCTGATCCGGTTGCTGGAGCAGTCGCCGCAATTCACCCGCGCGACGTTTTTCGCGCCGACGACGCGCGCGGCGAATGAATCGGCCGAGCGGTTCCACGTCGAGGCCAACATCACTGCTTATTTTGGGTCCGGCTCATGAGCGCAGCATCCCGATCGCTGACGGCTGTCAGCACCTCGCCAATGGTCGCGACCGCGAGCTATCTCGGCCTGTTCGTGCTACTGCTCTTCGTCGTCATCTCCTCCCTCTCGGACATCATCAGCCTGCGCAGCGATGTTGCGGCAGCGGCCGGAATGCTGGAGCAACTGGAAGGGCGATCCAGGGCGAACGCCGCGCCCGGTCAGCCGGCGATGCCGACCGGCTCGGCCTATCTCGAGGGCGCGACCGTCACGGTGGCCGGCGCCACCTTGCTGCAACGCGTGTCGGGCGCGGTCATCAAGGCCGGTGGCAATGTGCTGTCGACGCAGCTCGATGTTCCGAACGCGCCGGCCAAGGCCGGCTTCATCAGCATGGTCGCGAGCAGCGAGATCGAGCAGGCGCAATTGCAGCAGGTGCTCTACGATCTGGAAGCCGGCATGCCGTTTTTGTTCATCGACCAGCTGATCGTGCAACCGGTCGCCGACGAGGCCGCCAAGGGCGCCGATCCCGGCAAGCTGCGCGTGCTGCTCGGCGTCTCCGGACAATGGCGAGGAGCCAAATGATGCGACGCTTCGCAGCGACCATCGTGCTGTTGGCGGTGTCGGCCTATTCGGCGCCGGCTGCGGTGCCTGCCCCGTCCGGCGATGCATTGGACGCCGGGATGCTCGACGATACCCGTCTCGGCGGACCGGTGCTGAGTTCACCGCCACCGTCCGAACCGGTGACGTCGGTCCGGGTGACCCCGTCGCCAGCGCCGACGCCCCGGCCGCTCGGCGCCAATCCGCTGTGGGGCATCCCGCTCAAGACGCTGTCCAACACGCGCGACCGGCCGGTGTTCTCGCCGTCGCGGCGGCCGCCGCCTGCCGTCGTTGCGGAACCGGAGGTCAGCAAGCCAGCGCCGCCGCCGCGCAAGGTCGCGATCGAGCCACCGCCGCTGTCGCTGGTCGGCACCATCGCGGGAGATGACGAAAGCTTCGGGATCTTTCTCGATCAGTCGACCAAGACGGCGCTGCGGCTGAAGATCGGCGATGACTTCCAGGGATGGAAGCTGCGGTCCATCAACGGCCGCGAAGTCACGATGCAGAAGGACGATCAGGGTGCCGTGCTCACATTGCCCCAGCCCGGCGGCGACGAGAGCGGCGATGTCCGCCTGGTTCCGGTCAGCACGGAGAGGAAGCCCTTGGCCGCGCGGCGCCAGATGTGACCGCGCGTCGGACCGAGATGCTAGACTAGTTCAACGCGAGCCAGCTCTGAAGGGCCGGCGTCACGAGAAGCCCGAGCGCCAGAAACGGGCCGAACGGGATCGAGGTCTGGCGCTTCATCTCGTGGCCGGCGAGTTGCAGGCCGCCGGCAACACCGAGCGCCGCGAGTGCCGCGATCAGCAGCAAGGTCGGAATCCCTGTCGCGCCGACCCAGATCGCCGCGGCGGCGAGAAACTTGACGTCGCCAAGTCCCAATCCGTCGACTTGCCGCAAGGCGAAGTAAAGACGCTGCAATAGCAGGAACACGATGCCGACCAGCACCGCGATTCCCATGGCGGTGACGGCGGCCATCGTGCCTTCGGCGACGACGACGTTTGCGAGACCGAGCGCCGCGATCGCAAGGTTCAGCCAATTGGGGATGATGCCGTGGCGAAGATCGATCAGCGCCACGGCGCAGCAAAACATGCAAAGCGCGCCGTAAGATCCGATAAGATAGAGGGCTTCGCGATCAATCTGCATGGCGACGGACAAGTGTGACAGATGCGGACGTTGTGTTGCAACAACTCACGCGCGTTGAACAGTCCAATTTCAATCCGTCTGCAGCAGCGCGAACGAGTTTGCAAAATTGTGATCGTCATCGACGATCGCGGAGCAGAAAAGATGCGACAAAAAGTCCGCGCTGTCACAAATCCGCATAGGATACCGACAATAGTTCGCCCCGCTACATGCCGCGAGCCCTTCGTGGCAGACGAGTGGGTTGACTATGCACAAGATGCAAGTGGCGGCGTGCCTTGCTTTGCTGGCGGCGTTCGCAGGCGTGCGCGGCGCGAATGCCGGTGCTCTCGAGGAGGGCGCCGAGCGCTACCGGCCATATTTGATCGAGGGCGTCGCCAGTGCGCTGACAGGCGCGCGTGCGCTTCGCGAGCGCGCCGCGGCGGCGGATTTGCCCGGAGCGAAGAAGGCCTGGCTGTCGGCGCGCGCCGGCTGGGAGCGCTCGGAGGTGTTCACCGCAGGCTTCGTGCCTGAGCTCGATGCGCAGATCGACGCCTGGCCCAACGCGGACAGCGGGTTCCACGCCATCGAGGCGAAACTGTTCGGAGCTGCCAGCACCGACGTTGCCACCGATGCGACCGGCCTTGCCGAGCATCTGAACGATCTCCACGGCAAGCTCAAGGATATCAAGCTGACGCCGCAGGGCCTTCTGGATGGCACGGTGCGGCTCGCCTACGAAGTCGGAGAGAGCAAGGCCGATGGCGGCGAGTCGCGCATCAGCGGCACCTCGCTGGACGACATGCGCAACAACATCGCCGGCATCGACTTCGCCTACCACACGATCTTCTCGGCCGCGCTCAACACGGTCGACGGCAAGCTCGACGAGATGGTGACCAACCGGATCGAGCAGCTCGAAGCGATTGTCGCCACGCCCGACCTGCCGCGTGTCAACATTGCCGAACTGCGCCAGACCAGTGAGGAACTGGTGGTTGCGCTGCAGAGCGCCTCGGCAAAGCTCGGGCTGCAGCGGCCGACACTGGAGGCCCAGGCGCGATGACATCGCTTCACCTGCGTCTGGCCGCGCTGCTCTCCGGTGTCATCGCCCTGGCACTGTTCGGGCGTGCGGTGGCGTTTCCGGTCGACGGTGACAAGACCGTGCTGCCTGTCGCGACCGAGCTGAACGAGGATGCGCTCGACAAGCCGCGCGAGGTGTTCCAGTCCGAGCGGACCGGAGCCAAGTCGTATCTGGTGAATCTCGGCGATCTCGCGTTCAATTCGCCGGCGCTGCTCGGTGGCGTGGCACGGCAGGCCGGCGTGAGCTGCGGCACCTGCCACGTCAATGGCGCGAACAACGCCAAATTCTTCATGCCGAAGATGTCGAGCCGGCCCGGCACGTTCGACACCACCGGTCCGCTGTTCAATCCGAAGGCCAACAATCTGGCGTTCGATCCCGTACGGATCCCGAGCCTGCGCGGCGCCCGTTATCTTGCGCCCTACGGCGCAGACGGCCGCTTCGCCTCGCTGCGCGACTTCGTCCACAACGTCATCACCAACGAGTTCGCAGGTCCCGAGCCGTCGCCGGCAACGCTCGATGCGATCGTGGCGTATATTCACGACATCGACTTCCTGCCCAATCCGAGCCTTGGTCCCGCCGGACGGCTGGCCGGCAAAATCAGCGACGCGGAGCGCCGCGGCGAAGCGCTGTTCGCAAAGCCGTTCCCGCACGATCCATCATTGAGCTGCGCGGGATGCCACGTTCCGTCGTCCGGCTTTGTGGATCACCAGCAGCACGACGTAGGTTCCGGCGGCCTGTTCAAGACGCCGACGCTGCGCAATGCCGACTTCAACGCGCCGTACTTTCACGACGGCCGTTTCGACAATTACAACCAGGTTGTCGACTATTTCGGCCGGACCTTTCAGCTCGACCTCTCGGCGCAGGACAAGGACGACCTCGTCGCCTATCTCACGGCGGTCGGCGACGGCGTGCAGCCCTATGAACGCGACGGCGCCGGTGCAACGTTGAAGGAGATCAACGATTTCTCGACGGTGCTCGCGACCGCGATTCCGGCCGGCGACAACGACATCGTCGCGCTGGCGGTCGACACGATCGGCCGCGAGCTGCGCGAGTTGACCGAGCAATATCCCGATCGCAAGAACACCAGCGTCTCGGGCGGCGAGCAGCAGCGCGTGCTAGCGCGCAGCGGCCTCAAGGAGCTCGTTCTCACGCTGCGGCGAATCGAGATGGCGGTTGCAGCAGGGCGCAACGCGGATGCCGCGACCGAGTTCAGGAATTATCGCAATCTGATGGTTGCCGCAGTGCCCGCGCTGTTGGCCAGCGCCGAGCCATGGTCGCTCTTCAATCAAGACGTGCATGATCAGCATTATGCTGCGCTTCGCCAGGTGATGCGCTCCAAGCACCTTTCGCATTGATTGCTTTGTTTTGCAGTGATTTTGCGATCCGTGCCGCGGCGCGGATGCTCGATCAATTTTCGATCAATAGTTGCATCGTTGAATCGTGGAGATGCGGCGCGCGGCAGATGTCTCCTCAGAAAATATTTGAACGTTTCGAAATTTCTTGCGCGCTTTCATGTAAGCGAAAACCATGCGTCATATTGTCGCACTAAGCAGTGTGTGTTGCTAACCGCAAACACCCTGAGGTCGACAATGAGTTTGAATTACAAAAAGCACTGGCGAACCAGCACCGCGCTCTGCATCGCGTCAACGGTGCTCGTCGCAACAGCCGCATATGCCGCTCACTATCCTGGCGGCCGCAGTGATTGGGACAAGCGTCCGCATCACAATCACCAGGCGCACGAAGAGGGCGATCGTGCGAAGCATGAGAACCATGGCCATCATGGTGACGGCGATCACGGCGTAAAGACCGCGTCGCCGATCAAGCACGTCATCATCCTGATCGGTGAGAACCGCGGCCTCGATCACACCTTCGGTATCTACAAGCCGAAGGGCAAGGGGCAGACCATCTCCAACCTGTTGTCCAAGGGCATCGTCAACGAAGATGGCACGCCGGGACCGAACTTTGCGCAGGCGCAGCAGTCCTCGGTCGCGGGCCAGCCCTTGTACTATATCGGCGCACCGACCATCGCGAAGTCGCCCTACAACGCGACAAACCCGATGCCGCAGCCGAACACGGCCGGTACGCCGACCGCGCAGAGCGACACCGGCGCTCCGTTCAAGACGATCGCCGAAGCCAGCGTCGAGAAGGACATGGATCCGGCCGATCTCGACATCCTCACCACCGGCTTCAGCGGCCTGCCGACCGGCGTGCTGGATACCCGCATTCCCGGCGCCGGCGGTCTGAACGGACCGTTCCAGCTGCAGGGCGAGCAGATCAGCGACGACGACTACACCGGCGACTCGACGCATCGCTTCTATCAGGATTGGCAGCAGGAAGACTGCAGCGCCGCCAATGCCACCAAGAAGAACAATTCGGGCTGCCTGAACGACCTGTTCCCGTTCGTGATGGCGACCTATTCGGCGTCCAACAAGAGCATGGCCAACTCGATGGGCTTCTACAACGCCCAGCAGGGTCAGGCTCCGGTCCTGAAGATGCTCGCCGACCGCTTCACCTTGAGCGACAACTTCCACCAGTCGTTCCACGGCGGCACCGGCGCGAATCACTTCATGCTCGGTACCGGCGATGCGGCCTTCTGGAGCGACGGCAAGGGCAATCCGGTGACGCCGCCGGCCAACCTGATCGCCAATCCGAATCCGGTCGCGGGCTCGGTCAACCGCTACACCGTCGACGGCAATTGGAGCAATTGCTCTGACGTGTTCCAGCCCGGCGTCAAGCCGATCGTCACCTACCTCAACAATCTGCCGTACGCGGCGGAGCCGAACTGCAAGCCCAACCACTACTACATGCTCAACAACGTCAACCCGGGCTATCTGCCGAACGGCGCGCTGTCGGGTGGCAACAACGTGCCGCCGTCGTCGGTTCGCACGATCGGCGATGCGCTCATGGAGAAGAACATCTCCTGGGCGTTCTACGGCGGCGCGTTCAACGACGCCGTGGCGCTTTCGAACGCCGCGGTTGCCGCCAATCCGTCGAACCCCAACCTTAGCGCCGCCGCGGTCGCCGATCCGGCGCACGCGCTCGGTGTTGCCTACTGCCAGATCTGCAATCCGTTCCAGTATGCGACCTCGATCATGGCCAACCCGGCCTTGCGTCAGGCTCACATGAAGGACACTGCCGATCTGATCACGGCGATCCAGAACAACACGCTGCCCGCGGTGTCGTTCGGCAAGCCGGACGGCCTGCTCGACGGTCATCCGCAGAGCTCGAAGGTTGACCTGTTCGAGGCCTATGTCCTGAACGTGCTCAACTCGCTGGACAACAATCCGGAGCTGAAGGCTGAAACCGCTGTCTTCATCACCTGGGACGAGGCCGGCGGCTATTGGGACTCCGGCTACCAGCAGTCCATCGACTTCTTCGGCGACGGACCGCGCATTCCGACCCTGATCCTTTCGCCCTATTCGACGGGCGGCAAGGTCAACCACAACTACGCCGACCACGTTTCGCTGCTGAAGTTCATCGAGCGCAACTGGGCTCTCCAGCCGCTCACGAACCGCAGCCGCGACAACCTGCCGAACCCGACCTACTCGAAGAACAACGAGTACATTCCGACCAACAGCCCGGCATTGTCTGACATGTTCGACGCGTTCGACTTCAGCAAGCCGGTCACGTTGTCCTACACCGAGTGATCAAGCTCTCGCCCGCAGCGAGGTCCTGACTCCATCCAAGGCCGGCGCCGATCGAACCAATGGTTCGGTCGGCGCTGTCTTGTTCTACCCGCCCACCACCTGATCGACCGGAGACATGCGATGAAACGCAACGAGAAGACGTGCCCGATCAGCAGGAGCGTCGCGGCCGGCCTGCTTGCCGTTGCCATCCTGGCCGGCGCGGCGATCCCGGCCATGGCACAGCAGTTTTCCGCCGACCTCGTCGCGAACAAGGACGACACGGCAACCGCCATGGGAGCCTTGCGGGTCTCCGGCGGAAAAGCACGGATCGAGACAAGCGCGCTACCCGACGGCTTCTTCCTGATCGATACGGGCAAGCCCGCGGCCTATTTCGTCCGTCCGGCCGCACGGGTTTACATGGACGCGCGGCAATCGAGCCCGCTCACCCGGATGTTCATTCCGGTCGATCCGGATGATCCCTGCCGGCAATGGCTGGCGATGGCGCTGCTGTCCGCGCCGATCGACCTCGCAACGTGGCACTGCCAGCGCGATGGAGAGGAAAGGATCGCGGGGCACGATACCGACGTCTTTCGAATCGCCGCGCCGTCCGGTTTGAGCTTTGTCGGGTGGATCGACCGCGCGCGCAGATTTCCGGTACGGATCAGGACCGCGGATGGGACGGTGATCGCTGCCGATCACATCCGCGACGAGCCACAGGCGGCGCAAACGTTTGAAATTCCCGCAGGCTTGCGCAAGTTCGACCCGCAAGCGCTGATCCGTCGGATCCAGCAGAGCGACGTATGGGTTGAGCCGTCGGCTTCGCAGTGAGCACGCCCTCCGTTACTGCGACTGCTGGCTGGTTACCGGCAGAATCCGGCCGAGCGCTGTGTAGTGCGACTGATGCACGTTGCTGTTGAACAGCGACCAGGGTTCGGCCTTTTTCAGGGCGACGGGTACGTCGAAGTGCACCAGCTGCGCAAAGTTGCGATATTCGGCCATCGCATCGTCGATACGGCCGGCGGCGACGTCGAGATCGATGCGGCGCAAGGTGAGAACGAGGTCCTTCAGGATCGCGCGCGCCGCCAGCCGCTCGTCCTTGCCACCGATCGCGGTGTTCCTGATGTCCGGGATGCGCTCGGTCAGTTCGCGCAGTTCGGCCCCGACCCCGGTCACGGCCAGTGACACCACCGCGGTGTCGGCAGCCGGGATCGCGACCTCGAGGACGCTCGCGAGCTCGAGCACCTCTTTCATCCGGAGCATGACGCCGTCCTTGTCGAACGGGCGTTCGCCGTCGCCGACCGCATTCAGATAGGCCACAAGGTCCTGGGCGTCCTGGGTCGACAGTTCGAGGTCGAACACACGATCGAAATGATCGACCACCTGTTCATAGCTGTCGTAGCGGCCATCGTGGAAATACGGGGCGTTGAAGTTGGCGTTCAGCAAAGTCGGGGTCTTCACCAGTCCACCGGATCCGACGTCGTGGCGCATCTGGTCGTTGAAGGTACCGCCCGGAACATGACAACCGGCGCAGCTCAGCTCGGCCTGCTTCGGAAACGGCTTGAAGAACAGCGCCTCGCCGCGGCGCTCGGCCAGGCTCGCCTGCGCGACAAGCCTGCCGCCGGGCGCAATCTTCGGATTGGGGAGGAAGTCGATATCGTTGATATAGGCGACGAGGCCGTCGAGAACCTCGTCGCGCGGCCTCGGACCGGAAAATTCATTGACGATGACATTATAGACGAAGTCGCGCAGCGAGGTGATGCGCCCGTCATGTCCGTAGGGGGCGAGGAAGCGGGCGCCGCGCAGGCTCGGAATCCTGACCGGATCGAGGATGCTGTTGAACGTTTTCGCGTTGAAGACAAGGCTGGTCGTATCGAAGGTGCCGGGGCGGGACGATGCGCCCGGAACGAACAGTTTCGGGTTCGATGCGCCGTTGACGTGGCAGGTGCCGCAGCTCATCTCGGCCTGACGCGCCTTGCCGCCCAGGATGGAAGGCGAGTTGAACGCAAGATCGCCGAGATTGACCAAATAGGACTTTCGCCCGCCGACGGCTTCGGAATGAAAGAGTTCGCGCGGCCGCGCCAGCGCCTCCTCGGAGAATTCGGTGCCGGCCGGCAGTACAGTCTGGTCGCCGCCGAGCGGGAACGCCGACGCGCGCAACGGGAGCAGGGCAACGACGAGCGCCAGCCACGCGACCCGTGCCGGTCTGACGCCGCGATCGGCAGCTGTCGCACGATGTTTTCCGGAGCCGGACGCCAGAATATCCCAAGCCATCGCGCGAAAACGCCCCTGTCACAAATGCATATGCGCTGCCGTGCGTTGGAAGATGTCACGGAGGTGACAGTTTCCTGTCGGCAGGATCAATGACCATCTGACTGGATAGACGAATTTTGATTGCGGTTTGATGACGCTCGATCGGCGCACCGCAACGCGGTCTGCGTTTGACAGGATGAAATTCTGTTGGTGAGCGAGCATCTTTCCGCGCGTTTGTGCGCGCGTCGAAAAACAGTCATCCCCGCGAAATGTGTTTTGCATAGCGTGTAGCTCCATTTCTATTTCTTTCTAAATCAGGAGAGCACTATGCGGCTTTGGGGAGCCATTCCGGCGCTCGCGGTTGTTGCTGGCGCCGTTGCCATCTCGCCGGTAGCAAACGCAGAGAATTTGGTCGAAAAGATCGTTGATGAGTTCAAGCACGAGATCAGGGAAGAGCTGCGCGATCTGCGGGATCGCGGCCATGAAGGCGTGCACCAGTACAAGCACATCGTCGTCATCTATCAGGAGAACCACAGCTTCGATAACCTCTACGGTCACTGGGGCGATGTCGGCCGCGACCGGATCAACGGCACATCCTATGCCGATCAGGCGCACACCCTGCAGGTTCGGCAGGACAACCAGACCGTCTATGCCTGCCTGCTGCAGAACGACGTCAACCTGACCTCTCCGTCGCCGCAACCGACCAGCTGCACCGACAATACGGGCACGGTCGCGATCCTGAGCGCCTTCAAGAACAAGCCGTTCGAGATCAACGAGTTCATTCCGACCTCGGCCACCACCTGCCCGAAGCCGCTCGGCGCTTTCGCGGCTCACGGTTTCCTCAACGGCACCGGCGCGCCCGGCGGCTGCACCGCGGACATCGTGCACCGCTTCTACAGCGAGCAGTATCAGCTGAACGGCGGCCGGCAGAATCGCTACATGACCGGCAGTGATGCGGCGGGTCTGGTGATGGGCTATTACGACACCAAGAAGCTGCCGATCTACAGCTATCTCCACGGCCACGGCGCGCCGAACTACATCATCGCGGACAGCTTCTTCCAGGGCGCCTTCGGCGGTTCGTTCCTCAACCACCAGTTCCTGGTCGCCGCGGCGGCGCCCCAGTTCGTCGGTGCCCTGAATGACGGCAGCGCCAACGACTTCCACTCGATCGTCGATGCCAACGGCATGCCGACCAGCACGCCGCTCTACACGCCGCTCTCGACCGTGAAGGATGCACAGCTGACGGCGAAGTGCAATCAGGCCGGACTGCCGGCGGGCCTCGCCTGCGGCGACTACGCGGTCAACACCACGCAGCCGTTCTATCAGCCCTATTCCCCGGGCACCGCCGACATCAAGCGCCTGCCGCCGCTGCACACGCCGAACATCGGAGATCGGCTGTCGGCAAAGCGCATCGATTGGGCCTGGTATTCGGGCGGCTGGTCGAACGCCAACGGTGACGTCGGCGCTTCGGGCTGGACCAACGGCAACGGCACAACCTGCACCGACCCGAACCATGTCTCCACGGCGGTGTTCCCGAACTGCCCGGACGTGGATTTTCAGTACCACCATCAGGCGTTCAACTACTTCGCCAACTACGCGCCCGGAACGCAGGCCCGCAAGGATCACCTGAAGGACGAGGCGGAGTTCATCCAGGCGGCGAAGACCGGCCGGCTGAAGCAGGTCAGCTTCATCAAGCCGATCGGCGAGGAAAACGAGCATCCGGGCTACACCAGCGAATCCGAAGGCAGCCAGCATCTCGTCGATCTCGTCAAGGCGATCGTCGAGGGGCCGGATGGCAAGGACACGTTGATCGTCATCACCTATGACGAGTTCGGCGGGCAGTGGGATCACGTTCCCCCGCCGCCGTTCAACCGTCATGGTGCCGAAGCCAAGGCCGCGGACCAGTGGGGCCCGGGCACTCGCATTCCGACGCTCTTGATCGCCAAGCGCTTCAACAAGTCGGGTGTTGCGCATGAGGACTTCGACACCACGTCGATCCTCAAGATGCTGGAAAAGCGCTTCGATCTCGATCCGCTGGTGACGCGCCCGGTGCGTAGCCTCTCGGCGGCGCTGAAGGCCGGCGAGGGCTGGCACTGACGCGAGGAGCGCTGCTGGGCCGCGTCAACGTCCGACGCGGGCCGGAATGCCGGCCACGCGCCCAAGTGATCGCTACACGAAGGGATCGCTACACGATCAGATCGTGTAGCGGATGGATCACGATGGCGTCCGGCGTATGGTCCGGGAAGAAATCTGTTTGATGCTCCGGGACCGGCCCAACTGCCGGCGTTCCACCAGCTGCAACTCCTTGTGCCAGCTGAAATCCAGCGGAATCGGCCTGGCGGCCGAACCACGCGAGGCTTTGATCGAATTGTAGAGGGGACGAAGCTCCCTGCTGTTCAAGGCTCGAAGGCTCCGCGAAATGAAAGGACTGCTCGGTCGTTCCGGACGTTCCGCCGTCTACAAAGGGCAAGATTGCCTGAGACAACGCCGCGTCCTCGTGGCTACTCGTTGACATCGGACTAACATCGGGCGCTGGAGCGCTGGCGCCGACCGGCGGCGCGGGGCTGTCCGGGCTGGCGGCGAATATGAAGGCGTCCATCCCCGCCGCGTGGCACTGAATATCGACCTGAAGGTTGCTCGTGGCCGCATCGCCGTCCGCATCGACCGCCGTCACATCGAACAGCAGATCCGCGTTGATGCTCGTCTTTTCGGTATAGCTGATGTTGTTGATCGCGAAGGTGGGACACCCGGCTTCCACCCGATCGTAGTCGACCTGGACTTGATTGAACGACCTGTCAACGTAAAGCGTATACGTCGTCGTCGTGGCATCAAAGGTGTAGGTGTCGATCAGCGAAGCATCCGATGTCTCCTGGACCACGAAGCCGGCACTGCCGCAGAGCGGCCTGGGAACATCGATGCAGAAGTCGTGAACGTCGGCGCTGCCATCAAGAACTTTGAGGATCACGCCGGCGGTGCCGTAGCCCCGCCATTCCGTGAGATTGAAGCCGACCTGCGACTGCTTCTCGGTGAACGCGAGATTCAACTGCTCGGCCGGGTCCATCTGCAGTCCACTGTCGCCGACCGCAATACCGCAGTCCGATGCCTTGACATCGAGCGGATGGCCGGCGCAGTCCGATCCGGTAATAACCAGTTGTCCGTCCGGAGCCGTCAATGACGGCGTGCCGCAGATCGGGGCATCAAAATCGGAGCCATGGACGGTGACGTCCTTCGACGGCCCGGCTTGCTCGAGATCAAAGCAGAATGTTCCATCCGGATCGATCAGCAACTTGAAATAAGGATCGTCCAGCCTGCCGCCGCAATCGGTAAGATACGCGTCGAGTTCGACGCCGCCGCCCACCTCATGGGTCGTATAGTAGAAGTTGTAATCATCGCCATGTCCGGTGACGTGCACCGCGGTGATGCCGTTGCCCAGGCATGATGTGGCCAGATCATATCCCGTGCAGCCGACTGGACCGTTGTGGACGGCAACGAACATCGCGGCATCGCCATCCGCGCCGAAATTGACATCGTAGGTACCTGTCGCAGTCTGATGATCCTGAGCGGCGATGAAGGTCTCCGGGAAGCTGCAAATGGTCGGGTGATCGTCCGTGATCGTCAGTTGCTTGCCGAGGTCGATGCACGCGCTCTGGAAGTCGCCGTCCTTGTCCGTGATGGTGGCAACCAGGCTTACGACGCCGGCGGTCAGCGACACGGCTTCGCCGCTGTCAGGGCCGGCGCAGGCCGGATGCGTCACCGCGCGATATTCAGTGAAGGTGACGCATCCCGTGGCCGGATCAACCGCGATGGTGAATGCCAGCGCGCCACTTGCTGTGCCGACATGGCCTTCGATCGTGTTGCCGTTCAGAACCAGCACGTCGGAGCAGCCGGTATGCGAATCGATCAGACCGGATGGGGTGCAGTCACCTCCGTTGATCGTCAGTGCATAGTGAGTCGTCGCGCCGTCGGCGCCCTGGAGCGAGGTGAACGCCGTCGAGAAATCGGCGGAAATTTTCGTCAGCGCGGCGTCCGGTGCCGAGCCCGCGACATGGTCATCCAGCGCCGTTGCCGTCAGGTGCGTCTCGCTCAGCGTCAGCGACGGAGCGGTGCAATTGGCCTGGATGCAGGGGCCATCGTCGCTGATGGCCAGTCTGCTGCCGAGGTCCAGGCCGGCGCTCTGGAAGTCGCCGTCCTTGTCCGTGATCGTGGCAGTCAGGCCCACGATGCCCGCGGCCAGCGATACGGCTTCGCCGCTGTCCGGGCTGGTGCCGAGCGGCTGCTCCACCGGCCGGTAGTCGGTGAAGGTCACGCGTCCAGTGGCCGGATCGAGCGTAATGGTGAACGCCAGTGTGCCGCTGGTCGCGCCGACGCGGCCTTCGATCGTGTTGCCGTTCAGAACCAGCAGGTCAGCGAGGCCGGTATGCGAGTCGATCAGCCCCGACGCCGTGCCGTTGCCGCCGGTGATGGTCAGCGCGTAGCGGATGGTCGCGCCATCGGCGCCTTGCACCGAAGTGAACGCCGTCGAGAAATCGGCGGAAGTCGTCGTCAGCGCCGCGTCCGGCGCCGAGCCGGCGATGTGGTCGTCCAGCGCCGTTGCCGTCAGATGCGTCTCACTCAGCGTCAGCGATGGGGCTGTGCCCGCCGCCTCGATGCGCGGGCCATCGTCCGTGATTGTCAGCTGCTTGCCGAGATCGATGCTTAGATCCTGGTACTGGCCGTCGCTCTCCGTGACCGTCGCGATCAGGTTGACGAGGCCGGTCCCCAGCGCGATCCCTTCGCCGCTGTCAGGGCTGGTGCCCGACGATTGTTCGACCGCGCGGTGCTCGACGAAGGTCACGCGGCCCGTGGCCGGGTCAACCGTGATGGTGAACGCGAGCGCCCCGCTTGCTGCACCGACATGGCCTTCGATGGTGTTGCCGTTCAGAACCAGCAGGTCAGCGAGGCCGGTATGCGAATCGATCAGCCCTGACGCCGAACCGTTGCCGCCGGTGATCGTCAGTGCGTAGCTGACCGTCAGACCCGGTTCGGTGACGAATGCCGCCGAGAACTCGCCTGATGTCGTCGTCAGCGCAGCGTCCGGTGCCGAGCCGGCGATGTTGTCGTCCAGCGTCGTCGCTGTCAGATGGGTCTCGCTCAACGTCAGCGATGGCGCGGTTCCGATCTCGATCAAGGGGCCGTGGATGGTGAGTGTCACCGTCTGCGGGGTGCCGCCTATCGTGGTCACCGAGAAGCTGTCGGTCAGCGTGTCGCCGACATGGAGGGCTTGCACGGAGCTGTTGGCGTTGTCGAGCGTATAGGTCCACACGCCGGCCGTTGTGAGCGTGAATGAGCCGTAGCCGCCAACGCTTGTCGTCGGCGCGTTCACGGCGGTGAAGGTATTGGCGGGATCGTCGACATCGGTGTCGGTGAGCGTGCCCTTTGCGATGAGCAGGCCGGGCGAGGCATGACTGACGCCGACCGCACCCACCACCGCGCCGGCCTTGGTGCCGGAAATGATGGAGGCGTCATCGGCGCCCAGGATGCTGATGTCGAAGCTCTCGCTGGCCGAAAGCGAGCCGTCCGAGACCGTGATCACGAAGCTCTGGGTCGTGTTGGCCTTCAGCGCGTTGATTGCGGTATTGTTCGGAACGAAGGTGTAGTTTCCGGTCGCGCTGTTGAGATAGAGCGTGCCAAATGTACCGACGCTCGACACGTCGTATGTCGCCTGTCCCAGCACCGTATCGCCTGTGGCGCCTCCGCTGATGCCGAATTTCAGTGCGCCGCCCTTGATGCTGCTCGCGGAAAAGATCCCGCTCGCCGCATTGAAGTCGTCAAATATCACCGTATCGATTTCAGTCGGCCCCGCTCCGAGGTTCAGCTTCGGCGGAACCGGCGGCAGTTTGAAGAGATCATTTTTCGCGAAGGTCGCCACCGGTAGCGGCCCGAGCGTATCTTGCACCGGCGACAGCGGGGACTGCTGAATAAAATTGATCGGCAGCAGCAGTTGGCCGCCTTCGAGAGCAGGCATGCCGGACCCTTTCGATGCCGGTCCTTTCTCGAAATAGGCAAGGGTCTCCTGTTGGGCCTCCCGTAATTCCTCCATGTGCGCAGGGGAATTCGTGGCATGGTTCACGCCGACAGAGGAGCCTCTTCTGCTCAGGATGATCGTCTCTTCGGGATCCTCGACGATGATGTGACGGGGGATCGCCTCCTTGGTCACGAGTTCGAACACGCCGTGGTGGAGGTCCTTGTATTTGATGTTGTCGTCGTCCAGGAACGTGACGTTCGGCTCCGCGGCCCGGGCGTCCTCGAGCAGCGAGAAGGTGAGGGCGGCCAACGACAGCATGCCGAGGCCGCTGGCGCGGATGGTGCCAACCGGTGTGTCCGCCGTCAGGACGCCAGACCCTGCGAGCCGGCTGCCGATGAGGCGGAAGAGGCTTCTGGTTTTCGCGAACAGGCCCGGCCGCAAGCCCTCGCCGGGGTCCTGCGCGATGTCGCCCAACTCCAGCACGGTGCCGGCCGGCAAATTGAGCAACCTGCCATCGACCAGGCGGATTTCGATCCGCCCGCCGGCTCCGACCTCGATGACGTCACCCTGGCGAACGGGATCGCCAGTTACGATTTGAATCGGTATGCCGCGGGCACGCGCGATCGTGCCGCAGCCGATCGCCGTCCGAACAGTGCCAACTACGCGGGGCGGCTGGCCCAAAACGGCCATGCACGCGTCCCCGAACTCTACGCCGGACGCAACTGACATTGGCTTTTTGCCTGTTGGGCAGTTCGAGCGGAAAGTGGCGCCGCAGTCTTTTTATTTTGGCTTGGTTCGGCCACGCGGCGAAAAACCCCGCGCCGTCAACCATAGGCTTGTCCGCTGAAACGTCCTGATTGAAACCAAATTCGGCAGTAAAAATGGAATTCCAATACTGCGGGGGAGCCTTACAAAAAGGACAGAATAGCTGTCCTTTATCGCGCGTGCAGCCCCGCAAAATTAATAGTATGATTACCATGCAAATTGTCCACTTATTAATTTTTAGTCGAACTGCGTCAGGCATTTAGGCCTGTCTGCGACAACTCGTTTGGCACTTAAGGTCCTGCGGTCTCGGCCCGGCGGTCCCGATCACCACCGAGCCACGACACGACAAGATCTTCTCGTGGAGGGGATCGTGCGCATCCATTTGATTGTTCAATTGCTTGCAAGCTTCGTCCTGGCGCTCGCAACGCTCACGCCCGGCCAGGTGCAGGCGCAAACCGAAGCGGCCCAGCCCGCGGTTGAGAATATTCAACTGAAATTCATCGGAAGGGTCGTGGCCGCCACTGGTTCGGTCACGATCGAGCATCCGAGTGCAGTGGTCGTTCAGGCAGGGCTGCCCGGCAAATTGCCTCAGGCGCAGGTTGGCGATCCCGTTTATCTGGGCGACGTGGTGCAGACTGGAGCGGACGGACGCGTCGGGATCAATTTCACCGACGGCACTTCGTTCAATCTGTCGAGCAACGCCAAGATGGCGATGACCGAGTTCGTGTACGATCCGAACGGCAAGTCAAACTCGACCTTGCTCAAACTGACCAACGGCACCTTCACCTTCGTTGCCGGCAACATTGCGAAGACCGGTGACATGAAGATCGACACTCCTGTGGCAACGATGGGCATTCGAGGCACCACGCCACGCATCGAGATATCGGACGATGGAACGGTGAGGTTCGCCACGCTCGTTGAAGAGGGCAAGAGCAAGGTCAGGAAGGTCGGGACACGAACGCCGCAGCAACCTGAGCAAAACACCCTCCACAAGTTCAATCCCAACATCTGTCGAGGGTGCTAGGCCAGGCGCAGCCCGTTTCGTGCAAGCAAGGCCCGATATGAAACTTCGTGCAAGCGCCGGCGCAATTGTCAGCCTGATATCGCTTCTCGTTGCGATGCTCCCTGTGTTGCCTGCGGTCGCGCAGAACCTGAAGAAGGACAGCTATCTCCGCACTATCGGATCGTGCAGCGGCCTCGATCGCACACCGGCCGACGCGCGCATTGCTGCCTGCACGGCGCTGATCGATGCGGGGCAGGACATGACGGCGGCCGGCCTCGCGATCGCCTATAACAACCGTGGCAATGCCTACGCCGCCAAGGGAGACTACGACGGAGCCATCCGGGATTTCGATCGATCGATCGAGCTCAATCCGACCTACACCAAGCCGCTCAACAACCGCGGCGTGGCCTATCTCAGGAAGCGCGAATATGATCGCGCGACCGACGCCTTCGATCAGGCGATCAGGCTCAACCCGAACTACGGTGAGGCCTTCGCCAACCGCGCCGGCGCCTATTTGAAGAAGAACGATTATGCCCGCGCGGCGCAGGACTACGATGAGGCCATTCGCCTCGAACCGAAGCTGGACGGGGTGTGGAACGGACGCTGCTGGAGTCGGGCCATCCTCGGCGAATTGCAGGCGGCGCTGGAAGATTGCAACAAGGCCCTTCAATCGGCGTCAGCCAACGCCGCGACGTATGACTCGCGTGGCCTGATCTATCTGAAGACCGGCGAGCTTGGCGCGGCGATCGCCGACTACAGCTCCGCACTTCGCATCGATCCCAAGCTCGCAAGCGCACTTTATGGACGCGGCCTGGCGAAGTTGAAGCAGGGTGACAAGGCCGGCGGCAATATCGACATGGCGGCGGCCAAGGCGATCCAGGGCAGCATCGGCGACGATTTCACACGCTATGGCGTGCGATAGGCGAGCGCGGCCGACGGAGCCGCAGCAAGCGGGCCGGCCCGATGCAGTCGCTGCGGGTGCGGCCAGCCGGCTAAAGCATGATCCGGAAAAGTGCGAAGCGGTTTTCCGAAAAGATCATGCTCAAACAAAGAGCTAAGGCGCGATGACGATTCAACCTAATCTCATCGCGCTTTAGTCCATGATCTCGACCGTCGCCGAACGGCCGGCGACGAGCGCGATGCGATCCGGCAGGTGGTCCAGCGCGATGCGCACGGGGATGCGCTGTGCGAGCCGAACCCAGCTGAATGTCGGATTGACGTTTGCGAGCAGGCTCGCGCCTGCCGCGCGGTCGCGATCCTCGATGCCGGCTGCAATGCTCTCGACATGTCCGGTGAGCCGCACCGGCTCGCCCATCAGCCGGATCTGCGCCTTGTCGCCGACGCGGATGCGCGCGAGCTTGGTCTCCTCGAAATAGCCTTCCACATGCAGCGTGTCGGTGTCGACCAGCGCCATCACGCCCTTGCCAGCGGTGACGTAGGCGCCCGGCCGCAGGTCCATATTGGTGATGGTGCCGTTCACCGAAGCGTGCACCTCGCTGCGATCCAGATTGAGCTGCGCGACGGCGCGGTCGGCGACCGCCTGGTCATAGGCCGCCTTGGCCTGCAGCTGGGTCGCCAGAACCTGCTCCTGCTTCTGCTGCGACACCGCATCGGTGGTCAGCGAGCTGTAGCGTTTGAGGTCGGCGTCGGCCTGATCCAGCGTCGCGCGATGGCCGGCGACCGATGCATCCGCCTGCTTCAGCGCCAGGGCAAAGCGTGCGCGATCGATCCGGAACAGGATGTCGCCGCGACGCACCGGTTGATTGTCCTTGACCAACACGTCGGTGACGAAGCCGGAGACGTCGGGGGCCACCTGGATCACGTCGGCGCGGACCCTGCCGTCGCGGGTCCATGGCGATTCCATATAGTAGACCCAGAGCGCGCGAGCGACAGCGAGCGCGGCGACGACGGCGACCGCGGTCAGCGCAACCCGACCGAGCCAGGCGAAATTCGCTTTCATGGCAGAAACTCCGAAAGATAAACCACGACGCCGAGCAGGCATACGTACAATGCGAAATTGAACAGCGCGCGATGCCAGACCAGCCGATAGAATCCGAAGCGCTGCATGATCCGGCTCACCACTGCGCTCAGCGCATAGGCAACGATGAGCCACAGCAGCAGCGCCGGAACGAGCACGCCGTAAATGTCGAGCTCATATCTCATGCGGCGAAACTCTCCTCGGGCTGCGATCGATACGCGGGTGCATCCGGAAACAGGCCGCGGCGGATGCCGACGAGGCCGAGCAATGCATCGTCCCGCGCGCGCTCATTGGGGTCCTTGACGACCGCGGTCAGCGCCGCATCGATGCATGACAACAGTTCGGCCGGCATTGCGTGGTCCGCACGGGCACGAAACGCTGCCCCGAGGTCGTCCAGCATGTCGTCGATGGCTCGCACGGTGAATGCGGCGAGGCCGTAACGCGCCCTCCTCAGGTCGATGATGTTGAGCCCGATGCGTAGCTGGACCAGGCTGTCGGCATCGCGCCGGTCGCTCTCGGAGATGAAGGCGATCCGCTGGACCAACAGGCCGAGCCGATGCAGCATCAGGCCGGCAAACTGCGCGCGATCGCCGTGGCCGCGCCGCTCGGCCGCGATCGCGAGCGTCTGCCAGCTCGACGTCATCAACCGCTTGGCGATCCATTCGGCGCCGACGCCGCGCGCGATCCGCGTCACGATCTCCGCAATGACAACACCGAGGAAGAAGGCGACCGACGTGTTGGCGAAACTGGCGAAATCCGCGCTGTAGGTCGATTGCAGCGCGAGCAGCGTCGCGGTGTTGGCGGCGAGCGCCATGCCGATCGGCGCAGTTTTGGGCCGCGCGATCAAATAGCCGTACAGGAGGAAGGTCGGCGCCAGCGCCGCGATCAGGACCTCGACATGGGAGATGCCCGGCACCAGCGCGAACTGATAGATCGCGACGATGACGATCGCGACCAGTGAAAACAGGCCGAAGGCCCGGATGCTGCGCGCAGGCTCGTCCTGCGCGGCGAAGAAGGAGCAGGCGACCGCCGCCATCATCGGCGCCGAGGCGCCATCGGCCCAGCCGGTCGCAATCCACAGGCCGCAGCAGATCAGGATGGCGACCGCTGCGCCCGCGGCCGACCACAGCGCCATGCCGTGGTCGCGATGACGGACCGGTGCGGCCCCCGACTCCGGGTGGAACGCCAGCGCGACGGTGGAGATATCCCGGCCCGCAGCAATTGCATCGCCCAGCGCGCGGCAGTCGGCCGAGATGTCGACAAGCTCGCGCAGCCGGAGCAGCAGGCTGATCGTGATGATGCGCTCCCGCGGCGCGATGCCGTCGAGCGCAGATTGCCGCTCGGCGATTGCAGCGCGGATCTGCTCGCCGGATTGCCGCTGGCGGTCCTCGTCCACGATCCATGCGGCGAGATCGCCGATCAGGCGCTGCAGCTCCGGTTGCCGTCGCAGCGCCGTCTCACCGAGTGCGGCAAGCCGGTCTTCGATCGACGTGATGATCGGCAACAGCATCAGCATGCGCAGCCGGACCTCGCCGAGGCCACGCACGGTGCCGGCGTCGGCCAGCCGGTCATAGGCGACGTGGGTCGCCAGCGTATCGATCTCGACGATGTCGGTTGCAAGACGAAGGCGTTGGGCCCGGCGCGTCTCGCTGGTCCCGCTGTCAAGCAGCGCGTCGCTTGACAGACGGCGCGCATCTGACAACCAGTTCCTGATGCGGCCGCCGACCGCCGGCGCGACGCTGCGGGGAAACACCACCGTCGACACCAGGCTCGCACAGACGATGCCGAGCGAGATCTCCTCGACCCGCGCCAGCGCGACGTCGAAGATGCTGCCCGGGTCGGCCACCGACGGAAATCCGATCAGTGCGACGGTATATCCGCCCAGCATGAAGACATAGCTGCGTGGCGTGCCGTCGAGCAGCGACAGATAAAGGCAGAGCCCGACCCAGAGCGCGATCGCAAGGCACAGTAGCTCCGGCGCATTGACCAGGTTCGGCACGAGAGCAACCGTGACGCTCGCGCCGACCAGCGTGCCGATCACGCGGAAGAACGCCTTCGAGCTGGTCGCGCCGGCCAGCGGCTGGGAGGTGATGTAGACCGTCGCCATCGCCCAATAGGGACGCGGCAGACCGATCGCCAAGGCGATTACGAGCGCCAGCATCGACGCCGCGAACGTCTTCAACGCGAAAATGAGATCCGCGTGGCGGACCAGGAACGGCTCTTCCGCGCGCATGACTATTTCGCCTCTGCAGCGGTCGCCCGTTGCTCGATGCGCTGGAGCGTCTCGAAGGTTACCGCAAGTTCCTCGCTGCCGATATCCTTCAGCAGGCTGGCCCGCACCCGGCGCAGCACCCGGTTGATCTCCTCGACCTTGGCTTCGCCGGTAGCGGTGAGATGCAGCGTTTTGGCACGCCGGTCGGTCGGGTCCTCGCGACGCTCGACGAGGCGCTCGGACTGCAGCAGATCGATCAGCCGCACCAGTGAAGGCCCCTCGATTCCCAGTTCATCGGCCAGCACGCCCTGCCGGACGTTTTCCCCCTGGCGTGACAACACCAGCAGCGGAATCGCCGTCGCGTAGGACAGGCCGTGGTCGGACAAGGCCTGATCCGACTCGCGACGCCAGATCCGGGCGAGCCTGGTCACCAGGCGGCCGATCTCGGCGTGGATATGGGACGGCGCAGGCGGCATGCAAATTAGATAGGATACGAACTATTAGGATGCAATAATATGCTGCGAGCATCGCGGACGATCACGCGAATGCGATCCTGCGTGAGGAAGCGTCAGTATTTCTGCACGGTCGATCGGAAGGCGATCCAGAATGCGACCGACAGAAGCCCCAGTCCGCCGAGCGCCAGGAAGGCTGGGCCATAGCCGACCCATTGCGCAATCCAGCCGCCGAGCGCGGGGCTGAGCGAGGCGCCGATTCCCTGAACCGTGATGACGGCACCTTGTCCGAGATTGACGCGGCCGGTTCCGTTCAACGATCGCGCCACCATCCCGGGCACGGCGACGCTTTGCAGGCCTGCGCCGATGCCGTCGAGGATCTGCACGGGCAGCACGCCCCACCAGCCCGAGAGGAACCAAGCGAGCACGCCGCGCACCGGCAAGGCCAGGAACGACAGCAGCAGGACAGACCAGTAGTTTCGGCGCTCGGCGGCGTGCATGCCGGCGATCGAGGCAACAATCATCACCGCCTGAGCCACCACGATCGTGGTCGCGACGAAGCTCGGGCCGTCGGCGTGACCACCGGCAACCGCAGCAAGGCCGTAGAGCGGCACGATCGCCGCGTTACCGAGGTGGAACGCGGCCAGTGCGACGGCAAGCACCAGTAACGGCTTGTGCTTGATCAGCACGGAGAGGCCGCTGGGCTGGCTGTCCGGATCTTCTTCCTTGCCGCGCGCGGCACCGTGATCGATGCTGCCGGGCGGGATCAAGAGCACGCAGGCGATCGTGATCGCGCCGAACAGGGCGGCGAGGACGAAGACCGCCACATAACCATACTGCCAGCCGAGATAGCCCGATGCCGCGGCACCGACCATGTTGCCGGCATGGTTGAACGCCTGGTTGCGGCCGTTCTGCCGGTTGAACCCACGCTGCTTGACGATGCCGAGCGTGATGCCGGTGACCGCCGGAACGATTGCGGCACCCGCGACCGAGGTCGCAACCTGGGACAGCGCGACAGCCCAGAAGCTTTGCGACATCAGGATGACGGCCGATGCCACCACGACCGCGATGCCCGGAACGATCACCCATGCCCGCTTGTGGCTCGTGGTATCGATGCAGCCGCCGATCGGCGTCGTGATCAGCATGCCCGCGACGTTGCCGAGCGTCAGGGCGGTCCCGATCAGGCCGCTGGTCCAGCCATGCAACTGAAGGAAGACCCCGACGAACGGTCCGATCCCGGACTGCATGTCTGCCATGAAGAAGTTCACGGCCAGCAGCGGCCACAGGCGCGCAGGAGACGTTATCGCTTTGCGGTGGGGCATAATCCACGAACGCGCAGGACCGCGGAAGGAAGCGACGATGGACAGATATTTCTGCGCAACCGATCACGCCGCAATGTGCATGGCGGACGGCGGTACGATTCTCCGGGAGCGTTCTGCGCAAGGCGGCCGGGTAACGTCACGGCGCAAGCGTGTGCCGGACCATATCGCCCAAGTCAGTCTTTTTATCGCATCAGCACGTAGACGACGACGATGACGGCGAGCGCGATGATCGCAGACGTGATCATCATGCCGTAGGGACGTACCTGTCTGCCTTGGGTCGTCTCTGCCGTGCTTGCCGGAGCTGGTTCAGCGGGCCCTTCTCGGACCATGGTTGGCGTCCTGCTTGTCACACCTCTATTCCGACGCGGCTGACGCAGCTTCGTTCCTAATTGGTGTCCGGGCCGGGGCGTGCGCTTAGGAACCTCGCTCCGAACGCGCTGTTGAGGCTTCTTTCGGAGGCACGAAAGATGCACCAGGTCGCGACAGTCGCCACGCATTCGGCCAACCCGGCCGCGACGGCGCGGGTCGGTATGCATCCGATCCATCCCATGCTGGTGCCGTTTCCGATCGCATGCTTCGTCGGGACGCTGGTGACCGATATCGCCTATTGGCAGACCGCCGAGATGCAGTGGGCCAACTTCTCGGCCTGGCTGCTGTTCGCGGGGCTGATCATGGGCGGTCTCGCCGCGGTCGCCGGCCTGATCGACTTCCTGAGCAATCGCCTGATCCGCCGGCTGGGCTATGCCTGGTTGCATATGATCGGCAATGTGATCGTGATGCTGCTCGCGCTGTTCAACGCCTTCGTCCACAGCCGCGACGCCTGGACCTCCGTGGTGCCGACCGGACTGGTGCTGTCGGTGCTGACCGTTCTCGTCATGCTGTGCACGGGCTGGCTCGGCTGGGCCATGGTCTATCGCTACCGGGTCGGAGTGGCGGGCTGATGCGGATCGACCTGACCAATGCCACGCACCTCAAACTCGCGATGACGCTGCTGGCCGGGCTGTGCCTCGCAGGCTGCAGCAAGGAGACGGCACCTGACCCGAAAACACAGGTCGGTGGGCGTCCGGACCTGCCGGCGCTCGAGCAGTATCTGATGCCGCCGATGCACGTCGCCTCCGTGATCGGATGGAAGCAGGGCGAGAAGCCCAAGGTGCCGGACAGCTTGCAGATCAATGCGCTCGCCACCGGCCTGCAGCATCCGCGGTCGCTCTATGCGCTCCCCAATGGCGACATCCTGGTGGTCGAGTCCAAGGCGCCGGGGACCGAGCCGATCAAGCGGCCAAAGGACTTCATCATGAAATGGGTGGAGTCGTGGGCAACCTCCGGCGGCGACACCGGCGCAAGCAACCGCATCACGCTGCTGCGCGACTCGAATGGCGACGGCAAGCCGGAGATGCAGAGTGTGTTCCTCGACCATCTTCATTCGCCGTTCGGGGTGGCGCTGGTCGGCAACGATCTCTACGTCGCGAACACCGATGCGATCGTCCGGTATCCGTATCATGAGGGCGATACCAAGATCACCGAGCCGGGGCAGACCCTGACGGAGCTTCCGGCCGGGCCGATCGACCATCACTGGACCAAGAGCCCTGACGGCAAGCCCGGACGGCGCTCTGCTCTATGTCGGCGTCGGCTCCAACAGCAACATCACCGAAAATGGAATCGAGGCCGAGAAGAACCGGGCGGCGATCCTCGAGGTCGAGCGCGCCACCGGCCGTTGGCGGATTTTCGCCAGCGGGCTGCGCAACCCCAACGGCCTGACCTTCGAGCCGCAGAGCCACGCGCTGTGGACCGTGGTCAACGAGCGCGACGAGATCGGCCCCAACCTCGTGCCCGACTATCTGACGTCGGTGAAGGACGGCGGCTTCTACGGCTGGCCGTACAGCTATTTCGGCCAGAACGTCGATCCCCGGGTGCAGCCGCCGCGGCCGGATCTGGTCGCGAAGGCAACCGTTCCGGACTATGCGTTGAGTTCGCACGTCGCGCCGCTCGGGCTTGCCTTCTACACCGGCGACAGCCTGCCGTCGTCCTACCGGGGCGGCGCCTTCGTCGGCGAGCACGGCAGCTGGAATCGGCCACAGCTCAACGGCTACAAGGTCGTCTACGTGCCGTTCGCCGACGGCCATCCGAACGGGCCGGCGCAGGACGTCGTCACCGGATTCCTCGGCGAGGACGAAAAGTCCCGCGGCCGGCCGGTGGGATTGGCGATCGACAAATCCGGCGCGCTGCTGATCGCGGACGACGTCGGCAACACGGTGTGGCGCGTGACTGCCTCGGGGCGGCTCTGACGGCGCTCCCGCTGTCTCACCCGCACACGCAAGCGATTGGAGAACACCATGAGCGACAGCACGATCAAGAAAGTATCGGTCAGCACGTCCCCGAAGGGCACGATGGGCCAGACCTATCTGGTGTCGGGCAAGCGCGTCGCCATGCGGCTCTGGGACAACGAACAGCTGCAACCGGGCGCTTCCGATCGGCGCGACTACGAGACGGTTGGGTATGTCATCAGCGGTCGCGCCGAATTGACCCTGGAGGGGCAGACCATCCGCCTGCAGCCGGGCGATTCCTGGCTCGTGCCCGCCGGGTCCGAGCACCGTTATCGCATTCTCGAGCCGTTCACGGCCGTCGAAGCCACCGCGCCGCCGGCGCAAGTGCACGGTCGCGACGAGTCCAAGTCATAGAGGCGCACGGTGTCGAACATGCTCGAAGAAAAGCTCAGGGATGCGATCATCGGCGAATTGAAGCGCCAGGCCGCCAATCGGCCGGATCTGCTCCGCGTGCTGGATGCCGGGGAACTGTCGGTCAGCGGCACGATCGACCTCGATGCACTGGTCATGGTGATCGCAGGCTCGGTTGCGGGCGGACCTTGAGCGCGGCCGGTTAGGAACGCATCGGGATACAGATGCTTCTGTTCTTGAGGAAATTGTCATGAGCAGAAAGCCTGTAACGCAGGATTCCGGACGCTCGAGCGACTGGGGTTCCCACGTGCAAACCGACAAGCCGTGGAAGGGAAACCCGGAGAAGGAGCAGCGCTCTGGGGATGCGAAGCGCTCCGGAGACGAGGAGCCGGACCTGGAAAAGTGGCATGAATCGAACACGCATTGATGCGCGGAGCGAGCGAATGTCCGCCTTTCACTTTGCGATCGTGAATGATGAGCGTGTGATCGATGCAACCGGTCAGCCGGTTGCCGACCGCGATGAAGCCATCGCCGTCGCCAAGCGGCTCGCCATCGACCTTGCCGAGACCCGACAGGAGTATCTGGGACGCGGCTACTACATCTCGGTGATCGGTGGCGACGCCCGCGAAATTCACCGCGAAAGCATCGATAGCGCCGCGAAGAGCGGATGAACGATGCCGCCCCGGCGGGCGGCAAGAGAGCAAGGCTTCGAGAACAAGGCTTCGAGAACAAGGCTTCGAGAACAAGGCTTGGAGAGACCGAATGGATATGGGCCTTGAGATCATCTACGGTATCGGAGCGCTCGTGCTGCTGACCGCTTTGATCTTCGGCGTGCTTCAACACCATTTTCGCAGCAGGCGCGCGGTGCAGGTCGGCGAGGAGGTTGTCCGCAAGCGATACAAGCGGAATGAGACCTGACGCAGCGCCGCTGGCGCAAGGAGGAGACGATGGGATTGGCTCAATATGCGGTGATTGCGGCCGGCGAGGAATGGGGCGTCCTGCACGACGGCAACCTCAACGGCGGATACGCCACCAAGGAAGCTGCATTCGAATCGGCGGCGGCCGCCGCGGCACTGGCGATCAGGATGGGGCACGAGGTCCACGTCAGCGTTCCCGGACGCGAGGAGGGGGAAGCGGCCCTCACCAAGCGACCCGCCTGATCCGAATCACAGCAGTATGGCTTGCATTCGGTGATGGCGCGCGCCAGCGCGCTCTACGGATCGAGCTCAGTATCCCAGTAGAGATAATCTAGCCAGCTCTCGTGCAGATAGTTCGGCGGAAACAGCCGGCCGTTGCGATGCAGCTGATGCACGGTCGGGGCGTAGGGCGTCTGCTTCGGAAACATCTTGGCCTGCTGCGGCGTCAGATTGCCTTTGCGCAAATTGCAGGGCGAGCAGGCGGCGACGACGTTCTCCCAGGTGGTCTGGCCACCCTTGCTGCGCGGAATGATGTGATCGAAGGTGAGATCGTCGCCCGACAGGCAATACTGACAGCTGAATCGGTCGCGCAGGAAAACGTTGAACCGGGTGAAGGCGGGGTGGGTGGTCGGCTTGACGAAGGACTTGAGGGATACGACGCTTGGCAGCTGGATTTCGAAGGAAGGACTTCGTACCGCCCGGTCGTAATATTCGACGATGTTGACACGATCGAGGAACACCGCCTTGATCGCGTCCTGCCAGGACCAGAGCGACAGCGGGTAATAACTCAGCGGCCGGAAGTCCGCATTCAAGACCAGCACCGGCCAACCGCCTTGCGAGACATGTGCGTTCAAATAACGCTCCTGACTCCCATTAGCTGCGAAGCAGCATGCACTCACATACTACAGGCAGCGTGACGGGATTGTGAAGAGCAATGAGCGGCTTATCCGCCGCGCCCTGCCATGTTCCTGCCCCGATTGCCTCCCGCCCGCGAGGCCCGTAAAGGGAGCCGCAAGGCCCTGTCGGCCAGTGACGGACCCTGCCGATGACCACGACCTCAAGCTATCTCGAGGCGCCGCGCCGGTTGCGCGCGTTCGTGCGCGCGCACGAGACGAGCCTTGTGGTGCTGGCGGTGCTGATCGGCGCCATTGGCGGCCTCGTGGTGGCGGTCATGAGCGGCCTCGTCACGGTGCTGCATTCGGTGCTGTTCAATCTGCCGCTCGGCGACCGCTTGTCGAGCCAGCCCGGCATCGATCCCGTGCGCGCGCTCGTGGTTCCCACGATCGGCGGCCTGCTGCTTGGATTTGCGTTCCTTCTGTTGCTCCGGGTCCGGCCGGCCCGCGAAATCGACCCGATCGAGGCCAACGCGCTTTATGGCGGGCGGATGTCGTTCCGCGGCAGCGTGATCGTGGCGCTGCAGACGATCTGGTCGAGCGGCGTCGGCGGCTCGGTCGGGCTCGAGGCCGGCTATACCCAGCTCTCCAGCGGCCTCGCCGCCTCGCTCGGACGCGGCTTTCACCTCCGCCGCAACGACCAGCGAATCATGGTCGGCTGCGGCGCGGCGGCGGCGATCGCCGGTGCCTTCAGCGCGCCGCTTGCGGGCGCGTTCTACGCTTTTGAACTTGTGATCGGCGGCTATACGCCGGCCAGCCTGACCCCGGTCGGCGTGGCGGCGGTGACCGGCTACTTCGTCGCCCATGCCTTCGAGCCACTGCCGCTCGGCGTCGGCGTCGGAACCGTCGGCGATGTGCTCGGGCGGGATCTTGCGATTGCCGCGCTGCTCGGCATGGTCGCGGCCCTGACCGGCATTGCGATCATGCGCGGGGTGACACTGTGCGAGGCGCTGCTGACCAAGAGCCGGCTCTGGCCGCCGTTGCGGCCGGCGCTCGGCGGGCTTGCGGTTGGCGCGATGGCGCTGCTGACGCCGCAGGTGATGTCGTCGGGCCATGGCGCGCTGCGCTTCGCGGGCATCGTGGCGATGCCGCTTGCCTTCATCGCCGGTGTGTTCGCGCTGAAGGCGGTTGCCTCGATCGTTTCGCTCGGCTCCGGCTTCCGCGGTGGATTGTTCTTCGCCACGCTGTTCATGGGCGCGCTCGGCGGCCGGCTGTTCGCCGCCGGCGTCGACATCGTGTGGCCGGGGCTGAACCTCGACCCCAACGCCTATGCGGTGATCGGCATGAGTGCGTTGTCGGCCTCGGTGATCGGCGGCCCGCTCACGATGTCGTTCATCGCGCTGGAATCCACCGGCAACCTCTGGCTCACGACGGCGGTGCTGGTCGCGGTCATTATCTCGACCACGATCACGCGCGAGCTGTTCGGCTATTCGTTCGCGACCTGGCGATTGCATCTGCGCGGCGAGACCATCCGCAGCGCCGCCGATATCGGCTGGATCCGCGATCTCACGGTCGGCAAGATGATGCGGCAGGACATGACGACGGTGAACGCCGCGATGCCGATCGAGGCGTTCCGCGAGGAATTCCCGCCGGGCTCGAAGACCCAGGTCGTCGCGGTCGACGGCGAGGGGCATTACGCGGGGCTTGCGCTGGTCGCCGAAGCGCATGCGCCCGATCTCGAGGCCGACAAGGGACTTGCCGCCATTCTGCGCTACGCCGACGTGGTGCTGCATCCCGGCATGAACGTGCAGGAGGCGATCGCGGTGTTCGACGCGGCCGAAGCGGAATCGCTCGCCGTGGTTGAAGGCGACGGCGACCGGCGGCCGATCGGCCTGCTCACCGAAGCGCACGCGATGCGGCGCTACGCGGAAGAATCCGAGCAGCGCCGCCGCGAGGTGATCGGCGAGATTTGAGGGCCGTGTGGTAGGTACAGGTCGATATGATCTGCCCAACCCGTCATCCCCGCGCAAAGGCTTCGCCTTTGCCGCTAGAGTTGCGAGCGCTTGCGAGCCTCGAAGGTTGAACGGCCACTAGCCGGGCCCTCGACCCTTCGAGACGCGCGCAAGAGCGCGCTCCTCAGGGGGACGGTGATGCGGCGGAGCTCAGGTCGGAATCTTTTCCAGCTTCTGCAGGCAGCGTGTCACGCGCACCGCGGCCGGCATCTCGGTGTCCGGAAAGCTGGTCTTCCAGTCGGTGACGCCGACTTCGCCGACATAGATGTCGCCGCGGGAATCCAGCGCGATGCCGTGCGGCGCCAGGAATTTTCCGGTCTCGACGCCGGGGCCTTGCTCGCCGCCGAGGCGCGCGATGCGCTTTCCGGTGTGATCCACGATCGACAGCCGCGGGCCGAGATTGGGTACCTTGCGATTTACCGCCATGCCGGGGCCGAGTTCGCCGATCACGAAGTTCGGCTGCTTGCCGCCGCCGCAGCAGCACAGCGCGCAGGGCCGGTGCAGGTTGTTCCACTGCGTTTCGTATTTGCCGTTGCCGTCGAACACCTGGACGCGGTGGTTCTCGCGGTCGGCGACATAGACCCAGCCATCGGCGTCGGTCGCGATGTTGTGCACGATGTTGAACTGGCCGGGGTCGGTGCCGGGCTCGCCCCAGGTGTTGATCAGCTTGCCATCCGGCGTGTATTTGTGGACGCAGGCATTGCCGTAGCCATCGGAGACATAGATCTCGCCCTTCGGCGACAGCGCGGTATGGGTGCAGCGATGGAACGGCTCGCCGCTCATGAACGGGGCCGGCTTGTTCGGGATGCCGATCGTCAGCAGCACCTTGCCGTCGGTCGAGCATTTGCGCACCGTGTGGTCGCCGTCATCGGTGCAATAGAGATTGTCGTCGGCGTCGATATGCAGGCCGTGGGCGCGCGAGAACACGCCTTCGCCCCAGCTCTTGATGAAATTCCCCTCGCGGTCGAGCACCACCATCGGATGGTCGCCGCGGTTGAAAACGTAGACGCGGTCCTTGCTGTCGACCGCGACGGAGGCGACATCGGTCAGGCTCCAGCCGTCGGGGAGTTTTGCGAAGTTCTCCACCACGCGATAGCGGTGTTCGCCGGTGCCGAGGGTGGTTGGCATAAGATGTCTCCTCTCGGGTGTCGTTCCGGGGCGCGGAACCTCGAGATTCCGGGTTCGATGCTGCGCAGCGCCCCGGAATGGCGGTGGTGGGAGTTATGAAAGATCCGCCCGTGGCCCGACGTCGCGCGGCAACAGGCCTTCCTCGATCGCCTTGATCTGCAATGCGAGATAGCGCGAGTTGATGCGGCATTGCGCGAGGCTGCCGGCGATGAACCAGAGGCCGGGCTGCGGCGTGCGGGTGTACATGTTGCGTAGCTCCTGGCCGTCGCCAAAGCCCCAGATCGGGCCGACGCGCGCGGCCACCGCCTCGCCGAACAGTTTCTTCACCAGCTCTTCCTGCGGCCGGTAGCCGGTCGCGAGCACGATCAGGTCGGCCTCAACCGTCTCGCCGTTCTTCAGCCGCGCACCCTCGCCCATGAAGGTGTCGATGTCGGCGAATTGCTGCAGGGCGACCGCGCCGCTCGCGACGAGATCGGAGCAACCGACGTTGAAGTAATAGCCGCCGCCGCGGGTCAGGTATTTGAACTGCCAGCCGGTGCCGCCATCGCCGAAATCGAGCTTGAAGCCCTTGCGCGCAAGGCCGTCGAGCAGCGGCTTGTCGAGTTGCTTCGACTGCTCGGTCATCAGCACATGGCTGCGTTTGGCGAGCGCGAGCGGCATCGAGGTCGCGATCAAATCGTTGTCCTCGAGCGTACCTTCATTGTAGGCGGCATAGGCCAGCTGCGCCGACGGCTCGATATTGGTGATCAGCGTCGAGGAGCGCTGTACCAGCGTGACCTCGGCGCCGGAGGAATGCAGGTCCTGCGCGATGTCGTGGCCGCTGTTGCCGGTGCCGATCACCAGCGCGCGCTTGCCGGTCCAGTTCTCGCCGTCCTCGTAGCGGCTGGAATGCATCACCGTGCCGGAAAAACTCTCCAAACCGGGGATGTCGGGCAGATTGGGAATGCCGCTGACGCCGGTCGCCATCACCACATGGCGCGGCTTCATCTTGCGTGTCGTGCCGTCGGCGCGGCGCAACTCGACGCTCCAGCGTCGGCTCGCATCGTCATAACTGCCACCGACAAATTCCGTGCCGGTCCAGAAGTTCAGCTCCATGGCGTCGACATAGGCTTCGAACCAGTTGGCGAGCTTGTCCTTCGGGATGTAGGTCGGCCAGTTCGGCGGAAACGGCATGTAGGGCAAATGATTGACCTGCACCTGGTTGTGCAGAGTCAGCGCGTGATAGCGCTTGCGCCAATTGTCGCCGACGCGTGCTTCGCGATCGACGATCAGGGCGTCGATCTTGAGCTGTTGCAGCCGCGCGGCGATCGCAAGTCCCGCCTGTCCGCCGCCGACCACCAGCACATCAGGGTCGCGGTCGGCATATTCAGCGGATGCCTTGCGCAGGTCGAGCCAGTTGGGGCCGCGGAAGTCGCGCGAATAGGCCTGTCCGCGCGGCCTGGTGTGGCCCTGCTGCTCCTCAAAACCCTTTAGCTCCTCGAGCGCCGTCAGCAAGGTCCAAGCCTTCAGGCGATCGTCGTCGGCGGCATCGGGGATCAGCCGCACGATGCCGTGGCCGCGGCCGACCGCCGTCTCGAATTTGAAAATCGCCTCGATCGCATGGGTGCCGGCGCGCGTCACCCGGCGCGGCGCCGCGCGCTCGGCATCGATGCGGAAGTCATGCGGCGCGCTGTGACGCGCATGCGCCGGCAGCTCCTCGATGATCGCGAAGGCCCGATTGACGGTCTGGATGTTCCAGCTCAACGCCAGCACGTCGCGCCAGTAGCTGTCGGGATGGAACAGCGGCTTCAGCAGCACATCGTCCGGGCTGGCCAGCGCATCTTCGAACTGTACAAGCCAATTGTCGGCGGCGACCGAAATATCGTCCGTCTTGTCGAGCATTGAGCGTTTCTCGTCATCGGCCGCCTTGCTGAAATTTCTTGGCGGCGTTCCCTTTCCGCAAAGCCTATACCCATTCGAAGGCATGCAGAAAGGGCGCGACGGGATATCGCCTATTCGGCCAGCGACAGGATCAGGCCTTGATCCGGCGGAACGCGGCCTTGCAGGGTATCGAGATAGGCCTCGCGCACCGCGGCCGGGCCGCGCCGCTCGACCACGTCAAGCCAATTCGGCAGATGCGGCACGAGCTCGGCCCAGGCGGCGCCAAAACGGTGGTCGATGCCGCCCGGTCCCCATTCCTTGGCGCGCTTGCGGATCTGGTCCGGGGCGAAGAACCAGACCGGCTTGGCGCCGGGCAGCGTCGGCTCCTCCGGCTCGCTCGCACGGTGCGTCAGCCCAACCCGGCCGGAATAGACCATCTGCGCGCCGAAGTGCCGGTGCAGGCTTTCGCGCAGCGCGCTGTTGCCGGCCATGTCGACATAGGCGACAGGCTCGGCCGGCGGCATCGCGGTGACCTGGTCATAGGTGACGACCTCGTCGTAGCAGCCGAGCGAGCTGACGAAATCGACATTGCCTCTGGAGGTCAGCCCAATCACCGGGATACCCCGCTTGTGCACGAGATGGGCGAGCCCGAACGCGGTCTTGCTCGAGGCCGACGACAGGATGACGCGGCGTGCGCCGTAGAACGCATTTTCGGCCAGGAAGTCGTCGACCAGGAACGACAGCATGAACAGCGGCAGCATCAGCGCGCGGAAGTCGCCCTGCTGGCCCGCATAGGTCGGATCGCCTGAGACGCGGGCGTAGGCATTGTAGACCGGCGAGACCTCCTGCCGGTGCGCGGCGCCGTCGCGCAGGCCGCGCTTGCTGACGTCGGCCGCCTCGATCACGAGATGGGTCGCCATCGGGAAATAGCCGAACAGCGTTTCGCCGACTGCGATCATGGGATGTTTCGATACCAGCACCTCGCCGAAGCCCCACACCGGGATGATGCCGCAGCCTTCGGGCGCCGGGAACAGATGCCAATATTTCAGCTGCTCGCCGATCACGGCGTAGGTGATGTTGTTGGCGGTGAAGGCGAAGCGGGTCACCTTCACCAGCAGCGCATCGGCGGGCAGCGCCGCGGCATCGGGCAATTGCGTCTCGATCACCTTGCACTGCTGCAGATCGTTGCGGATGACGATGAAGTCGGTCGAGTTCATGGCGATGATCCGGGCTCAGGATGCAGGCGCATCGTTGCGTCCATTGCCGGCCGTTTGCAACAGCAACTAAGTTTCAAACGCCGTTTGCTTCGCCGTCACATCGCTCAGCCGAGCTGTCCTTCGCTGTAGAGGTCGCGCAGCTTGCGCTTGAAGATCTTGCCGGTGGCTTCCCGCGGCAGTGCGTCCATGAAACGGATATCCTTCGGCACCTTGAAATTGGCCAGCTTGCCGCGGAGGAAATCCTGGATCGCGCTGATCGACAGCGTGCTGCCTGCTTCCGGCTCGACGCAGGCGAACAACCGCTCGCCATACTCGTCATCGGGAACGCCGAACACCGCGCAGTCGCGGACGCCTGCCATGCCGATCAGGGCATTCTCAATCTCGGCGGGGTAGATGTTGACGCCGCCCGAGATCACCATGTCGCGCTTGCGGTCGCACAGGAACAGATAGCCGTCCACGTCGAGATAGCCGACATCGCCGACGCTGATCAGGTCGTCGCGGTCAGCCTCGGCGCGCGCCTTGGCGTTGCCGTGGTAATCGAAATCCGAGATCGCCGTCTGGCGCATGAAGATCTCGCCGGGTTCGCCGACGTCGCATGGCGTTCCGTCGGGGCGGAAGATCCTGACGATGCCGCCCTCGATCGCGCGGCCGACGGTGCCGGGCTTGGCCAGCGCTTCGGCTGACGAATGCCAGACCGGGATGCCGGTCTCGGTCGAGCCGAGATATTCGTTGATGACCGGTCCCCACCACTCGATCATCGCGCGCTTGACGTCGACGGGGCAGGGCGCCGCGCCGTGCACGATGAAGCGCAGCGACGACAGGTCGTAGCGGCGCCGCGCCTCCTCGGGCAGGCGCAGCAGCCGCACGAACATCGTCGGCACCATATGCATGTGCGTGACATGGTGGCGCTCGATCAGTTGTAGCAGATCCTCCGGATCGAAGCGCGGCTCGAGCACGATCACGCAGCCGTTGCGGAACGCGAGCATTCCATAGGAGTGCGGCGCAGAATGATACATCGGGCCGTTCATCAGGATCACCTGATCCTCGTTCGGCTTGACGCCATAGGTGATGGCGCCGACGCGCGCCGCCGCCGCCTGCTGCTCGGGCCGCATCGGCTTGCGCTTGACGCCCTTCGGCAGTCCTGTTGTGCCCGAGGTGTAGAACATCGGCGCCGCGCCGATCGGCGCCTCGGTCAGCGGTTGGTGCGTCTCCCGCCAGACGTCCCAGTCGGTCATGCCGTCGGGCACGCGGGTGAGCGCCGGCGCCACGCCGTAGGCCGCGGCGATCTCCGGCGGCGTCGTCACCACCAGCAGCTTGATTGCCGGCGGCAGGCCGTCGCGGATCTGCGGCAGCAGATCGGCGTGGCAGACCAGCGTGTCGGCGCCGCTGTCGGACAGGATGTAGCCGACCTCGTCGGCCTTCAGGTGCCAGTTGATCGGCACGACCGGGCTGCCGAGCGCGGCCGAGGCCGCGACCACCTCGAACAGCGCGAAATCGTTGCGCAGCATCATGCCGACCGGCTTGCCGCCCTGCACGCCAAGCGCCCGGAAGCCGCTGGCCGCCCGCGCGATGCGGGCGTGAATGTCCCCGTAGCTGATCTGTCTGTCGCCGCTGATGATCATGTCGCGCCTCGTCTGCTAGCGATCGTCCAGGATCTCGCCGAAGCTGATCCAGCTCTTGCCGTTGAACCGGCGCAGCCGCAACTGCTGGAACGGCAGATAGTCGTCCGGCCCGGTCGATACCGTCATGCCTGGCAACAATAGCGGCAGCGGAACGTCGCGCAATGACGCCGCCTGGCGCATGATGTTCTCGCGGCTGAAATCGCTCTTGCACGCGTTCAGCACGGCCATCAGCAGCGTCGCATAATGATAGCCCGCCGAGTAGTTCGAGTTGCTCAGATCCGCATTGGGCAGGTACTGCTTCATGAAGGCAAGATAGTCCTTCACAGCGGGATCGTCGGCCCATTGCGCGTCCATCGTGTCCTTCTGGTTGCTGGACGAGATCAGGCCGACCGCGTTCTCGAGCCCGGCGGGCTCCAGGAACGAGATCGACGACGCGGACGTCGGTACGAAGAACAGATCCGGCTTCCAGCCGATCTCGGCGACGCCCTTGATCATCTGCGGCGTGAACTTGCCGAGCACGACACCGAATAGCACATCGGCACCGGACGCCTTCAGTGTCGCAAGCTGCGAGCTGATGGTGGGCGCCGAGGTCTCGTAGCTCGCTTCCGCGACGATCATGCTCGCGGCCCTGCTGCCGAGCGCGCGCTTGAAGCCGGCGACATAATCGCGGCCGAAATCGTCGTTCTGCGCAAGGATCGCGATCTTCGCGTCAGGCTTGGCCTGCAGCACATATTTGGCATAGACCACGCCCTCGGATTCGTAGGATGCCATGCCTGGCATGGTCCACGGATAGGTCTTCGGGTCGGCCCATTTGGTCGCGCCGCTCAACACGAACAATTGCGGGATCTTCTTGCTATTGAGATAGCGATGCACGGCGTTGTTGGTGGCGGTGCCGAGCGAGCCGAACATCATCAGCACATCCTCCTGCTCGACCAGCTTGCGGGTCTGCTCGACGGTCTTCGGCGGCGAATAGGCGTCGTCCAGCGTGATGAATTTCACCTGCCGACCGTTGATGCCGCCCTCCGCGTTGACCTTCGCGAAAAACGCTTCCTGGGCGCGGCCGATGGTGCCGAAGCCGGAGACCGGTCCGCTATAGGGCAGCGTCTGGCCGATCCGGATCGCTTCGTTGACGTTGCCGTTGTCGGCGGCGGCTGTGCTGGCGATCGCGCAGACCGTAAGCACGGCTGCCAGCGCGTGTTGCGCTCGTTTCATGGTTCACTCCCGGACTTTGTGAAACAGCGTCAAGCGCTGGCGCGCAGGAAGTCGCTGCGCGCCGCGGCGAACTCGGACTTGAGCCGCGCCACCAGTTCGGCGACCGGCGGGGCATCGGAGATCTGGCCGATGCCCTGGCCCGAACCCCAGATGTCGCGCCAGGCTTTGGCCTTCATGTTGCCGCCGGAACCAAAATTCATCTTGGTCTTGTCAGCGACCGGCAGATCGCCCGGATCGAGGCCTGCCGCCGCGATCGACGGTCCGAGATAGTTGCCGTGCACGCCGGTGAACAGGTTCGAATAGACGATGTCGTGCGCGGCGTATTCGGTCAGCGCCTGCTTGTACCTGACATTGGCGTTGGCTTCCTCGGTCGCGATGAAGCGGGTGCCGATATAGGCGAGGTCGGCGCCGAGCGCGAGCGCGGATGCGATGCTCCAGCCGTCGGAGATTGCGCCCGACAGCAGGATCGTGCCCTTGAACCATTGCTTGACCTCGCGCACCAGCGCGAAGGGCGACAGCGTGCCGGCATGACCGCCGGCGCCGGCGCAGACCAGGATCAGGCCGTCGACGCCCTGCTCGGCGGCCTTGCGCGCGTGCTTCACGTTGATGACGTCGTGGAACACCACACCGCCATAGGAGTGCGCGGCCTCGACGATCTCGGACGGCGGGCGCAGCGAGGTGATGATCACGGGCACCTTGTGCTTCACGCAAGTTTCCATGTCGCGCATCAGCCGGTCGTTGGACGCGTGGCAGATCTGGTTGACGGCGTAGGGCGCGACCTTCTTCTCCGGATGCAGCGCCTGGTACTCGCCGAGTTCGTTCTCGATCTGGGTCAGCCATTCGTCGAGCTTCTCGACCGGGCGGGCGTTCAGCGCCGGGAACGAGCCGACGATGCCGGCCTTGCACTGTGCGATCACGAGCTCCGGCCCCGAGACGATGAACAGCGGGGAGCCGACGACCGGCAGTTCAAGCTTGTTGGCGAGCGAAGCGGGCAGCGACATTTTCGGATCCTCCATGCGCGTCGCCCGGCCGGCAGCCGGGGCGGATCGCGATTTATTGTGATGGTTGGAGCGGTGGCGCTCTTGGCGCGGCAATATAAGGCTGGACGGCTCGGTCATGACGTTCAATATTGAACATCCGATCAACCAGAAATGAACAGTGTCGCAGCAAGGGGAGCGGCGTGGACTGGGAGCTTTGCAAGACATTCGTTGCGGTGGCGGAGACACGCAGCCTTGCCGGGGCGGCGCGGCGGCTGCGCATCAGTCACCCCACTGTCGGTCGCAACGTCGCGGCGCTCGAGCAGCAACTCGGGACCCGCCTGTTCGCGCGTTCCAATGACGGCCTGTCGCTGACGTCGCATGGCCGCAAATTCCGCGAGCACGCCGAAGCGATGGCCGCGGCGGCCCTCCGCGCGGAGGCGGCCGCGTCCGCCACCGGCGGGCAGGCGCGCGGCGTCGTGAAGCTGTCGATCGGCGCGACGCTGGCCGCGCACTGGCTGATGCCGCGCCTCGGCCGGTTCCTGCGCGATCACGCCAACATCCAGCTCGAGATCATCACCCATCCGTTCCCGGCCAGCGTGCGCCGCCGCGAAGCCGACGTGGTGCTACGGCCGGTCGATGCGGGTGAGGAGAACCTGATCGGGCGCAAGATCGGGCGGCTCGGCACCGGCTTCTACGCTTCCCGCGACTATGCGGCAGGGCGCAAGCTGCCGGAGCGGCGCGACGAGTGGCGGGGCCACCATGTGATCGGCTTTGCCGACCAGGCCTCCAACGCGCATCTGGCGCGCTGGAGCGACGTCATCACCCGGCAGGGCACGCTGGTGATGCGCTGTTCCTCGCAGGGCGACATGCTGGCGGCCGCGCGGGCCGGGCTCGGGATCACCGCGCTGTCCTGCCTGGTCGGGGCAGACTATCCCGATCTGGTCCGGGTTGCGCCGCAGAAGCTCTCGAGCCTCTCCGATCTCTGGCTGCTCGCCCATCCCGATCTGGTCGAACTGCCCGCGGTGCGCGCCGTCATCGGCTTCGTCACCGACTGCGCGCGCCAGGACCGCGTCAGGCTGCGCGGCTAGAGCGCGTCGTCAGGCGCGCGCCCGCAACAGCGTCACCGCGAGTAGAAGGAAGGCCGCGCAGGTCCACAGCGACTGCCAGTTCTCCGTCCCTTCGTTGAATCCTGTGTAGATCGCCGTTGCAACGAAAATGCCGGAAAAGATCGACTCCGCCAGTGGGCGGATTCCCTTCGTCGGAGGATTGAGCAGCGTCACGGCCGCAAAGGGCACCGCCGCCATGGTGAGAGGCGCAAAGGGGAAGTCAATGAAGCGCGGGTCGAACACGAGACCGATTGCGGTCGCCGTGCCGATCACGACGGTGATCATCAGGGCCAGTCCGTGCAAGGTCACCAGCACCGATTCAGTGTGGTGGCCCTTCGGACCCAACACTTCGAAAAAGCTGGGCGGTGCGCGGCCCGACATCAGGGCGTTGGCACCCAACACCGGCGAAGCCGTGGCCGCCACCAGAAGCGAGCCCCAGACAAGCCAGCCTCCCGTTCCGTAGCTTTCATAGACCAATCTTTGCTCGGCGACGCCAAACAGGATTCCAGCCGTGGTCGCCGATAGCGCGACCGCAAGCCATGACGCGAAAGCGGGCTTTCTCGGCTTGCGGCGCAAGGTCAGCCATGCCGCGCCGAAGACCAGGACCGCCAGCGCCATTCCGCTGCACATTTGCAGCTTCCAGAGCGGAAAATTGCTGACCGGCTGGCCCGGCGGATATTTCGGCATGCGCTGCTCGGAATCGAACAGGCCCCAGGAGCCGCCGACCGTGCCCTCGATCTCCCGCTTCCATCCTTCATCATAGGCCTCGAACAGGTTGACGCGGAAATGCTCGCGCCGGGCAAGATCGAGGACCTCCGAAACCACTCGCGCCTGATTGATGCGGGATGGCAGCGCGGACTCGCGCATGCGCCCCTCGCTGGGCCAACCGATCTCTCCGATAAAGATTTCCTTGCCTGGAAAAGCCGCCGCGATCTGCCGGCGCATCTCGTCGGCGTGAGCGGCGGCATCTTCCGCCCGGATCGGAACATTTTCCCAATAGGGCAGGATATGAACCGTGACGAAGTCGACCGCGTCGGAAAGCTCGCGATTGCTCAGCCAGAATTCCCAGACGTCGGCATAGGTGACGGGTACGGAGACCTGCGCCTTGATCGAGCGGATCATGGCGGCGAGGTCGGATGCCGCCATCTCCTTGCGCAGCAGAACCTCGTTGCCGACCACGAGCGCAATGATCGTGTCCGGATAGTCTTTGGCGAGGCGGATCGCGGTTTCCACCTGCGTTGCATTCTTCTTTCGGTCCCTGTCGAGGAAAATCCCCTGAATGACTTTCAGCCCCGCCTTGGCCGCAAGTCCGGGAATTTGATCAAGGCCGAGGTCGGTCGCATAGGTGCGGATGCAGTGGGATATCTTGGCGAGTTGCGCGAGATCTTCCGCGATCTGTTCCGGTGAAACCTGCGTCGCCGGCGACAGCGATGTCTGATTGTTGCGGAACGGCGCGTATGAGATGCACTGCACCTTGTCGTTCGGATCGATCGGTGCGCGCGGCAGGCTGACCGGGATGCCGAGCCACCACCACACCGCGGCGATCGCGCCCAGGGATAACGAGAGAAGCGTCAGCGGGATACGGAGAGAAATCAGGTCCGTCTCCTTGCAATAAGGACGTGCTGCGCGTGCAAAATGGGCGAGGCCGGCAAATTGAAAAGACTATATGTCTGCTAATTCTATATCACGCGATTACGCAGTTGGTGTGTTTTTCTCGACGACTACTTTGCACCGGCGATCACGCCCTCGCGATTTCTGAGCACGCGATAATACGCCCACCACAGATGCGCTGCGGCGCCGCGCAGCGGACGCCATGGCTCCGCAAGCGGCGCCATCTGCTTCGGCGTCGGCCGCTCCTTCAAGCCGAGCCCGACCTTGACCGCTTCCTGCACGGCGAGGTCGCCCGCGGGCCAGGCATCGCCATGGCCGAGGCAGAACAGCAGATAGACATCGGCGGTCCACGGGCCGATCCCGGGCAGCGCGGTCAGCGTATTGTGCGCCGCATCGGCCTCCTCATTGGCAAGGACGTCGAGGTTCAGCCGCTCCTCGGCGAGCTCGCGCGCGATGTGCTTCAGCGTCTTGATCTTGGCCGCCGACAGCCCGAGCCGGCCGAGCCGGTCGGCCCGCGCCTTGCGGATCGCGTCATGGTGGAACGGGTCGAATGCCGTGCTGACGCGCCCCCAGATCGCCGCCGCACTCGCGGTCGAGAGCTGCTGGCCGCAGATGATCGCGGCAAGCCCGGCAAATCCGGGCTCGCGCTGCCGGATCGCCGGCATGCCGGTCAGCTCCAGGATCGGGCGCAGGCGGCGGTCCTGGTCGACCAGCTTGTGGATCGCGTCGTCGAGGTCGGCCTGGGTTTCGAGATGGATCAGCATTTGCGGGGTCTGCATCGGCTTGTCAGGCGCGGGCTTGACCCGCGCATCGATCTCCTATCGTAACAGAGTCTTGTCCGGGCGCATGAACCAGAGTCGCCGGGGCAAGCCCGGCAATGACGCGTGACCGATCACCATGCCACCCGTTTTCCGCTTCGCGCCGAGTCCGAACGGCTACCTGCATCTCGGCCACGCCTATTCGGCGCTGCTCAACCACGACCTCGCGCGGCAGTCGGGTGGACGCTTGCTGCTGCGGATCGAGGACATCGACGCGACGCGCTGCCGGCCGGAATTCGAGCGGGCGATTTATGAGGATCTGGCTTGGCTCGGCATCGCCTGGGAGACCCCGGTGCGGCGGCAGTCCGAGCATTTTGCCGCCTATCGCGCGGCGATCGACCGCCTGTCGGCCCAGCGGCTGGTCTACCCGAGCTTCGAAAGCCGGGCCGAGATCGCGCGCCTGGTCGCGGAGCGCGAGGCCGGCGGGGCGTGGCCGCGCGATCCGGACGGCGCGCCGCTTTATCCGGGGCTGGCCAAATCGCTGTCGGCCGCGGCGCGCGACCGGCTGATCGGGCAGGGCGTGCCGTTCGCGTTGCGGCTCGACATGGCGTCAGCCCGCGCGCATGCCGGCGAGTTGCGCTGGCAGGAAGCGGGCGAGGGGCCGGCTGGCGAGAGCGGAGACGTCGTGGCCCGGCCAGAGGCCTGGGGCGACGTGATCCTGGCGCGCAAGGAGACCCCAACCAGCTACCATCTCTCGGTCGTGATCGATGACGCGCTGCAGGGCGTTACCGATGTCGTCAGGGGCCTTGACCTGTTCTGGTCGACCAGCGTGCATCGGCTGTTGCAGGAACTGCTTGGTCTGCCCGTGCCAAACTATCGGCACCACCGGCTGATCCGAGACGTGACCGGCCAAAAGCTGTCGAAATCGACCCAGGCGACCGGACTGCGCGAATTGCGGGCGGCTGGGGCGAGCCCGGCCGATATTCGCCGCCTGGTGGGTTTGCAGTAGATTTTGGCCATTTGATCGCATCATGGCGTTTTGCGCGGGCGCGCAGTAAACGTCGCCGTGACTCCGGCCCGCCTGGCATGCCATGTTGTTGACCGGGGCGGGGATCACGGAGACCATGGCGTCAAAATCGCGCGCACGGCGCAGCAAGCGGCCATCCAAAGGGACGCCGCCGAAGACACGCGCCGCCAAAACGCGTGCTGCCAAGACACGGACTGCCAAGACACGGACTGCCAAGACACGAACGGCCAAGGCCCGCGCCGCCAAGGTGGCGGCCAGGCCGCGCCGCAAGCGGGCCGTGCCAAAGCCGGCCCCGAAGGCAGGTCCCGGCATGGTCGATACCGCACTTGCCGCCTTTGCCCATGAGGTGCGGACGCCGCTCACCGGAATCCTCGCGATCAGCAATCTGCTCGCGACATCCGATCTCGGCGAGCGCGAGCGGCGCTGGGTCGATACCATCAAGGCCGGCGCCGAGCATCTGGCGAGTCTTGCGACCCTGTTCGTCGACGCCGCCCGGAGTGAGGGGCCGGGGCTCGAGATCCGGCAGGATTTCTTCGACCTGCGCACGCTGGCGCGCCACGCCGCGGATTCGCTGGCCGGCCGCGCGGCGGCCAAGGGGCTGCAGGCTTCCGTCGAGGTTTCCGACCAGCTGCCTGCCTTTGCGGTCGGCGATCCCGTCCGCCTGCGCGCGGCGCTGGAAAATCTGATCGACAACGCGGTGAAGTTCACCGAGCAGGGCAGCATCGAGCTGCGTATCGCGCCGGTGGGCGCGGTCAAGGCAAGGTCGGGCGACAAGATCGGCGTCGCGTTCGCGATCTCCGACAGCGGCATCGGCCTGACGCTATCGGAGGTCAAGCGCCTGTTCCGGCCGTTCTCGCAGGCCAACGTCTCGATCGCCGCGCGGTTCGGCGGCGCCGGGCTCGGCCTGTCGTCCGTCAGGCAGCTCGCGCGCGCCATGGGCGGCGACATCGTCGCCGACCGGCGTGCCGGCGGGGGCACCACCTTCACGCTCAAGGTGGAACTGGCGCCCGCCGAGGGGCCGGCGGGCTCCGCCTCCGGCGAGAGCGCGGTGGGGCTGCTGTCGCAAGGGCTGCGGCTGCTCAGTGTCGAGGACAATCCGTTCGGCCGCGTCGTGCTCAACACGATCCTGACCGAACTCGGTCACCACGCCGAATTCGTCGGTCAGGGCGAGGCCGCGCCCGACCGGCTCGTGCAGGGCGCCTTTGATGCTGTGCTGATGGACATGGTGCTGCCCGGCATCGGCGGCATCGAGGCGATCAAGCGCATCCGAGCGCTGCCGCCGCCGCACGGCCGCATCATGATTGTCGGGATTTCCGGCCGGGCCGAGGACGAAGCCGCGGCGCGCGCTGCCGGCGCAGACGGCTTCCTGGTCAAGCCTGTGTCCCCGCGGGCGCTCGCGACTGCGCTGCATGAAGCGACACGCCGTGCGGCAGCCGCGACTTGATGATCGCCGCGTTCAGCTCGCCGCCGAACACGAAGATCGCGGCGATGAAATACAGGAACACCAGTGCGATCACCACCGAGGCCAGCCCCGCATACATCGTGACGTAGTTGTTGGCGAAGCGTGCCAGGTACATGCCGAAGCCGATGCCCGAGAGCAGCGAGGCCACCATGGTGAAGATGATGCCGGGCAGGATTTGCGTGAAGCTGCGACGGCCCGCCGGCAGCCAGGCGTGCAGGATGAAAAGCGCGACGACCAGCGCCAGGATCGTGACCCCGTAACGGGCGGTGTTGAGCAGGCTCTCGTTCGACTCGACGAAGAACGGGATATAGCGCCGCGCCGCCTCGATGATCAGCGGTCCGAGCACGATCAGGAAAGCCATCGCGAGCGAGGTGAACGCCGCGACCAGCGTGTAGCCGATCGACTCCAGCCGCAGCCAGTACCAGCGCCGCGGCTCGATCACGGCGTAGGCGCGGTTCAGCGCCACCCGCAGCGCCTCGACGCCGTTGGAGGCGAAGTAGACCGCGAGCACCGCGCCGATGGTCAGGATGTCGCCGCGGGTGTTGGTCAGCACGTCGTGGATCTGGCCGGACAGCGCCTCGGCGACCTGCTGCGGCCAGACCTGCAGCATCAGCCCGACCGCCTGGTCGGCGAGCTGCTTGGAGCCGAAGAAGCCGGCCACCGAGGTCAGCACGATCAGGAACGGAAACAGCGCCATCAGCGTCGACAGCGCGATGTGGCTCGCGATCGCCCAGCCATCGTCGGCGAGGAACGTGTAAAAGGCATCCATCACGACGTGGGTGACGTAACGAAGCTGCTTCACATTCCACCCGGCATTGTCGAAAACCGCTCGGCCCGAGAACGGACCCAGCATCTGATATTACGCGCTGAAAAGCCAGTTGGTTGCATGGCCGGGCTGTGTGGAAGTCCGCGTCCTGCGGTGTTATGTACCGCAAATGACATCTCTCCTCAGCACGATCATTCTTCCCATCGCCGTCGGCGCCGTCGCGCTGGTGCTCCTGCTCGGCCTCATCAACATGATGAAGGGCGGCTCGCCGGACACGTCGCAGAAGCTGATGCGGCTGCGCGTGCTGCTGCAGTTCGTCGCCATCGTCATCGCGATGCTCGCGGTCTGGGCGATGGGGCGCTAGGTGAGCTAGATTTGTCGGGCTATTCTCCACCTCTCCCGATCGGAGTGGTGGACTCGAACATCGAACACCGGAGCCTGCCATGGTCGTTCTCAATCGGATCTACACGCGCACCGGCGATGACGGCACCACCGCGCTCGGCTCCGGCGAGCGGCGGCCGAAATACGATCTGCGCATTGCCGCCTATGGCACGATCGACGAGACCAATGCCGCGATCGGCGTGGTGCGGCTGCATCTTGCCGGCAGCCCCGAGGTCGATGCGATGCTCGGCCGGATCCAGAACGATCTGTTCGATCTCGGCGCCGACCTCGCGGTGCCCGAGCGAGAGGGCAAGGCCGAACGTCTGCGGATGCTGGCAAGCCAGGTCGAGCGGCTTGAGCGCGATATCGACAGCCTGAACGACCAACTCGCGCCGCTGACCTCGTTCGTGCTGCCCGGCGGCACGCCTGCCTCTGCCTATCTGCATCTCGCCCGGACGATATGTCGCCGCGCGGAACGGATGATGGTGGAACTCGCCGCCCAACCCGATGAGCCGGTCAATCAGGCTGGCATCCAGTATATGAACCGCCTGTCGGATTTCCTGTTCGTTGCCAGCCGCTTCCAGAACAATAAGGGAGCGGGAGACGTGTTGTGGGTGCCGGGCCAGAACCGCTAAACTGGTTCAAAACCGGGGGACGGTTTTTTGGCTTTGGCGCGTTGACCGGGAGAAACGGGACCTTTAGGTTCCGCGCCAGCCAACCGAAACCCATAAAATCAAAGCGAAAGAGGATCGATGAAGGTTCTTGTGCCGGTAAAGCGGGTCGTCGACTACAACGTCAAGGTCCGCGTCAAGAGTGACGGGACGGGCGTGGAGCTCGCCAACGTCAAGATGTCGATGAACCCGTTCGACGAAATCGCCGTCGAGGAAGCGCTGCGGCTGAAGGAAGCCGGCAAGGCGACCGAAGTGGTGGTGGTGTCGATCGGACCGGCACAGGCCTCCGAGACCATTCGCACCGGACTTGCGATGGGCGCCGACCGCGGCATCCTGGTCAAGGCCGAAGGCAATGTCGAACCGCTCGCGGTTGCCAAGATCCTGAAGGCGCGTGGTCGAGGCGGAGCAGCCCGGCCTCGTCATTCTCGGCAAGCAGGCGATCGACGACGACTCGAACCAGACCGGCCAGATGCTGGCGGCGCTGCTCGGCTGGTCGCAGGCGACCTTCGCCTCCAAGCTCGAGGTCGAAGGATCCGACTTCAAGGTCACCCGCGAAGTCGACGGCGGCCTGCAGACCATCAAGCTCAAGGGCCCGGCGATCGTCACCACTGACCTGCGCCTCAACGAGCCGCGCTATGCGTCGCTGCCCAACATCATGAAGGCGAAGAAGAAGCCGATCGACGACAAGAGCGTCACTGACTACGGCGTCGATGTGACGCCGCGTCTGGAAGTGCTGAAGACCGCGGAACCGGCAGGCCGCAAGGCGGGCGTCAAGGTCAAGGACGTCGCCGAACTCGTGAACAAGCTCAAGACCGAAGCCGGGGTTCTCTGATGACGACGCTGTTGATTGCTGAACACGACCACGAGACGCTGAAGGACGCGACCAACAAGGCGCTGACCGCGGCGAGCCAGCTCGGCGGCGATGTCCATGTGCTGGTTGCCGGTGGCGGCCAGGGCACCAAGGCGGCGGCGGACGCGGCCGCCAAGCTTGCCGGCGTCACCAAGGTGCTGGTTGCCGAAGGCCCCGCCTATGAGCACGACCTTGCCGAGCCGCTGGCAGCGCTGATCGTCGCGCTGGCTCCTGGCTATGACGCGTTCGTCGCGCCCGCGACCTCGCGTTTCAAGAACGTGATGCCGCGCGTCGCGGCCTTGCTCGACGTCATGCAGGTCTCCGAGATCATCAAGGTCGTCGCCCCCGACACCTTCGAGCGGCCGATCTATGCCGGCAACGCGATCCAGACCGTGAAGTCGAAGGACGCCAAGAAGGTGATCACCGTGCGCACCTCGACCTTCGCGGCTGCCGGCGAGGGCGGCAGCGCTGCGATCGAGAACGCCGCTGCGGCCGCTGATCCCGGCCTGTCGACGTTCGTCGGCGAGGAAGTCGCCAAGAGCGACCGTCCCGAGCTGACCTCGGCCAAGATCATCGTCTCGGGCGGCCGCGCCATGCAGAGCCGCGAGAATTTCGCCAAGTACATCGAGCCGCTCGCCGACAAGCTCGGCGCCGGCGTCGGCGCCTCGCGCGCCGCGGTCGATGCCGGCTATGCGCCGAACGACTGGCAGGTCGGCCAGACCGGCAAGGTGGTGGCCCCGGAACTTTATGTCGCGGTCGGCATCTCCGGCGCGATCCAGCATCTGGCCGGCATGAAGGACTCCAAGGTGATCGTCGCCATCAACAAGGATGAGGACGCGCCGATCTTCCAGGTCGCCGATTACGGCCTGGTCGCCGACCTCTACCAGGCGGTTCCTGAGCTCACCGAAGCGCTCGGCAAGCTCGGAAAGTAAGCGACAAGACACCGGCCGGACGAGTAAGCTCCGGCCGGTGTTATTATTTTCGAGGCAATGATCCGGAAACGTTTTTCCGAAAGGATCATGCTCGACAGGGGAAAATGGGACCCGGATATGATGACCTGTCATCACATCATGGTCCCGGGAAACGTTTTCCGGCGGATTGGGCAACCCGGAAGGCTTTACTTCGGGTATCGTTGGAATTGGGCAGGCGCGATGTGCGCGCCGTTCCGGTGGATGACAAGATGACGGTGGCAATCAAAAAGGTCGGCGTGATCGGTTCGGGCCAGATGGGCAATGGCATTGCCCATGTGGCGGCGCTGGCCGGCTTCGACGTGGTGCTCAACGACGTGTCCGGCGACCGGCTGAAGTCGGCGCTGGCGACCATCAACGGCAATCTGACCCGGCAGGTCGCCAAGAAGGCGATCAGCGAGAGCGACCGCAAGCAGGCGCTCGACCGCATCGCCTCCGCCGAGTCGCTCGACGCGCTCGCCGATTGCGATCTCGTGATCGAGACAGCGATCGAGAAGGAAGAGACCAAGCGCAAGATCTTCCACGAGGTCTGCGCAGTGTTGAAGCCGGAGGCGATCGTCGCGACCAACTCGTCGTCGATCTCGATCACAAGGCTCGCCGCCTCGACCGACCGCCCGGAGAAATTCATCGGCATTCATTTCATGAATCCGGTGCCGGCGATGGAACTGGTCGAGTTGATCCGCGGTATCGCCACCGACGACATGACCTTCGACACCGCCAAGACGTTCGTCGCCAAGCTCGGCAAACAGGTCGCGGTGTCGGAAGATTTCCCAGCCTTCATCGTCAACCGCATCCTGTTGCCGATGATCAACGAGGCGATCTACACGCTGTATGAAGGCGTCGGCAACGTCGAGGCGATCGATGCCGCGATGAAGCTCGGCGCGCACCATCCGATGGGCCCGCTCGAGCTCGCCGATTTCATCGGCCTCGACACCTGCCTGTCGATCATGCAGGTGCTGCACGAGGGGCTGGCCGACTCCAAGTACCGGCCTTGTCCGCTGCTGGTGAAGTATGTCGAGGCCGGCTGGCTCGGACGCAAGAGCCAGCGCGGCTTCTACGACTATCGCGGCGACAAGCCGATCCCGACGCGGTAATCCATCCCGCCTTCAGGTCAGTGCCCGCAGCAGCGCAAGCGCCGCAGGCACCAGACCGATAATCATCGTCGCACTCGTTCCAAGTCCAAGCAGATGCGCCGCCAGCGCGAGGCGCTGGCTTTTTGCGTGAGACGTCATTGCAGCGCCGCGCAGGCGCGCTTCAGCCGCCTTGCGGCCTCCTCGATGGTCGATGACGGGTTGGCGAAGCTGAGGCGGATATAGGGCGACAGCCCGAGATCCTCGCCGGGAAACACCACCACATCGGACGCCTCGAGCAGATAGGCCGAGAAATCGCGGTCGGTCCGGATCACTCTGCCATCGGGCGCGCGCTTGCCGATCACGCCGGCGCAGCCGACCAGCAGATAGAAGGTGCCTTCGGGCGGCGTGCAGGACAGCCCGGCGCATCCGTTCACGAGTTCGGCAAAGCGGTCGCGCTTGGCGCGAAGGATGGCGGCGCGCTCGAGCAGCACATCCTGCGCGCCGTCGAGCGCGGCAACCGCCGCGGCCTGGCTGATCGACGACGCGCCGGACGTGGTCTGCGACTGGATCGTGACCATCGCGCGGATCAGCGCCGCGGGTCCGGCGGCATAGCCGATGCGCCATCCCATCATGGCGTAGCTCTTGGCGAGGCCGCTGACGATCAGCGTCCGCGGCTTCAGGCGCGGCTCGATTTCCGCAAGCGTCGGCGCGGGCGCGCCATTGAACACGATCTGCTCGTAGAGCCCGTCGGCCAGCACCCAGATGTCCGGATGCCGCAGCAGGACCGCGGCGATCTCGGACAGATCCTCACGCGAATACAGCGCGCCGGATGGGTTGACCGGATTGTTGACGATGATCCAGCGGGTTCGCGCCGAGATCGCCGCCCGCAGATCCTCCGCACGCAGCTTGAAGCCGTTGTTCTGCGCGCACGGCACCACCACCGGCTCCGCGCCGGCGAGCCGCACCTGATCGAGATAGGGCGCCCAATAGGGCGCGGAGATGATCACCTCGTCGCCGGGCGCCAGCGTCGCCAGCAGCGCGTTGAACAGCGCCTGCGTCGAGCCGTTGGTGATGACGATCTCGTCCAGACCATAGTCGAGATGACGGTCGCGCAGCAGCGCGGCCTGCACCGCCCGCTTCAGCTCCGGCGTGCCGTCGACATCGGTGTAACGGGTTTCGCCGCGCAATGCCGCTGCATGCGCCGCCGCGATCACATGGTCAGGTGTCGGGAAGTCCAGATTGCCCGACGACAGCTCGATGATGTCGCGCCCAGCCGCGCGCAGTTCGCGGGCGCGGCGGCGCAGCACCGATGCGGGCGATGCTGTGATGCCGCTCATGCGCGGCGAGAGGGTCGGTGCGGCGGTCATCGGACGTACTGCGCCTCACCGTTGCCGAACGACCAGTTCTCGGGGAGCACCTCGACCAGGTTGATGAAGATGTCCTCGGCGCGCAGGCCGGGGCTTTCGGTCAGCCGTTCGGCGATCCGTCGATAGAGCTTCTGCTTCTGCGCCACCGGGCGCGTATTGCTGACAGTGATCTGGATGATGATCAGATCATCGCTGCGCCTGATGCCGAGATAGTCGGCGCCATAGACGAAATCGTCGTCATCGTGCTCGGAGATCGTCATGAAGCGATCGCCTTCGGGCACGTCGAAGGTCTCGCGCATGGCGCGATAAAGGCTTTCGAGAACGGCCTTGCGGTAGGCGACGGGCTTGCCCCGTCGCAATGAAACGCGGGTCAGCGGCATGATGGTGGCTCTCCTGGTGGCGTCACGTGCTGCCGATCCTAGGGGCTCCTTGTTCATTGAAAAACGGTATGGTAAATTGTTTCAATGATTTCATATTTAAATGAATGACCATGAAGGCGCTCGACCTCGAGGCAGTCCAGGCCTTCGTCCTGGTGGCGGATCTCAGCAGCTTCACGCGCGCGGCGCAGGCGATGGAGACCACGCAGTCCGCGGTCAGCTTGAAGATCAGGCGGCTGGAGGACGGCCTCGGCCGACGGTTGCTGGAGCGAACGCCGCGGCAGGTTCGGCTGTCAGCCGAAGGTGCCGCTTTCCTCGGCGCCGCGCGCAATCTGGTGGCTGCGCATCAATCGGCGATCAGCTCGTTTGCCGTCGAGCATCGGCGATTGGTCGTCGGCATCAGCCACCACATCGTCGGATCGGAGCTCGCCTCGCTGCTGAAGCGGATGAGCAGCACCGATCCCGGGCTGGTGATTCAGCTGCACGTCGATACGTCGCGTTCGGTGCTCAGCGCATTCGACGACGGGAAGCTTGATGCTGCGATCGTGCTTCGTCACGACGCCAAGCGCCGCGATGGCGACGTGCTGTTCGAGGAAGCGTTCGGCTGGATGGCCGCGCCTGATTTTCACCATCGGCCGGGCGAGCCGTTGCGCCTCGCCACGCAAGCCGAGCCGTGCAGCGTGCGTGCCATGGCGGTTGAAGCGCTCGACGCCGCCGGTATCGCCTGGACCGAGGCATTCGTCGGCGGCGGGCTGTCGACGATCGGAGCTGCGATCTCCGCGGGCCTTGCGGTCGCAGCGCTGGCGCGCCGGGTCGCGCCCGCGGATACCGTTGACCTCGGGCCACGGCTTGGCTTGCCGCCGCTGCCGTCCCGTGACGTCATCCTGCACTCGAAGCTGTCAGATGCGCGGACACGGCAGGCGCTGCGTACCCTCGGCGCAGCCTTCGCGGCGAACGCGGCCTGAGACGCGGATCATCGCGCTGCCGGGAGCTTCGAGGCCGATGCGTCAGCCTGACGCGGCCATCGATTACCCAACCATTAACTTTCGCGCGATACCTCAAATCCCAGTTTTGGGAGTGCCGCGTATGGACATGATGAGCATGGTCACCAGCATCCTGTCGATGCAGCAGGGCAATCTGCAGGGTGAGATCGCGACCCGCGTGACCAAGCAGAACCTCGACGCCGAGAAGTTCGCGGTTCAGACCCTGCTCGGCACGCCTTCCACCGCGAATTTGTCGCCCGGCATCGGCGACAACCTCAACACCGTCGCCTGATCAGAACCCGGCTGCGGCCGGCTGCAGCGCGGCCTTCACCAGCTTGATCGCGTCGTCGCTCGCCCATTCGGCGGGACCGGCGATATTGGCGATCTCGCAGCCCTGGCCGTCGACCAGCACCGAGGTCGGCATGCCCAGCGCCTTGCCTATGTTCTTAAGATCCTGAAAGACCTTGGCTTTTTGGTCGCTGAAATAGCCGAGATTGGTCAGATTGGCCTCTTTCAGGAAGTTTTTCGGCTTGTCCGGGTCGCGGGTATCGATGTTGATTGCGACCACCTCGAAATCCTTGCCGCCGAGCTTGGTCTGCAGGCTGTCGAGCGCCGGCATTTCCTTGCGGCAGGGCACGCACCAGGTGGCCCACAAATTGACCAGCACGGTCTTGCCGCGCCAGTCCGAGAGCTTCTTTGGCTGGCCGTTGGCGTCCTCGAAGGCCAGGTCGGGCAGCCTCAGGGGGGTGGTCGCCATGGTCAGCGCCGCGACCTCGCCATGGGCGAGCGGGGCGATCTTCTTCGCCAGAGCCACCGCGCTGTTGCAGGCGATATCGCCCGCGGGATGCTTGAGGCTGGAGACCCCGACATAGCCGATCACGGCCCCGGCCAGCACGGCGCCGATCACCAGCGGGATGCGCCACTTGGCGGTCGGCCTGGCGGTCGGGTTGGGTGGGGTCGTCTCGGGCATATCGTTGTCTTCCTGGGTCGATGTGGCTAAGCAGTGCCGGGAATACGATCGGAACCGCCACGCTGTTTCGCCGCTCCGGCGAGTGCAACAGCTCGGCCTGAAATACAAATTCGTGAGCGAGATGTCATGAGCAACAAGATGTGGGGCGGCCGGTTCTCGGAGCGTCCCGACGCGATCATGGAGGAAATCAACGTCTCCATCGACGTCGACCGTCACCTTTATGCCCAGGACATTGCCGCGTCCAAGGCCCACGCCGCGATGCTCGCCGCGCAAGGCATCATCACCGCAGCTGATGCGAAAAATATCGGCAAAGGTCTAGACACGATTTTGTCAGAAATCGGCAAGGGCGATTTCGATTTCAAGCGCGCGCTCGAGGACATTCATATGAATGTCGAGTCGCGGCTGTCCGAATTGATCGGACCCGCGGCGGGCCGGCTGCACACCGCACGCTCGCGCAACGACCAGGTCGCGACCGATTTCCGCCTCTATGTCCGCGACACCATCGATGGGACCAATGCGGCGCTGGCCGCGTTCCAGCAGGCGCTGGTCGCCCGCGCGCTGGAGCATGCCGGCACGGTGATGCCGGGCTTCACCCATCTGCAGACCGCGCAGCCCGTGACCTTCGGTCATCACCTCCTGGCCTATGTCGAGATGGCCGGCCGTGACCGCGGCCGCTTCGCGGACGCGCGCAAGCGGCTGAACGAATCGCCGCTCGGAGCGGCCGCGCTCGCCGGCACCTCGTTTCCGATCGACCGCACTGCTACCGCCGAGGCGCTCGGCTTCGAGCGTCCGATGGCCAATTCGCTCGACGCGGTGTCCGACCGCGATTTCGTGCTGGAGACGCTGTCGGCGGCGGCGATCTGCGCGGTGCATATGTCGCGCTTCGCCGAGGAGATCGTGATCTGGACCTCGCCCTTGGTCGGCCTCGTCAAGCTCAGCGACAAGTTCACCACCGGCTCGTCGATCATGCCGCAGAAGCGCAATCCGGACGCGGCCGAGTTGGTCCGCGCCAAGACCGGCCGCGTGATCGGCGCGCTCACGGCGCTGCTGATCGTGATGAAGGGCCTGCCGCTCGCCTATCAAAAGGACATGCAGGAGGACAAGCAAGGCGCGATGGAGGCTTTCGAGGCACTGTCGCTGGCAATCCGCGCCATGACTGGCATGGTCGAGGACTTGGTGCCGGACGAGGCCAGGATGAAGGCCGCCGCCGGCGAGGGCTACGCCACCGCGACCGATCTTGCCGACTGGCTGGTACGCACCCTGAAAATGCCGTTCCGTGACGCCCACCACGTTACCGGGCGCATCGTCGGCCTGGCCTCGAAGCAGTGTGTGGCGCTGCACGAGCTGCCGCTCAAGGCCATGCAGGAGGTCGAGCCTGATATCACGGCCGACGCGCTGAAGGTGCTGAGCGTCGAATCCTCGGTGCGGAGCCGGACCTCGTTCGGCGGCACGGCGCCGAAGAATGTGATGGCGCAGGCCAAGGCCTGGGCCAAGCGGCTGGAAAAAGAGCGAAAATTGGGCTGAACCGGAAAATTTGGCCGTGATTTCATGGCGCTCCGCCTCTCGCCAGAGCACGGCAATGTTTGTATGGTGCCGCCCGAATTGGGGAATTCGTCGTGATTAGCAAGAACCGCCTGACCCCCTCGGGATGGGCCATCATTGTGCTGGGCGTATCAGCGCTGGCGCTCGGCGGCTGCGGCCGCAAGGGACCGCTCGACCTGCCGCCGACCGCGAACGTCGCGCCGGGCGCGGCACCGAGCGACACCGAGACCGAGCGGGCGGCGCAGCCCAGCGTGTTCAATCCGACCTATGGCTCGGAGGCCGCGCCGGCCGCGCCGCGAGGCAATAAACGGCCCTTCATCCTCGATCCGCTGCTCGGCAATTAATATCTCGAGCATGATCCGGAAAAGTGCGAAGCGGTTTTCCGAAAAGAATCATGTTCAAACAATCTAGCGTGTCATGAACCATTTCGACTATCGCAACGGCGTGCTGCATGCCGAGGCGGTCAATCTCATTGAGCTGGCAGAGGCCGTCGGCACGCCGTTCTATTGCTATTCGACCGCGACGCTGGAGCGCCACTACCGCGTCTTCACCGAAGCCTTCGCCGGCGAGAAGGCGCTGGTCTGCTATGCCATGAAGGCGAACTCCAACCAGTCGGTGCTGCGCACGCTGGCCAAGCTCGGCGCCGGCGCGGACGTGGTGTCCGGCGGCGAGTTGAAGCGGGCGCTGGCGGCCGGGATTCCGCCCTCGAAGATCGTGTTCTCCGGGGTAGGCAAGACCGAGGGCGAGCTGCGGGCCGCGCTTGCCACCGACATCCTCTGCATCAATATCGAGTCCGAGCCGGAACTCGAGATGCTGTCGCGTCTCGCGGTCGAGATGAAGAAGACGGCCCGCATCTCGGTGCGGGTCAATCCCGATGTCGATGCCGGCACCCATGCCAAGATCTCGACCGGCAAGTCGGAGAACAAGTTCGGCATTCCGATCGCCCGCGCCCGCGAGGTCTATGCCCGCGCGGCAAAGCTGCCGGGCATCAAAGTCACCGGCACCGATGTGCATATCGGCAGCCAGATCACCGATCTCGGGCCGCTGGAGGTTGCTTTCCGGCTGCTCGCGGAATTCGTGCAGACGCTGCGCGCCGACGGCCACGACATCTCGCATATTGATTTCGGCGGTGGCCTCGGCATTCCCTATTACATGGATCGCGCCGCGCCGCCGGCGCCGGACGCCTATGCGGCGATGGTCAAGCGCGTCACGCACAATCTCGGCTGCACGCTGATGTTCGAGCCGGGCCGCATGATCGTCGGAAATGCCGGCATCCTCGTCACCCGCGTGATCCATGTGAAGCCGGGCGATGCCAAGAATTTCGTCATCATCGACGCCGCGATGAACGACCTGATCCGGCCGACCCTGTATGAAGCGCATCACGACATTCTGCCGGTGCGTCAGCCCGCGGCCGGCACCCCGACCATGGTCGCGGATGTAGTCGGCCCGGTCTGTGAGACCGGCGATTACCTCGCGCTCGACCGCTCGCTGCCGCAGCCGAAGGCCGGCGATCTCCTGGCGATCATGACCGCCGGCGCCTACGGCGCGGTGCAATCCGGCACCTACAACACGCGGCCTCTGGTGCCGGAAGTGCTGGTCAAGGACGACCAGTACGCGGTGGTCCGCCCGCGCATCGACGTCGACGCCCTGATCGCGATGGACAAGCCGGCGCCGTGGCTGTGAGGCACTGGCGTGCCGCATCAATGGTGTCGTCCTGGCGAAGGCCAGCGCCCATAACCACCGCTCTTGATCGTTGCAGTGAGCTGGGGCCCCGGCTCAGCTAACCACGAACGCCTGTGGTTATGGGTCGCGCTTCGCTTGCCCGGGACGACAGTGCCAATTTGTCGACGGCCTTTACTTCGCGGCGTGACTACCGCCTTTACCGCCGCCGCCGACGATCACGCCCGCGGCCTTCTCGATCGGCTTGATTGCCGCGGTGAAGTCCGACTCCGGTCCCTCGTCGCGGATGACGACTTCCCAGAGCCGGCCGACCGCTTCGGCGACTTCCATCGACAGCCCGAGCGCGCGCATCTCCTCGACGGCGAGCCGCACGTCCTTCACCATCAAGCCGGTGGCGAAGCCGAAGTCGAAGCTGCGCGGTAACACCGAGCGCGGAAACTTGTCGCGGCTCGCGGTGTTCAGCCCGGAGCCGGCATTGATGACGTCGATCATCACGGCCGGATCGAGCCCGGACTTGACGCCCATCACAACAGCCTCCGAGGTCGCCACCATTGCGGTCGCCGACAGGAAGTTGTTGGCGAGCTTCATGGTCTGGCCGGAGCCCGGCTTGGTGCCGATGAAGAACACCTTGCCGATGACGTCGAGCGCGCCCTTCACCAGCTCGAAATCGGCGCGCGGGCCCGACACCATCACCGCTAGCGTGCCCTTCTCGGCGCCGGCGACGCCGCCGGAGACCGGGCTGTCGATCTGCACGATGTTCTTCTTGGCCAACAGCTCGTGGATCTTCACCGCCATCCGCGAGCCGACGGTGGAGAGGTCGATGAAGCGTTTGACGCGCGTGCCCTCGATCACGCCGCCCGCGCCGGTCGCCACCTCGAGCGAGGCCTGCAGCGAAGGCAGGCTCGCCATCACGGTCTCGACGCGGTCGGCGATGTCCTTGGGCGAGGTTGCGGCCACCGCGCCGAGCGCAACCAGCCTGTCGAGCGCGTCCTTGCTGGTGTCGAACACGGTGAGCTTGTGGCCGGCCTCGATCAGTCGGCGCGCCATCGGGAAGCCCATCTTCCCGAGGCCGATGAATCCGATTTCCATGAGTCGTTTCCTCTATGTCGTTATGTGCGGAGCCGCGCACCCCACATTCGCTGTCGTCCCGGCGAAGGCCGGGACCCATTACCACCGCGGTTGATTGCTGTGCTCCGCTGGAGCCCCAGCGTGTTCCCACCACGAAGGCCTGTGGTTATGGGTCCTGGCTTTCGCCAGGACGACATTGCGTGTGAGGCAGCAGCGTCTCACGCCTTGTTGTCGAGTTCGGCGAACACCTCGCGCGCGATGCGGAAGCTGTCGACGCCGGCCGGGATGCCGGCATAGATCGAGACCTGCATGAAGATCTCGCGGATTTCGTCGCGGGACACGCCGTTGGTCAGCGCGCCCTTGATGTGGGCCTTCAATTCGTGCGGCCGGTTCAGGATCGAGATCATGGCGAGGTTGAGCATGCTGCGGGTCTTGCGCGGCAGTTCCTCGCGGCCCCAGACCGCGCCCCAACAATATTCGGTGACGAGTTCCTGGAATGGCTTGTTGAAGCTGTCCGAATTCTTCAGCGCATTGTTGACATAGGCTTCGCCCAGCACCGCCTTGCGGATTTCGAGCCCCTTGTCGTGCGTTTTTTGGTCCATATCGCGTTCCTCATGCGTTAATGCGATGGTTCGGCCGCGACGTTACGGGGTCGAACCGCCGCAGTCACGCCTTCGTGTTATGCGTATTTCCCGGTGTGGGTTACGCCCTGGAACGGGTGCCTCAAAGCCGCCGCCGTGCTAGGCTGACCTGCCGGCTACCCCGGAGATTTTATTGAGCGGAGCCAACATCGAGCCCTCTGACCCGTCACGCGCCGTCCACGACAGCGATGCGGTCGCGCGGCTGAAACTGACAGAGGCTCTGCAGCGGGCAAGGTTCGCGATTGGGTGGGAACGAGCCTGGCCGCATCTGGCGCGGTTCCTGACGGTCGCAGGATTGTTCCTGGTCGCGTCCTGGGCCGGGCTGTGGCTGGTGCTGCCGTTTGTCGCACGCGTGGCCGGCGCCGGCCTGTTCGCGATTGCCGCGCTCGTGGCGCTGTCGCCGCTGGTGCGCTTCCGCTGGCCGAGCCGCGAGGAGGGCCTGAGCCGGCTCGACCGCGGCGCCGGCATTCGCCATCGCCCGGCGACCACGCTCTCCGACACGCTTACCAACAAGGACCCGTTTGCGCTGGCGCTGTGGCAGGCGCAGCGCGAGCGCACGCTGGCCTCGATCAAGCGCATCCGCGCCGGGCTGCCGCGGCCGCGCGTCTCGCTGCACGACCCCTGGGCGCTGCGCGCGCTGGTGATCGTGATGCTGGTCGCGAGCTATGTCGCCGCCGGCGACGAGCGCGGCCTGCGGGTTGCCTCGGCATTCGACTGGAACGGCATCATGGCGCCGGCCAATGTCCGGGTCGATGCCTGGGTGACGCCGCCGAACTACACCGGCAAGCCGCCGATCATCCTGTCCAACGCCAACAAGGACGCCAACGCGGCGGACACCACCCCGCTCGCGGTTCCGGCCGGCAGCACACTCCTGGTGCGCTCCAGCGGCGGCAGCATCGACGTCGTCGTCGGTGGCGGCGTTGCCGAGGTCGCGCCGGACGGGCAGGCGCCGAAGGGCACCAACGAGCGGCATTTCAAGATCACCGGCGACGGCACCGCGCATGTCCGTGCGCCGGCCGGCCAGCCTCAGTGGAAATTCACCGCGACGCCGGACCGCCCGCCGTCGATTGCGCTCGCCAAGGATCCGGAGCGGCAGGCGCGCGGCGCGCTGCAGATGTCCTACCGGCTCGAGGACGACTACGGCGTCAGCGAAGCGCGCGCGCAATTCGCGGTGCGGCCGACCGATGCGCCGAAGGAGGCTGACGGCAAGAAGGATGCCGACGGCAAGGCGGCGCAGCCGCGGCCGCTGTTCGAGCCGCCGCAATTCGCGCTGGTGCTGCCGAATGCGCGCACCCGCAACGGCGTCGGCCAGACCGTGAAGGACCTCAGCGAAGACCCCTATGCCGGCGCCGACGTGACCCTGACGCTGACGGCCAAGGACGAGGCCGGCAATGAAGGCAAGAGCGAGCCGTTCAACATGCGGCTGCCGGAGCGCCTGTTCACCAAGCCGCTGGCGCGCGCGCTGATCGAACAGCGCCGTATCCTGGCGCTCGACGCCAACCAGAACGGCCAGGTATTCGCCGCGCTCGAGGCGCTGATGATCGCGCCCGAAATGTTCATGCCGGAGACCGGCTATTACCTTGGCCTGCACACCGTGAGCCGGCAGCTCGAGGCGGCGCGCACCGACGACCAATTGCGCGAGGTGGTCGCCAGCCTGTGGTCACTCGCCGTCACCATCGAGGACGGCAACATCTCGGACGTCGACAAGGCGCTGCGCGCGGCGCAGGACGCGCTCAAGCAGGCGCTGGAGCGCGGCGCGACCGACGAGGAGATCAAGAAGCTCACCGACAATCTGCGCGCGGCGCTGGACAATTTCCTGCGCCAGATGGTCGAGCAGTTCCGCAACAATCCGCAGCAGCTCGCGCGGCCGCTCGATCCCAATGCCAAGGTGCTGAGCCAGCAGGATCTCAAGAACATGCTCGATCGCATGGAGCGGCTGTCACGCTCCGGCGACAAGGATGCGGCGCGGCAGCTGCTCGAGCAGATGCAGCAGATGCTGGAAAACCTGCAGATGGCGCAGCCCAATCAGGGCGACGACGACATGCAGCAGTCGCTCAACGAGCTCGGCGACATGATCCGCAAGCAGCAGCAATTGCGCGACAAGACCTTCAAGCAGGGCCAGGATTCCCGCCGCGACCGCATGCGCGGCAAGCAGGGCGAGCAGTCGATGGGCGACCTGCAGCAGGACCAGCAGGCGCTGCGCGACCGCTTGAAGAAGCTGCAGGAAGAGCTCGCCAAGCGCGGCATGGGACCGGACCAGCGCGGCCAGAAAGGCCAGGGTCAGAAGGGCGATCAGGCGCAGCAGGGCGATCAAGGCGGCGACCAGGGCGATGACGGCGACGGGCTCGACCAGGCCGATTCCGCGATGGGCGATGCCTCCGGGCGGCTCGGCGAGGGCAATGCCGACGGCGCGGTGGATTCGCAGGGCCGTGCGCTGGACGCGCTGCGCAAGGGCGCCCAGAGCCTCGCCGACGCGATGCAGCAGGGCGACGGCGACCAGCCGGGCGACAGCCCCGGCAACCGCGCCGGCCGCCAGCAGAGCGGCGGCAACCAGACCGATCCGCTCGGCCGCCCGTTGCATGGCCGCGAATTCGGCGACGACTACACGGTGAAGATCCCCGGCGAGATCGACGTGCAGCGCGTCCGCCGCATCCTCGAAGAGCTGCGCCGCCGCCTCGCCGATCCGTCGCGGCCGCAGATCGAGCTCGACTACATCGAGCGGCTGCTAAAGGATTATTGAGGTCTGCACCTCGTCCTCGACTGTCGTCAGCCGCGAAAGCTGGTGACAGCGTTCAAGAGACATCAGCGCCTTAATCGAACGGCCGTGGCAACCTGGATGCCGCGCTTTCGCGGGCATGACGCGGAATCCGCACGACGGTCGTAAGCCGGCAGACGTCAGCTTCTGCGGGCAACGCGCCTCGCGTTCCGATCGGTGTGGTCGGGTCCGCGGGAGGCGCCGGTTTCGCACAATTTCTTTAAAATTGTCGAGTTCCCGTTGGTGCGCATTTAAGTCGCTTGCGTCACCTTACTTCTGAAAATTGGCAAGCGTCTCAGGAGAGCACATGAGGCACAGCCGTTTATTCATTGCTTCGTCATACCGGCCATTGGGTATTACTCGCCGGCACCAACATCAGACCCGCTTGGTTCGACAATTCGTTCGGGACCAGTCGGGCAGCTATGTGATCATTTCAGCGCTGCTCATGCCGGTCCTGGTCGGCACGGCAGGGCTCGGTACCGAAGTGGGGTGGTGGTACTACAAACATAAGAACATGCAGAGTGCCGCCGACTCTGGCGCGGTAAGCGCCGCAACGGCGGCAAGTGCAGGCGCCGACCTTTTGTCCGAAGCCAATGCGGTCACGGCAAACTACGGTTACGCGAACGGGGCGAACAACGTCACGGTCACGGTGAATCAACCGCCGAAGACCGGCAGTCAGACGTCGAACCTGCAGGCGATCGAAGTCATCGTGAGCCAACCGCAACAGCGGTTGCTGTCGGCCCTGTTCGGCTCGGCCCCGGTGCCGGTCACCGCGCGCGCGGTCGCCCTGCCGAATTCCGGGACGGGCTGCGTACTTGCGCTCAACGCCAGCGCCAGCCCCGCCGTCAATGTGAGCGGCAGCAACCAGCTCAACTTGATCAAGTGCAATCTCTATAGCAACTCGAGCGCAAGCCCATCGCTCAACGTGGCCGGCAGTGCGGCGGTCTCCGCGAATCTGGTCGGGGTTGTCGGCGAGGTCTCCGGCGCGAGCAACATCACGGCCACCAACGGCATCAAGACGCACATCCGGCCGATCGCCGATCCGTATGCCAACGTCTCACCCCCATCGGAGCCGAGCTGCACGAACGCCAAGATCACGGTCAATTCCAACGGAAAGACAAACTCGCTCAGTCCCGGCTGCTATAAGGGCAACATAACGGTCAATGCAGGTGCCACCCTGAGCCTTGATCCAGGTATCTATTATCTGGACGGCGCCAATTTGAGCGTCGCGGGAAACGCAACGATCACGGGCAGCGGCGTGACCCTGGTGTTTACGGGCTCGGGCAGCAACTGGGGCACCGCTTCAATCGGCAGCAACGCGATTATCGATCTGACGGCGCCGACCTCCGGCGCAACGAAGGGTATCGTCATGTATGGCGATCGCAACATGCCGGTCGGCACCGCCTTTAATCTTACGGGTGGCGCCACCCAGAACTTCGGCGGTGCCATCTACCTACCTAGGGCCAACCTCAGCTTCAGCGGTGGCAACGGTACGAGCACATCATGCACCAAGATCATTGTGGATACCTTGACGCTCTCCGGCACGTCGAACCTTCAGGTCAATTGTTCGGCGCTCGGCACCGCGACGATAGGCACGCAAACCGCGCAACTCATCGAGTGAGGTTGGCTCCGATGCAAATCCAGAGATCCTCATCCAACAGCCGTGGTCGATTGGTTTTCTCCCTGACGCGGCTTGTGCGCACCGCCGTTCACGACAGGGGCGGCGTCGCGGCCATCGAATTCGGCATCATGATCCCGTTGTTGTCCCTGATGGTCGTCTCGGTAACCGACATCGGACTCGCGCTCTATCGCAAGATGCAGGTCGAGAATGCCGCGCAGGCGGGAGCGCAATACGCCATCGTGCGCGGCTTTGACGAGACCGGCGTCACCAGCGCCGTAACAGCCGCCACGAATTCCACAGCCATCAATGCTTCGCCCAAGCCGTACCAGTTTTGCGGGTGCCCGACCAGTTCGGGGGTCAGCACCGTCAGTTGCGGTGCGGTCTGCCCCGGCGGCGCGCAGGCCGGAACATATGCGATGGTTTCGGCGCAAGGGACGTACTACACGCTGATCAATTATCAGATTGTGGCAGCCACATACACCTATAGCGCCCAGTCCACTGCGAGGCTGCAGTGAAACTCACACCGCTATGGCGGGACGATCGAGGGGCCTCCGCGCTGGAATTCGCCCTGACCGCTCCCGTGTTCTTCCTGTTCATATTCGGCATCGTCGAATTCGGACTGCTGTTCTGGACTCAGCTCGGGCTGCAGCACGGCACCGAAATGGCGGCGCGTTGCGCGACCGTCAACAGCACGCTCTGTCCAAGCGGCAGCGCCATCACGAATTACGCCGCGCAGCAGGCATACGGCCTCACGCTCCCAGCGCAGACATTCAGCTATTCCACGTCAGCCTGCGGCAACATCGTCAGCGCGAGTTATTCATTTCAATTTGCACAGTTTCTCAATCTGTCCCCGGTGACGCTGACCGCCCGGGCATGCTTTCCGAGTTGAACTCGTAACCCTAGCCGGCCTTCCGCGCCGCCAGCGCGTCCGCGACTGCGGTGCGGATATCGGCCACCGAGAACGGTTTCGTCACCACGTCATGCACGATCGCTTCGAGGCCGGAGGCGCGTTCGCGCTGATGGGCGAAGCCGGTCATCAGCAGGATCTTCAGCGCAGGGAAGTCGCGCGCCGCGGTCAGCGCCAGCGCGATGCCGTCCATCACGGGCATCTGGATGTCGGTGAGCAGAAGGTCGAACGCGCCTTCGTCGCGCGTCAGCACCTCCAGCGCCTCGGCGCCGTCCTGCGCGGTCACGGTTTCGTGGCCGTCCATGGCGATGGCGCGCGCCACCAGCGAGCGCATTGAGTCTTCGTCGTCGGCGATCAGAACACGCGTCATGGTGATTGGTCGGTTCCCGATAGAGTTGGCCGGCGGCTCACGCGCGGCCGCCGGTGAGATCACGCTTGTTGAAGAAGCGTACGTCGATATTGCGGCCTTCGGGCGGCGGCGAGGCGAGGCGCGACTTGAAGAAGGCCCGCTCGCCGGGATTGAGCAACGGCTGCTCCAGCACGGCGTTCCAGGCATAGATTTCGGCGCCCTGGGCGTCGCGGACCGAGAAGCGCAGCCGAGGCAATTCGACCGGCTTCCTGGTCTGGCCGACGATCATGCCCTCGATCACCAGCACCGGCTTGCCGTCCACGGTCTCGTTGGTGATCTTGAGATCCTTGAAGGCGAGCCCGCGCAAATTCACGTCGAGTCCGGCCATCTTGTAGAACAGCGCGGTCTGCGGCAGCAGCCGCACCACGTCGTTGCGCCAGACGAACAGCGCGATGATCAGCGCGGCCATGGCGCCGCAGGTGGTCGGCAGGGCGCCGATCACGGGCATGAACGGAATTCGGGGCAGGGCGGGCAGCCGGAACAGGCGAGGAAGCCGGGGCAGGCGGAAGCGGCCCCTGGTTCCCGCGTCCCCGGCGTCGGCATGGGCCGCGGCATCCGCCTCGGCCAGCGCCGGCCATTCCGTGGCGGCGTCGCTGCCCTCGGCGGGCAAATCGGCCGAAATTGAGGGGCTCTCGACCATCGGGGTCGCGTCAGCCTCCTCCCGGCCCATGGCCTCCCATTCGGCGGCGAGGTCGGATCCGGCGGCCTGATAGGCCAGAGTGGGCGCGGTCGCCCCGATGGCGTCCTCTGGCCGGGCCAGCCAGACCTCCCGGCAGCGGGAACAACGGACGGTACGTCCGGCCTCGCCAAGGGTGGCCGGATTGATGGCGTAGGATGTTGTACAATGCGGGCAAACAATATGCATGGAGGCCGAATCTCCACCGTGTGGATGCCCGGATGCTACTTAGCGACCGTTAACGAATCGGAAACCATAATCGAAGCACAAGCTTTCTGTGCGGTTCGCGGGCGCTCGGCCGGGGGTCGGGCCGTCTTCGCCGTCGGTGTGGGGTATCGGGCCATCGGCCCTCTCGAACGGAGCTAGCGCATTGGTTCGGTTCGAAAATGTCGGTCTGCGCTACGGGCTCGGCCCGGAGATTTTGCGCGACCTCTCGTTCATGATCCCGGCGCACTCGTTCCAGTTCCTCACCGGGCCGTCGGGCGCGGGCAAGACCTCGCTGCTGCGGCTGTTGTTCCTGTCGTTGCGGCCGACCCGTGGGCTGGTCAATCTGTTCGGCAAGGACGTCTCGCTGCTGAGCAAGGATCAGGTCGCCGACCTGCGCAAGCGGATCGGCATCGTGCTGCAGGATTTTCGCCTGCTCGATCACATGACCACCTATGAGAACGTCGCGCTGCCGTTCCGCGTGATGGGCCGCGAGGAATCGAGCTATCGCCGCGAGGTGATTGATCTCTTGAAATGGGTCGGCCTCGGCGAGCGCATGGATGCGCTGCCGCCGATCCTGTCGGGCGGCGAGAAGCAGCGCGCCGCGATCGCGCGCGCGGTGATCTCGCGGCCGCAACTGCTGTTGGCGGACGAGCCGACCGGCAGCGTCGATCCGACACTCGGGCGCCGCCTGCTGCGGCTGTTCATCGAGCTCAACAAATCCGGCACCGCGGTCATCATCGCGACCCACGACATCACGCTGATGGATCAATACGAGGCGAGGCGGCTGGTGCTGCATCAGGGACGGCTGCACATCTATGAATAGGAGCGGCGACGAGAAAGTGTCGTTGGTCGATCTCGGGCGCGAGCGCCCGCAGGTCCCGGCCACCGCGCGCAACATGTCGCCGATCGTGCCGCGCGCCTCGATCTCGGGCCGTGCACTGGTCGCGGTCGTCGCGATCATGACCTTCCTCGCCTCGCTGACGACAGGCACCGTGCTGCTCGTCAGCGCATCGGCCGCCGAATGGCAGTCGGAAGTGTCGAGCGAGATCACCATCCAGGTGCGCCCCTCGCCGGGCCGCGATCTCGATCGCGACGCGCAGGCTGCGGTGGAGGCGATGCGGGCGCAGCCCGGCATTCTCGAGGTCCGTCCGTTCAGCAAGGAGGAATCCGCCAAGCTGCTTGAGCCGTGGCTCGGCAGCGGGCTCTCGATCGACGAACTGCCGGTGCCGCGCGTCATCGTGGCGCGGGTGCAGCCCGGCACCACGCTCGATCTCGCCGGCTTGCGCGCGCGGGTGACGCAGGCGGCGCCGACCGCAAGCGTCGACGATCACCGCGCCTGGATCGAGCGCATGCGCTCGATGACCGGCGCCACGATGTTCGCCGGCGTCGGCATCCTCATCCTCGTGATCATCGCAACCATCATCTCGGTGTCGTTTGCGACCCGCGGCGCGATGGCCGCCAACCGCCCGATCGTCGAGGTGCTGCATTTCGTCGGCGCCGGCGACAGCTTCATCGCCAACCGCTTCCTGCGGCATTTCCTTCGGCTCGGCCTCCAAGGCGGGCTGATCGGTGGCGGTGCGGCGATGCTGGCGTTCGGCTTCTCCGAGTCGATCGCCAACTGGTTCTCCGGCACGCCGGTGGGCGACCAGTTCGCGGCCCTGCTCGGCACGTTCTCGCTGCGTCCGTCGGGCTATCTGGTGCTGGCGATGCAGGCGGTGCTGATCGCGGCGATCACCGCGTGGGCATCGCGGCGCACCCTGTTTGCCACGCTCGACGACATCGACTGACGGCGCCGCGAAACTCGAAATCGTGGCGCTGCCTCGTGATCGCATTTCGTCGCCCAAGTGTGATTTCGCGCGCGTGCACGCGGCACTGGTCCCGCGGAAAACCGGTTTCCACTTTTCCGGATCATGCTTTAAAATCCCCGGGGGGAAGGATAACCGCATCACATGAGTTTGCAGTCCGACGATACGTCGCCGAATGGCTTTGCCGCGCGCCCGCGCGGCTGGCTGCGCGCCGTCATCGTCGCGCTGCTGGCGGTTGCCTTCGTCGCCGCGGCGGTCGGCTTTGTCGGCTTCCTCTCGCAATTGCGCGGCGTCGAGACCGCCCCGCCGCAAAATGCCGACGGCATCGTGGTGCTGACCGGCGGCTCGTCGCGGGTGTCCGACGCCATGGAACTGTTGGCTGCCGGTTACGGCAAGCGTTTGCTGATCTCGGGCGTACATCCGACCAACGACGCCAGCGACATTTCCCGCTCTGTGCCGGACAGCAAGGGGCTGATGAGCTGCTGCGTCGATCTCGACCGCTCGGCGCTGAACACCCGCAGCAACGCGGCGGAGACGCGGCGCTGGGCGCGCGAGCGCGGCTTCAAGTCGCTGATCGTGGTGACCTCGAACTACCACATGCCGCGGGCGATCGTGGAACTGTCACATGCGATGCCCGACGTGACGCTGATCCCGTTCGCCGTGGTCGGCGACAAATGGCGCGACGAGCCGTGGTGGACGAGTGGCGCAACGTTCCGTCTCTTGCTATCGGAATACGCCAAATATGTCGCCGCGGAGATGCGGGTGCGGCTGGCCGATCTCGGTCTCGACCTGACCTCCGAGCTCGCCGAGCCGGCTGCCGCGCCACGCCGCCCGGCGACGGCGCAGGCGAATTGATGTATCAGGCACCGTCATTCCGGGGCGATGCGCAGCATCGAACCCGGAATCTCGAGATTCCGGGTCTGGTGCTGACGCACCATCCCGGAATGACGGTGTAAAGGATAGTGTTGAGAGAATGACTTCGATCTTCCTGCGCTCGCTGATCTTCAACGTGCTGTTCTATCTCGTGCTGGTGGCGCTCTGCATTATCGCGCTGCCGGCGCTGCTGCTGCCGCGGGGGGCGTTGATGGCGCTCGAAGCCGCGTGGGCCAACATCAGCCTGTTCCTGATGCGCGTGATCTGCAACATCCGGATCGAGTTTCGCGGGATCGAGAAGATTCCGGTCGGGCCGTTGATCGTCGCCTCGAAGCACCAGTCGTTCTGGGAGACGTTCGCGCTGGTGCGCTTCTTCGAGCATCCGCTGTTCATCCTCAAGCGCGAGCTGATGATGATCCCGGTGTTCGGCTGGTACCTCAAGAAGGTCGGCATGATCTCGGTCGAGCGCGGCGGCGGCCCGCGCTCGCTGATCAAGACGCTGAAGCGCGCCGCGGCCGAGGTGAAGCTCGGCCGGCAGCTCGTGATCTTTCCGGAAGGCACCCGTACCGCACCGGGGGCGCCGCCGAACTACAAGGCCGGCGTCGCGCAGATCTATGCCGAGAGCGGCGTGCCGTGCCTGCCGATCGCGCTCAATTCCGGGCTGTTCTGGCCGCGCCGCACCTTCATGCGCTATCCGGGCACGCTGGTGGTCGAATTCCTCGACCCGCTGCCGCCGGGATTGCCGCGGGATGAGTTCATGACCCGCTTGCGCGACCAGATCGAAACCGCCACCACCCGCATCGTCGAGGCCGGCCGCGCCGAGCAGGCGAAATTGTTCGGCGTTGTGCCGAACACGGCGAAAGGGTAGGGCGCAGCACAAGCCTTGGTGCGGTTGCTGCCGGGAATTTCGTGACCGCGTTTCGTCGGTCCTTACAGAAATCGTCATGCCCGGGCTTGTCCCGGGCATCCACGTTTTTGGTTTGGCCCGAAGCAAGACGTGGATGGCCGGGCACAGGCAAGCCGAAGCGACGCCGTCCTTCGGACGGCTGTGCCCGGCCCATGACGATGCGGAGAGTTACCGTATCGCGAACGGGGTCGCCACTACTGACCGGCCGCCGCGTCGGTGTTGAAGGTCTCGCCTTGCGGCACCCAACTCTTGCCGTCGAATGTCGCTATCTGCATCTGCGTGAACGGCGCATAGCGGTCCGGCCGCGTCGAGATGGCGATGCCGGGCAGCAGCAGCGGCGCGACCACCTTGTTGAGGTTGGTTGCCTGCTTCAGCAAATTCTCGCGCGTCAGATCATCGCCGCACATCTCGATGACCTTCACCGTCATATAGGCCGAGATGTAGCCGGTGACATTGCTGCCGTCGGCGATGTCGCCCTGCGGGTACCACTTTGCCAGGAAATCCTTGAACTCCTTCACGTCGGCCGCGTTCTCCCAGGTGGGATCGGTCGGCGTTTTGAACGCGAGCGCGGTCAATAATCCCTTCGAAGCTTCTATGCCCGCCGGCTCCATGACGCCCTTGATCGATGAGGAGACGCTGACCACGTAATTCAGCGGTTTCCATCCGAGCTCGTAGACCTTGCGTATCGCCTGCGCGCCGAACTTGGGCGTCGCCATCGTGAACAGCGTGTCGGCGCCGGAGGCTTTCAGCGAGACGATCTGCGAATCGACCGTGGGATCGGAGACCTCGTAGGTCACTTCCTTGACGATCATCGTCTTCGCCTTGTCGCCGAGGCCATCCTTCAGCCCCTTGACGTAATCCTTTCCGGCATCATCGTTCTGCGAGAACACACCGAGCTTCGCGTCGGGCTTGTTCTTCAACAGATATTTGGCGAAGATCATGCCCTCCATCTGGTAGGGCGGATAAAGCTGGGTGGTCCACGGGAAGTTCTTCGGGTCGTCCCATTTTGCCGCGCCCGTCGAAATGAAGATCTGCGGGACCTTCTTCTGGTTCAGATATTTCTGGATCGCTGAATTGGTCGGCGTGCCGATGGTACCGATGATCGCCAGCACCTCGTCCTGTTCGACGAGGCGCCGCGTCTGCTCCACGGTCTTGGGCGGCGAATAGGCATCGTCGAGTGAAATCAGCTTGATCTTTCGGCCGTTCACGCCGCCCTTCGCGTTGATCATCGCGTAGTAGGCTTCTTCGAGACGCCCCTGGGTGCCGTAGGCGGACGCCGGGCCGCTATAGGGCATGGTCTGGCCGATCTTCACCTCGCTATCGGTGACGCCGGGGCCGTATTTCTTGTCGGCGAGGGCAGGCTGGGCGGCGGCAAGCATGAGCGCGCAGAACACTGCGCGCGAGTAACGAAACGTCAAGGCGAATCTCCCCAAGTATCGGCCACGCTCTTCGGCGTGTGCCCTAGACGCTCATGATCGCTGCTCCACCCTGCACGTCAAGTGCGACAGCTCGGCGCGCGGGTGCCGTCGTACCTCTGTCCGTCCGGGAGCGGTGAAGCAAGCGATGTCAGTGCCGAAAACTCACCACATCACGAACGGGTTCGCCGGCACGTCCGTCGCGGTCGAGATCCAGACGATCTTGGTCTCCTGATATTCGCGGACCGCGTCGATGCCGCTTTCGCGGCCGACGCCGGGCTTCATGCCGCCGAACGGCATCATGGAGCTGGTCGCACTGATTTAGCCGCGCTTTCTTTGCCCTGCTTCAGGATGGCGTAGCGCGTCGACGACCACCTTGAATGCGGCCGAGTTCTGCCGGGATGTCGGGTAGTAGATAAAGTAGCCCTCGAACTTCGGCGACCAGTCGTCGAGCACCACGACGAGCTCGCCCGACTGGACGTGTTGCGCCACCAAGTCCTCAGGAACGTAGGCGATGCCGAAACCCTTCAGGGCGGCATCGATCATGGCGCGAGAGTCATTGAAGGTCACTTGCCCCTCGACGCGCGCCCGGAGTTCGGCGCCGTTCTTGGCGAACTCCCACACGTAGTGACCACCCGCCGCCTGACGTCGCTTGATGCAGATGTGCTTGATGAGATCTTTCGGATGCCTTGGTTTGGGGTGCTCTTTCAAATAGGTGGGAGAGGCGACCGCGACCAGCCGCCAGTCCGGGCCGATCCGCACCGCGATCATGTCTTTCTCCACGCTCTCACCGAGACGGATTCCAGCATCGAAGCCGTCCTTGACGATGTTGCGGAACCCGGTGTCGAGACTGAACTCGACCTTGATGTCAGGATATTTTTTCAGGACCGACGACAGCCTCGGCCAGACGGCCTTTTCCAGCGCATGGTCCGAGAGCGTGATCCGGATGGTGCCGGATGGCGTGTCGCGCAGCGACATCAGTGCCGCGATGTCACGCTCGATTTCCTCGATGCGCGGCGCCAGTGACTGCTGAAGACGCTCGCCCGCTTCGGTCAGACCGACGCTGCGCGTCGTGCGCGTGAGCAGCCGCAGGCCCATCTGGGATTCAAGGCGCTTGATCGTATGGCTGAGTGTCGATTGCACGATGCCCAGTTTCTCCGCGGCCCTGGTGAAGCTGCGTTCGCGGGCGACGGCCACGAAGGCCAGTAAGTCATTGAAATCCCGGCTTGCCATGGCCCGTCAATATTCATGGCCTAGGTCGATTAATGCAAGCGAATTATGGCAGCTAATCGAACACCGTGGCGGGCTCTATGTGTTGCTGTGAACAGCGCCAACTGGGCGCTTCTCTGAACATGGATGCCCGATGGACGCCACGATCAATCAAAAGACAACGCAGCCAATGGCCGCATGGAGCGCCGTCTTCGCGATGACGCTGTGCGCCTCGACCCTCATCGCGTCCGAGTGGATGCCGGTGAGCCTGCTCACGCCGATCGCAACAGGTCTTGAGTTGACCGAAGGACAGGCCGGGCAAGCCATTTCCGTGTCCGGCTTCTTCGCAATCCTGACCAGTCTTTTCATCTCGGCCGCAACGCGTGGCGTCGACCGGCGCACCGTCTTGTTGTGGCTGACCAGTGTCATGCTGATCTCCGGCGTCGTTGTCGCGTTCGCGCCCAATTATACGGTCTTCATGGCAGGGCGCGCGCTTGTCGGGATGGTCGTTGGCGGATTCTGGTCGATGTCCGCCGCAACGATGATCCGCATCGTGCCGGGCAAGGACGTGCCGCGCGCGCTGGCGGTTCTCAATGGCGGCAATGCCCTCGCGACGACGATTGCCGCGCCGCTCGGCAGCTTTCTCGGTCAGTATATCGGCTGGCGCGGCGCGTTCTTTTGCGTGGTGCCGATCGCGGCGCTGACCTTGTTTTGGCAATTCGTCACGCTCCCCAGGATGCCGAGCCGTGAGCGGGCGAGTGCGGCAGCGGCATTCAAGGTGCTGCGCCGGCCTGGAGTTCCCTACGGCATGCTCGCAGCGGCGCTGTTTTTCCTCGGGCAATTCGCACTTTTCACGTATTTACGGCCATTCTTCGAAACGGTAACGCGCGTCGATGTCACGACGATCTCGGCACTGTTGCTTGTGATGGGCGTCGCGGGTCTGATCGGCACTGCACTGATCGGTGTAGTCATCCGCGATCGCCTCTATACGTTCCTCGTATTGATGCCGTTCGCAATGGCCGTAATTGCCGTTGCCCTGATCGCGACGGGTTCGTCACTGGGCGCCACGGCGGCGCTGATGTTCCTGTGGGGCTTCATCGGCACGGCTGCACCCGTTGGCTGGTGGACCTGGCTGAGCAAGGCCTTGCCCGACGACGCGGAAGCAGGCGGCGGGCTGATGGTCGCGGTGGTCCAACTGGCGATCACGGCAGGTGCTGCGGGTGGCGGCGTGCTTTTCGACAGCAGCGGCTATCAGGCCACTTTTCTGTTCAGCGCCGTCATCCTCGCGCTGTCGTCGTTGGTGATTTTGGTCGGAGCACGCCGTCGCAAGGCCGACGCGCAATGCGCTTCTTGTTCGTCGGCAAGTCGGGCTGTGTGACGCAGCGTCCTCGCGGGATTTCCCCACGTCATCGGAAACGAATGCAGGCCCAAAGTCATTGGCATCAGTCGGAACGACAGCATCAAGGAGGTATTCGATGCAAATCAGACCAGCAGGTTCACAACCTTCAGCCCGCGGCCCCGCCGAGTATTTCACCGGCACCGTCCGTGTTGATCTCTTGTTCCAGGCCGCAGACCCTGGGCGCGCCTCCGGCGCCCACGTCACCTTTGAGCCCGGCGCGCGGACCGCATGGCATACGCATCCCTTTGGTCAAACGCTCATCGTGACGTTCGGCCGCGGGTGCGTACAGCGCTGGGGCGGCCCGATCCAGGAAATCCGTCCAGGCGACGCGGTGTCGTTCGAACCCGGCGAGAAACACTGGCACGGTGCGTCGCCGACGACGGCGATGTCCCACATCGCCATTCAGGAAACGCTCAATGGCAGTCCGGTCGAGTGGATGGAGAGGGTAACCGACGAACAATATGGCGCTGGCACTGCGGCCGAATAGATGAATATTGCGGCGTTGTCATCGAGGTCGGTAGCGAGGTCGTTCGAGAGGCAGGCCCTGTTCTTCGGGCAACGGCGCATGCTCTGCGGTCCTGCCCACGTCGGCCGTTCCCTGCCTGACCTGATGGACCGGGTGCTCAAAGACCGCATTCAGCCCGGCAAGGTCTTTGATCTAACGCCGCCGATCGAGCAGGTGGCGCAGGGTTATCGTGCCATGGACGAGCGCCGCGCGATCAAGACGCTGCTGACCGTGTGACGGCAGCTATGGCGAATTCGATGACTGCGCAGGCTTGGTGCACCTCTCCCCGCCCGGGAGAGGTGCTGAGCCCCCGTCACCGCATCACGAACGGGTTCGCCGGCACGTCCGTCGCGGTCGAGATCCAGACGCTCTTGGTCTCCTGATATTCGCGGACCGCGTCGATGCCGCTTTCGCGGCCGACGCCGGAGTGCTTCATGCCGCCGAACGGCATCATGTAGCTGATGGCCCGGTAGGTGTTCACCCACACGGTGCCGGCGCGCAGTTGCTTCGGCACGCGGATGGCGCGCGCGAGATCCTTGGTCCAGATGCCGGCGGCGAGGCCGTAGATCGTGTCGTTGGCGATCCGGATGGCGTCCTCCTCGGTGTCGAAGGAGATGATCGACAGCACCGGCCCGAACACCTCCTCGCGCGCGATCCGCATGGTGTTGTCGACGTCGGTGAAGATGGTCGGTTCGACGAACTGGCCGCCCTTGATGCCGTCGCCGGAGGCCGGCTTGCCGCCCAGCAGGCAGCGCGCGCCCTCGGCTTTCGCGATGTCGATATAGTCGAGCACCTTCTTGTACTGCGCCGGCGTCGTGATCGGGCCGACATTGGTGTCGGACTGCATGGGATCGCCGATCTTGGCGGACTTCGCCAGCTCCAGCACCCGCGCGACGAATTTCTCCTTGATCGAGCTCTGCACCAGGAGGCGGGATCCCGCGATGCAGGTCTGCCCCGTGGCGGCGAAAATGCCGGAGATCGCGCCGGCCGCGGCGGCGGTGAGGTCGGCGTCCTCGAACACGATATTGGGCGACTTGCCGCCGAGCTCGAGCGAGACGCGCTTCAGGCTTTTGGCCGCGGTCTCGTAGACCTTTGCGCCGGTCGTGTCCGATCCGGTGAAGGTGATCTTGGCGACGCCGGGATGGGCGATCAGCGCGGAGCCCGCCTCGGGACCGAAGCCGGTCACCACGTTGAAGATGCCGTCGGGAATTCCGGCCTCCCTGGTCAGCGCGGCGAATTCCAGCGTGCTGGCCGAGGTGAATTCCGACGGCTTGACGACCACGGCGCAACCGGCGGCGAGCGCGGCGGCGCATTTCCAGGCGACGAACAGCAGCGGCGAATTCCATGCGGTCAGCGCCGCGACCACCCCGACCGGCTCATGGGTCGTGTAGGCAAAGGTCTCTGCCTTGTCGATCGGCACCAGGCCGCCCTCGAGCTTGTCGACGAGCCCGCCGAAATACCACCACCACTCCGGATGGTAGCGCAGCTGGCCGAGCATCTCGGCCATCAGCTTGCCGTTGTCGCGCACCTCGATTTCGGCGAGGCGCTCGGCATTGGCCGCGACGAGGTCGCCGAGCTTGCGCATCACCTTGCCGCGTGCGGAGGCCGTCATCTTCGCCCAGGGGCCGCGCCACATCGCCTCATTGGCTGATTTCACCGCCTTGTCGGCGTCGGCGGCCGTGCCGCGCGGAATCTTCGCCCAGACCTCGCCGCGATAGGGATCGATGCTGTCGAACCATTCGCCATTGGCGGGGTCGACATACTGGCCGTTGATGTAGAGCTGATAGGTTTTCATGACATCCTCCCGCAAGGCGATGGTTCTGGTTGGCGGAACGCTATCACGCATTGCGCGACGCCGTCATAACGCAGTCACGTGAGCCGGGTTGCAGCCGGGGCGGGCCGCTATCGGTCATGCGGCGCGGCAAGCTCGGCCGCGATGATCGCGCCGAGCGCCATGTCGCTCTGCTGTCCGAAGCCATGGTGCACGATGTTGCCGTCGCGGCCGATCAGGATGCTGGTCGGCGTTCCCTGCATGCCGTAGCGCTGCATGGTGACCGGGATCGGCGTGCCTTCGCCGGCCTCGTCGACGCCGATCGGGAAGGTCAGCCGGTACTCGTGGATGAAGGCTTCCAGCGACACCTCCGTCATCGCCGCGTGGTGCTCGAATACGGTGTGCAGCCCGATCACCTGCAGGTCCGAATGCCTGAACAGCTCGAACGCGCGCTGGGTCTGCGGCGTGCCGTGCGCGACGCAGCCGGGGCACAGCATCTGGAACGCGTGCAGCAGGACCGGCCGGCCGCGCAGCGCGGCCAGGGTCAGCGGCTCGCTGGTGTTGAACCAGCACGACGCCGCGATTTCGGGTGCTGGAGTCACGGCTTGGTTCCTTGCGCCTGTCACCTCGCGGCAGGGTGGCAAGATCGGTGCGGGTCTGTCAACGACCGGCGGCGCTTGATGCTGCTGCCCGGCGTGCGCGGCGCGCGGCGCGGCGGCGCTGGGTCCAGAGCCTGGCGCGGTCGAGATAGAGATAGACCACCGGCGTCGTGTAGAGCGTCAGGATCTGGCTCAGGATCAGTCCGCCGAAGATCGCGATGCCGAGCGGCTGGCGCAGCTCGCTGCCTTCGCCGAGGCCGATCATCAGCGGCACCGCGCCGAACAGGGCGGCCAGCGTCGTCATCATGATCGGCCGGAAGCGCATCAGGCAGGCCTCGTAGATCGCATCGCGCGACGACAGCCCGCGCTGGCGCTCGGCATCGAGCGCGAAGTCGATCATCATGATCGCGTTCTTCTTCACGATGCCGACCAAGAGGATCACCCCGATCATGCCGATGATGTCGAAATCGGTGTGCGACAGCATCAAGGCCGCCACCGCGCCGACGCCGGCCGAGGGCAAAGTGGAGAGGATGGTCAGCGGGTGGATGTAGCTCTCGTAGAGCATGCCGAGGGAGATGTAGATCGTCGCCAGCGCGGCGAGGATCAGGAATAGCTCGTTGGCCAGCGCCTGCTGGAAGATTTTCGCGGAGCCCGCAAACCCACCGGAAATGCCCGCGGGCATGCCGAGCGCGTGCATCGCGTTCTCGATCGTGGTGGTCGCCGTGCTCAGCGAGACGCCCGGCGGCAGGTTGAACGAGATGGTGCTGGAGACCAGGAGATCCTGGTGGTTGACGGAAAGCGGCGTCTCGCCGTGCTCGAAGCGCGCAACGCTCGACAGCGGGATCATGGTCTCCGCGCTAGTGGAGACCGCGGTCCCGGTCGAGGCGACGCCCTTGCCGGTGGCGCCGATCGAATTGGTGGCCTGGTTGCGCACCACATTGGCGGCGACCGCGCTGACCGAGCTTTTTTGCGAGGACGAGGCCACCGTGCCGGCCACCGCATTGGTGCTCTGCGTGCCGCTCGCCGAGCCGCCCGAGGTCGAGATATAGACCTCCTTCAGGGTTTGCGGGTCCTGCGAGAAGCGCGGCGCGACCTCCATGATCACGTGATACTGGTTGCGCGCGACGAAGATGGTCGAGACCTGGCGCTGCCCGAACGCGTCATAGAGCGTGTTGTCGAGCTGGCTCACCGTGATCCCGAGCCGCGAGGCGGCGTCGCGATCGATGATCAGATTGGCCTGCAGCGCCTTGTTCTGCTGGTCGCTGTTGACGTCGGCGAGCGTCGGCTCCTTCTGCAATGCCGCGACGAGCTTCGGCGTCCACTCGTTCAGCTCCTCGAAGGTCGAGCCCTTCAGCGTGTACTGATACGCCGCGTTGCCCGAGCGCCCGCCGGCGCCGAGGTCGCCGATCGATTGCAGGAACAGGGTGGCGCCCGCGACGCTTGCCAACGGCTCGCGCAGCCGCTCGATCACTTTGTCGGCGCGCAGCCGGCGCTCGTCCATCGGCTTCAGCGAGGCGAACACGGTGCCGGTGTTGGTGCCGCCGGGACCCACGCCGCCGCCGCCCGTGAAGCCGACCGCGGTGTCGACCGCCGGATCCGACTTCACGATGTCGATGAACCGGGTCAGCTTCTGCTGCATCAGCTGGAATGAGGTGCTCTGGTCGGCCTGGATCGAGCCGACCAGCAATCCGGTGTCCTGCTGCGGCACGAAGCCCTTGGGCACCACCTTGTAGAGATGGAAGTTCAGATAGAGCGTCGAGCCGAGGATCAGCATCACCAGGAGCGGATGGCGCAGCGCGAGGCCGAGCGTCGCGCGATAGCCGTTCAGCATCAGCTCGAAGATGCGTTCGCTGATCCGGTAGATCCGGCCGTGCGGCCGGCCCTCCTCCTTGCGCAGCAGCACCGCGCACATCATCGGCGTCGTGGTCAGCGAGACCACCAGCGAGATCACGATCGCGATCGTGATGGTCATGGCGAATTCGCGGAACAGGCGGCCGACCAGGCCGCCCATCAGCAGGATCGGCACGAACACTGCGATCAACGACACGCTCATCGACAGCACCGTGAAGCCGACCTCGCGGGTGCCGACCAGCGTCGCCTCGAGCCGCGACAGCCCGGCGTCTATGTGGCGGGTGATGTTCTCCAGCACCACGATGGCGTCGTCGACCACGAAGCCGGTCGCCACCGTCAGTGCCATCAGCGAGAAGATATCAAGCGTATAGCCGAGCAAATACATCACGGCGAAGGTCGCGATCAGCGACACGCCGACCGCCACCACCGGGACCAGCGTCGCCCGCGCATTGCGCAGGAAGGCGAACACCACCAGGATCACCAGGGCCACCGCGATCAACAGCGTGATCTCGACGTCGTGCAGCGAGGCCCGGATCGTCTTCGAGCGGTCCATCGCGAGGGTGATGTCGACCGCGGGTGAGACCGAGGCCTTCAGCTGCGGCATCAGCCCTTTCACGGTGTCGACCATCTTGATGATGTTGGCGCCCGGCTGCCGGTACACGATCATCACGACGGCCGGCTTGCCGTTGGAAACGCCGAGCGTGCGCACATTCTCCACGGAATCGATCACGTCGCCGACATCGGTCAGGCGCACGGCCGCGCCGTTGCGGTAGGCGACGACCAGCGGCCTGTAGTCGGCCGCCTTGCGGGCCTGGTCGTTGGCGTAGATCTGGTAGCGCTGGTTGCCGACGTCGATGCCGCCCTTCGGGCTGTGCGCATTGGCACTACTGAGCGCGGCGCGGACGTCCTCGAGCCCGATGCCGTATTTGTACAGCGCCGGCGGGATCAGCTCGACGCGCACCGCCGGCAGCGAGCCGCCGCCGACCGAGACTTCGCCGACGCCCTCGACCTGCGACAGCTTCTGCGCCAGCACGGTCGAGGCGGCGTCATAGAGCTCGGCGGGCGTCAGCGTGTCCGAGGTCAAGGTGTAGATCAGGATCGGCGCCGAGGCCGGGTTGAACTTGCGGTAGGTGGGGTTGGCGCGCAGATTGGTCGGCAGGTCGGCGCGCGCCGCGTTGATCGCCGCCTGCACGTCGCGCGCGGCGCCGTTGATGTCGCGGTCGATATCGAACTGCAGCGTGATGCGGGCGGAGCCGAGCGAGGACACCGAGGTCATTTCGGTGACGCTGGCGATCTGGCCGAGGTGACGCTCGAGCGGGCTTGCCACCGTGGAGGCGACGTCGGCGGGGCTCGCGCCGGGCAGGGTCGCCTGCACCATGATGGTCGGGATGTCGACGTCGGGCAGCGGCGACACCGGCAGCTTGAAGAACGCAATGATGCCTGCCACCACGAGGCCAAGCGACAGCAGCGTGGTGCCGACCGGCCGTCGGACAAAAGGGGCGGAGAGGTTCATCGAATTTGCGAGCGCTGTTTGCGGATCAGCTTCTATCCGTCCGCGCCGCGATGCAAAAGCCTAAATGTCACAGGGCGGTGCCATATGTCCGCCGAGATTTCTCTGGCCGCAACAAACGCCCGACGACGGCCGCATTCCCGATCGTGTGGTTTGCAACGACGCGGATGCGGGCTACTTCGCCGCATTCTGGCTCGTGCCGACGAAGTAGAAATCCTCGCTTCCCGGCACCGAACCATAGCTGAAGGGCTGTTGCCGGCGATCCGTCGCCGCCATGACGTCGTCGCGCACGAGGTCGAATAGCTTGCGGATCTCGATCCGCGGCGTCTGCATGCGCTTGATCAGGGCCGTCACGAACGGGCTGTGACCACCGTCGCCGTCGAGCGCGACCTGGCCGTGCTTGGCGGCGTAGACCACCAGCGTGCCGCTGTCGGGTTCGACCTGGGCCAGGCCCCTGCCGATCGAGCGCGACGCGACGGTGCGCTTGATCTGGTTGGCGAAGGGATTGTCGCGGCAGGCATCGAGAATGACGAGATGCAGCTTGCGTGCACCTTCGGTCGCGCCCAGCACCTGGGTCAGGGCAACCGCCTCGAACGGCACATCGCGGTCGGTGGCGAGTTTCGCATCGACCGGCACCAGATAGTTCTCGCCCGCCATCTCCGTGCCGTGCCCGGCATAGTAGATCACCGCCCAGTCCGCGCCGTCGGCCGCGTTGGCGAACGACTTTAGCGCCTCGACCAGGCTGTCCCGCGTGGCGTCGTTGACGAGGCGGACATCCTGAAAGCCGATGGCGCGCAGCGTATCGGCAATCGCCGCCGCGTCCTGGCCGGGGTTCGGCAGCACCGGCACGGAGCGATATCCGGAATTGCCCACGACCAGGGCGACGCGCCGTTCGACGGTCGCCGCCTTTGGGCCCGCGCCGATCGGCGCGATCGGCACAGCCGCGGCGACCGCGGGCGCGGGCTTGGCCGCGCCTTGATCCGCGATGACGCTCTTGTCCGTGGTGGCGACCTGGTCCAGCCGTTGCAGGCCTTCTTTGGCGACGCGCTGGCCCTGCGTCCGGTCGAGCTGATCGAGCCCGATGACCTCGAGCGCGTGGCGGAAGTCGGCGCGTGCGCCCTCGACATCGCCCTTCTTCTCGGCGGCGAGGCCTCGGCGTGCGTAATTCAGCGCGCCCTGCGCATTGAGTTGCGTCGCGTGGTCGTAGTCGCGCACGGCCTGCTCGAGCTTGCCTTTGCCGGCCAGCGTCAGGCCGCGCAGCGAGTAGAACTCGGATTGCCCGTCCTGGATTGCGATCGCGCGTTCGATATCCCGCGACGCATTGTCGATGTCGCCGGCGCTGATCTCGACCACCGCCCGGCAATAATACGGGCCGCCTGCGCGCGGCGCGACCTTGATCGCATCCTGGCAATGCAGCGCCGCGAGCCGGTCCTTGCCGCGGAAATCGTAGACCAATGCGCGATTGACATAGGCGTACCAGGAATTGGGATCGAGCTCGATGGACCTGCCGTAATCGGCCAGCGCGCGATCGTAGTCTCCGGTGGCGACGAACAGCTCGGCGCGATTGTTGAACCAGCCGGCGCTGAACGGGCCGGCTGGCTTCAGCCGGATCGCCTGATCGAAGTCGCTCAGCGCGCGGTCATAGTCCTGGTTCTGCAGGAAGACCTTGGCCCGCTGGCCATAGGAGGGCGCAAACGACGGATTGATCGCGATCGACTGATCGTAGTCCGCCTTGGCTTTCTCCAGATCGCCCTTGCTATGCCAGGCGAGCGCCCGGTTGTAATAGGTGATCGAAAGGTCGCGTCCCCTGGGATTGGCCGCGATCAGGCGGGTGCAGGCAGGGATTGCGAGCTCCGGGTGCGGATCCCTGGCGTCGCACGCCGCGCCATCCTCTCTCAGACCTGCATAAGATGGGGAATTCAGCAGCAACAGCAGGCCGATTGCGGCGAGCTTGGGCAATGAGAGGCGCATTCCAGTCATTCCATTCCAACGACCGGAAATTGAGACCACAATGTTGTTCGCGCCGTGGCGAAAAATGCGCGAACGAGGTTCCGCGCCTCAGCCCGGGTCCAGCCTGTCAGCCGCGCGCGCATCGCGATGCAGCGCGCCCGCATCGTGCAGCATTGCCGCCAGCTGGTGAAGCTGCGTGTCGCGAAAGCCCTGCTTCTCGATCGAGGCCACGGTCGAGAGCACATAGTCGCGGTTGTTGCCGGAGCGGCCATGGCCCTGCAGCACCAGCCGCTGCTGCTCGGCGAGCGACAGCCGCCCGGCATATTGCACATGGCCGCGATCGACCACATAGGCCAGCGCGCTGACGCGCTCGCGCGCCGCATTCTCCAGCCACACCGAGCGCATCACCTCGCGATAGACATTGGTGGTCTGCTCGCGTCCGCGCAAATAGGCGATGGTGTCGTGGCGCAGGCGGGCGGCGACGCGGAACGCGATGCCGCGGCAGGCGCCGCCGCGGTCGAGCCCGAGCACCAGGCCCGGCTTCTCCGGCGTGCCGCGGTGGTCGAACGAATAGACGCAGAGCGCGCGATGCTCGCCGATCAGCCGCGCCGGCACCTGTTCCAGGAACTCGAAGCCCGGCTTCCACATCAGCGAGCCATAGCCGAACACCCAGAGGTCGCCATCGGTTTCGGAACGGGGAGGATTTGCTGACATCGCGCTGATGGGCTAGCAGAACGGGCCGTCAAAGCGAAGCGGATTCCGTGATGTTTCCAAGGCTTGCTGAAGGCTTGCTGAAGGCTCGCTCAAGGGTTGCTCGGGGCTTGTTCAAGGCTCGCGGCCGCTTAGATTTTGACAAATTCGCCCGCCAAAGGACCTGCATGTCGGATCAAACCTCCGCCCCCCGCCGCCGCTCGCGCTTCGGCCTTTATGCCGTCCCCGTCGCGGTCCTGATCGCCGCGGTGCTGTGGAGTGCCTTCTGGTTCTTCGCCGCCTCGCAGGTCGGCGTGCAGGCCGATGCCTGGCGCGCGCAGGAGGCGAAGGCCGGCCGGGTCTATGATTGCGGCGACCGTTCGGTGGCGGGCTACCCGTTCCGGTTCGAGGTCCGCTGCACCGATCCGAGCGTGATGCTGGTCTCGCAGACCGCCTCGCCGCAGATGGCGTTCGTGGCGCGGCTCGCCGAGATCCTGGTCGTGGCGCAGGTCTACGATCCCAAGCTCGTGATCGCCGAATTCAAGGGCCCGGCCACGATCGCCGAACGCGGCGCGCAGCCGACGCTGTCGGTGAGCTGGAGCAAGGCACGCAGCAGCGTGGTCGGCCTGCCGGCGGTGCCGCAACGCGCCTCGCTGGTGTTCGACGATCTCGCCATCGATCGCACCGGCGGTGCCGCGCCGGCGCCGCTGGCGCGGGTCAATCACATCGAGCTGCACGGCAGGCAGGTCGACGGCCCGGCGCCGGACAGTCCGGCGATCGAGACCGTGCTGCAGATTGCCGGCGGCACCTTGCAGGAGGTGCATCCACTGCTCGCCCAGCCGTTCAACGCCGACATCCATGCGCGTCTCAACGGCCTGAAGGATTTCTCGCCGAAACCCTGGCCGGATCGCTTCCGCGAGATCCAGGCCGCCGGCGGCAGCGTCGAGATCCAGCAGTCGCGGATCGAGCAGGGCGATGTGCTGTCGGTCGCGGCCGGCACGCTCCGCCTCAACGCGCAGGGTCGCATCGAGGGCGAACTGCAGATGACGGTCGCCGGCCTCGAGCGCGTCATCCCCGCGCTCGGCATCGACAAGATGCTGGAGGAGGGCGTGCCGCAGTCAACGCTTGATCGCGTCGCGCCCGGCGTGAAGAGCCAGGACCTCAGCAATCTGTTCGGCGCGCTGGATCGCGCCATTCCCGGCCTCGGCAAGGTGATCAAGCAGAACGCCAATGCCGGCATTTCCGCCGGCATCAATTCGCTCGGCACGGAGGCCACGCTCGAAGGCAAGAAGGCGCGCAGCTTCCCGCTGCGCTTCGCCGACGGCGCGGTGTTCTTGGGCCCGCTGAAAGTCGCGCAGATCCCGCCGCTGTTCTGAGCCGCGGCGGATTGCGCTCACGCGAGCTCGCCCACGCACTGTCAGGCGTGCTCAAACGGGCCGACCTCGCGGATCACCTTGCAGATCTGCAGGAAGCCGCTGGCGTAGAACTCGGCATGTCCTCGCTTCATGGTTTCAACATGATCGGGATGATTGCGCCAGGCTTCGAGCGCTTGCTCCGAAGCAAAGCGAAACAGCGTGAGCTCCTCGCCATCCGCCGCCTTGAATGATTTCACCGAAAGGAATCCCGGAAGGCGGCTGACAATGTCGTACATGCGTTCGCCCAGCCGATTGTATTCGTCGAGCGGAGCGTTCTCCCGTAACTTCAAGTCACCAACGACAATGACCTCACCGATCATGTTGCAGTCCTCCGTCGATCCAATGTCCGTGGCAGGTTGAAAACCATTGCCCGAACACAATTCGAAATCGCGGCCGGTGTTGTTACGCCTCCACCACCCAGGGCGTTCCTCGCGCGCGATATCGTCCGTCGCGGCAATCTATTCCCGCCGCCGCGATGAGAAAAACGTGACCGGAATAATGCGCCCCGGCGCGAATATCACTCCCCGAGTACCGCTCTCTCTCGCCTGAGGAAGCAACCTCGTGTGGAGGAGAAGCGATGCGAATTCTCGGGGGAATTCTGCTCGGCAGCATGCTGCTGTCGGCAGGTCCGGCGTTGGCGGAGGACGATGCGTCCGAGCTGCGTGCGCTGAAGGCACGGCTCAAGCAGCTCGAGCAGAAAATGGAGACGCAGGCGCGCAAGGAGGAGGCGCTGGCCGCAAGACAGAACGCAATTCAGAACGCGCAGATGACGGCGAAGGCGCCGGTGCCGTTCGATCCCTGTGCATCGGGCAAGCTCTGCTACAAGGGCGTCACCTTCACCTTCGGCGGCTGGGTCGATCTCACCGGCATCTATCGCAGCCGCAACCTCGCCTCCGATTCGGGCTCGGTCTACAACTTCATCCCGTTCCCGCAGAGCAAGAACTACAACACCGGCGAGTCGCGCTTCACCGCGCGCCAGACCCGCTTCTCGGTGCTCGCCGAAGCCAACGCCACGGAGAACATCCACGTCGCCGGCTATGGCGAGCTCGATTTCGAGGGCGCGGCGCAGACCGCCAATTCGGTCGCGACCAATTCGTTCAATCCGCGGCTGCGGCAGGCCAGCATCGAGATCGACCGCAGCGATCTCGGCCTGCATGTCCTGGCCGGCCAATCATGGTCGCTGAACACGCCAAGCAAGGCGGGCATCGATCCGCGAGGCGCCGATACGCCGGGCGTGATCGATTTCGAACTGGTGCCGGGCTTTCTCGGCGCGCGTCAACCGGGCGTCCGGGTCTGGCAGGATATCGGGCCGGAGTTCAAGCTCGCGGTCTCGGCGGAGAACCCGCAGACATCCTTTTTCGGCGGCAACAATCCGCTGGTTGGCACGCCGGCGGTTGGCCCGCAGGGCGTGCTCAACCCGAACCTGCTGGTCAATCTCACCGGTCCGGGCGGCAGCTTCTTCAACAGCCTGAACAATGTCAGCCTCAACCATGTTCCGGATTTCACCGTGAAGGGCGCGTGGGATCCGCGGCTCGGGCCCTACAAGCTGCACGTCGAGGCGTGGGCGCTCTACCGCGACTTCTATGATCGCTTCAACTTCGCCAATCACGACGTCAACACGGTGAGCTTCGGCGGCCACCTCTCGGCCGAGATTGTGCCGAAGCTGCTCGAGGTGCAGGCTTCCGCCTCTTACGGTGCGCTGGGCCGCTTCACCGCAACGCCATTCCCGGATGCGACCGTGCGCCAGGACGGCTCGATCCAGCCGCTGCCGATCACGGCCTTCCTGGTCGGCTCGGTCTGGCACACGACGCCGTCGCTCGATCTCTACGCCTATGCCGGGCTCGAAAAGACCAAGGCGACCTTCTCCAATGTCGGCACGGTGCCGTTCGGCTACGGCAATCCGCTCTACAACAATCTCGGCTGCAACATCGAGAACTCGCCGGCCGCGACCTGTAACGGCAACACTTCGGAGGTGAGGCAGTACACCGCGGGCTTCTACGACACGATCTTCAAGGGCTCCTACGGCACCATCAAGGCCGGCGCGCAATATTCCTACACCCAGCGCTTCGCCTTCCAGGGCGTCGGCGGCGCGCCGAAGACCGACGACCACATCGTCATGACCCAGATCCGCTACTACCCGTTCTAGGGCGTGAGGAGATCAGGTTGAGCTGGAGCGGCAACGGCAGCTCACCTCTCCCGTGGGAGAGGTCGGCGCGTAGCGCCGGGTGAGGGGTTACTCTCTCTCGTTGGGGCTGCACCCTCTCACCCGATTTGCTGCGCAAATCGACCTCTCCCCAGCGGGGAGAGGTGAATCGAGTTCGCGGTGCCGTCTCAGTCTAGATTCATCACCAGCGAGGAGGGAGAGGTCAGATGAGGATCGTGACCAGACCGAAGCAGAGGGCCGTGATCGCGCGCGAACTGATGATGGTCAGCCGCGCTGCGCATGTGCTGCAGCGAACTGGCCTCGCGATGGCCGGTGCCATGGCCGGCACCTTCGTCGCCGCCCAGCTCGCCAAGGGCCATGTCGCCCTCTTCGGCACGCTGTTCTTCATCGCGACGACGATCGTGATCGGCGCCGCCGGCTTCTATCTCGGCATCGATGTTCCCAAGCCCGCGATGCGCGGCACGGGGCGCATCGATGCCGTCGAGCTCATGAGCGCAGGCGGCATCTTCCTCGCCGCGCTGGCTGCGCTGGTGTCGGTCTATGGCATCGTGTTCGACGAGATTCCGCCGCGCGCCTGGGAATTCGTGATCGGCACCTGGTGGTTCGGCGGCGGCATCATGCTGGCAACCGCTGGTCTCGTCGGCCGTCAGCGGCCGACGCAGAAGACCGCGGCGATCTCGGCGGGGCCGATCCGGGATCAGCGGCTGCGACGGTGAGCACGGTCGTAGACCTGCGGCCCCGCTGCGCCAATCTGTCCCGTAGCTGCGACTGGCCGATGCGATACCCTCACCAAAAAATCGGGGAGGGACCTCATGCCAGCGAAATTCAGCCGCCGTCACGTCATCGCTGCCGGAGCCGCGGCCGCCGCGATGCCCTTCCTGTCACGCGGAGCCTCGGCGCAAGCTGCGTGGCCCTCGCGGCAAATCCGCATGATCTGCAGCTACCCCGCCGGCGGGCAGACCGATCTTTTGGCGCGGGCCTTCGGCGAATTCATCGCAAGGCAAGTCGGGCAAACCGTCGTCATCGAGAACAAGGCGGGCGCCTCGGGCTCGATCGGCGCCGCCGAGGTGGCGCGCGCCGCGCCTGACGGTCACACCATCCTGTGCTCGATCTCGACCACCTACGTGATGAACCGCGCGATGATGAAGAACCCCGGCTACGACATGGACAAGGATCTGACGCTGGTCAGCGTGATCCCGGGCGCCGGGCTGCTGCTGGTCGCGAGCCCGAAATTGGGCGTCAAGACACTGGCGGAATTCGTCGCCTATGCGCGCAGCAGCGGCAAGGTGAATTTCGGCACCTACAGCGCGGGCTCCGCGCCGCACATGACGATCAACGAGCTCAACAAGCAGTATGGCCTCACCATCGAGCCGATCCATTATCGCGGCGAGGCGCCGATGTGGACCGGGCTCGCGGAAGGCACGCTCGATGTCGCGATGGGCAGCTACACCGCTGCACAAACCGTCCTGCAAAGCGGTCGCGGCGTCGTCTTCGGGGTGCATTCGAAGAAGGTCGACGCGATCCCCGAGATCAGGACGCTGCCCGAGCAGGGCGCGACGTCGAAGTTCTTCACCGTGAGCGGCTTCTCGGGCTGGGCGCTGCCGAAGGCGACGCCGCAGCCGATCGTCGATCGGCTGTCGGAGATTTGCGTCGCCGCCAATAGCGATCCGAAGGTCAAGGAGGTGCTCGCGACCTTCGTGCTGGAGCCCGCGATCGGCTTCAAGGACAGCAATGCGCTGTATCAGCGCGAATTGCCGGTCTGGATGGAGGCCGCGCAGTCACTCGGCCTGCCGCCGGCTTGAAGCGATCCGGAACTGGAGGATGGCTGCATCGGCGGTCACCATTCGTCGTAGAACCACTCCCTTGGGATTCGAGGCCGCGCTCTTGCGTATGGCGGGATAGACGTCCGCTCGGGCTTGCGCGCGGCCGGAGCCGTCTGCGCCGGAGGCGGTGACGCCTTCTGCTCGGAAGCCTTCGCGAGCGCCCGTTTCATTTCTTCCTGGCTCGCCTTGAGTTCCTCAATGGCTTTGGAGCTCTCGCGGGCCATCTGTTGCTGGTTCGCCTTTAGTTGCTCGATGTTTCGCTCAACATTCGCGAGGTCGCGTGCGATCGTTTGCAGCAGCTGCGTCTGATCGGGAAGGGCTGTGTTGGCTGTCGGCGCGGCGTCCTGCGGTGGTGCGGTCTGAGGCAACGGCGTCGCTTGGGGCGGAGCGGCGTCTGCCGCGGCGACCTGAACGGCAGGTGGAGCGGGCTGCGCCGGAGGCTGCGGATCATCCGGCGGCGGCAATGCTGGAGTTGAAACGAGCTGCGGCGCCCAACGGGCGACAAGCAGCTTGGCTTCCCCGCCATATGACGATTGCAAAGCCAGGGCAGCGACAACGATACATGCTGCCACCGACAAGCCGGTGAGGGCTCGGAATATCGGTCTTCCCGGCGGCGATTGCGAGCCAGGTACGGAAGAAGCAGGACTCGGCCCGGAAGAAGCAGGGTTGGGTCCGATCGAGGGCGGGTTTGGCTGCGCCGAAGGGGGGGACGCGGCATCGCGCTCCATTCTTGCGAGCTGTTCACTCAAGCGCGTGAGTTCTTCATCGGCGCGTGCGATCTGCTTTTGGGCTTCCGCGAGTCTTTCGTCGGCGCGCGCGCTCAGGCTATCGCTCGATCCAACTGGATTCGGAGTGGGTGTGGAGTTCATTGACGTTTCCCTTTCCGTCCAATGTCACCCAAGAGTACCGACTCGGCTATCCGTCAGGGGCGACCAGCCTCCAGCACTCCCTTCAGTCTTGTCCAAAGAATGGCCGGATGATAGCGCGCCCGAGGTCTCCTGGTAATGGGCGGGATACCGGCCCCGGGCTAGCCGGAGGTCAGGTCCGCTCGGGTCAAAAGCCGACATCTTCCGCGCCGCTTGGGGCCATGCAAACGGCCCTGGCCAGCGTAGTCTCAGGCGTCCCGCTGGACCAACTCGAAGGTGATGCCCTCCGGGCCCTCGAACAGCCGGAGCTTCCGGCCGATGTAGTCCATCTCCTCGCTCAGCATGGTCACACCATTGGCCACCAGGTGCGCGGTGGCCCCCTCGATGTCGTCGACGCGGAAGGCGAGGTGATTGAAGCCCAGCTTTCGCAGATTGGTCGGGTGCACCCCCGGATCGGTCCTCGGGGGCGGATCGAACTGAAGCAGCTGGATTTCGAAATCCGCTCCTTCGAGTGCGAGGGTGATGTGCTGCGCTCTGATGGCCGGCATGCCCATGTACCGGGCGGGAACGCCGCCGTCGATGGTCGCGACGTGAGTCTTCTTGAAGCCAAGCAGTGCGAAGAAGGCGATCGCTGGGCCGGCATCTGCCACTGCGATAGTCACATGATCCGGACTGAGTATCATCTGATCGCTCCCTGTCATCGGCGCCGCGCCGGCTTGCCTCCCGCGAGGCTACCAGCTCGTTCGATCTGCCGGTAGGCGGGTTGGCCCTGCGGCAAAGCAACCCGACGGGCAACTCTAATTGTAGGATGGGTAGAGCGAAGCGAAACCCATCGATTACACCCGCGGACGCCGATGATGGGTTTCGCTGCGCTCTGCGCCCTCTGATCAAGAGAGGCGAAACGAGATGCAAAGCTCGGACAAATCACGTCGCGAGAACGCGAAATTATGGCCACAAGCAGCGCAACACACTCTGCGTCGTCCCGGCCTGCGCCGGGACGACGAATGGACAGGACCCCGGGCTACTCTACTGGATCACCCGCTTTCGCTTTCGCGGGTGATGTTTGTCATCTTGAATCGAGACCCATCCTCATCGTCGTCCTGGCGAAAGCAAGGACCCATTACCCCAAATCTCAATTGTTGCGCGACGCTGAGGCCATGATCCCGTTCCCAATCAATTGCGGTGGTTATGGGTCCTGGCTTTCGCCAGGACGACGAAGTGGAGAATGCCGCGTGCTTGATCGCTACTTCTCCAAATTCGCATGTGGCCGGCCGAAGTCGGGTGCGGCGGAGTCCTGGCCGGTCTCGACGATGCCGCGGCGGATGGCGCGGGTGCGGGTGAAGTGGTCGAACAGCGCTTTGCCGTCGCCGCGCCGGATCGCGCGGGTCAGCTTCGACAGATCCTCGTTGAAGGTGCCGAGCATCTCGAGCACGGCGTCCTTGTTGGCGAGGAACACGTCGCGCCACATCGTCGGGTCCGAGGCCGCGATGCGGGTGAAGTCGCGGAAGCCGCCGGCGGAGAATTTGATGACCTCGGATTCCGTCACCTGCGCCAGTTCGTCGGCGGTGCCGACGATGGTGTAGGCGATCAGATGCGGCAGATGGCTGGTGATCGCGAGCACGAGGTCATGATGGTCGGGCGTCATGATCTCGACCTTGGCGCCGAGCGCGGCCCAGAATGTGCGCAATCGGTCGGTCGCCGCGGGATCGGTGCCTTCGGGCGGGGTGAGGATGCACCAGCGGTTGATAAACAGTTCGGCGAAGCCGGAATCCGGCCCCGAATGCTCGGTGCCGGCCACAGGATGCGCCGGGACGAAGTGGACGCCGTCAGGCAGATGCGGCGCCATGTCCTTGACGACGGCGCCCTTCACCGAGCCGACGTCGGAGATGATGGCGCCGGGCTTCAGATGCGGCGCGATCTCGGCGGCGACGGGGCCGCAGGCGCCGACCGGGATGCAGAGGATAACGAGATCGGCATCCTTCACCGCCTCGATGTTGGTCTCGACGACGCGATCGACGATGCCGAGCTCGACGACGCGCGCACGCGTCTTCTCCGAGCGCGCGGTGGTCACGATCTCGCCGACCAGCCCCTGCGCGCGCGCGCCGCGCGCGATCGAGCCGCCGATCAGACCGAAGCCGATCAGCGCGATGCGTTTAAAGAGCGGAGCCGTGGTCACGATGTCACTTTCCGGCCAGGAAGTCGCGCAGCCCCTCGACCACGAGGCGGTTGGCCTCCTCGGTGCCAATGGTCATGCGCAGCGCATGCGGCAGCTTGTAATTGTTGAGTGCGCGCAGCACGAGGCCGCGCCGCGTGAGGTAGGCGTCGGCTTCCGCCGCGGTCTTGCCCTTGTCGGTCGGGAAATGGATCAGCACGAAATTGGCGACGCTCGGCGTCACCTTCAGCCCGAGCTTGCCGATCTCCTCGGTCAGCCAGTTGCGCCATTGTTCGGTGTGGGTCCGCGACATCTGCACATGCGCGGAGTCCTCGATCGCCGCCACCGCCGCCAGCATCGCCGGCGTCGTGACGTTGAACGGACCGCGGATGCGGTTGCAGGCATCGACGATATGCGCCGGGCCGAACATCCAGCCGATCCGCAGCGCGGCAAGACCGTGGATCTTCGAGAAGGTGTGCGTCACCACCGTGTTGTCGGTGGTCGCGACCAGCTCGATGCCGAGCTCGTAGTCGTTGCGCGAGACATAGTCGGCATAGGCGGCATCGAGCACCAGCAGCACATGCGAGGGCAGCGCGGCGCGCAGCCGCTTGACCTCGTCGAACGGGATATAGGTGCCGGTCGGATTGTTCGGGTTGGCGAGCCACACCAGCTTGGTCTTCGGCGTCACCACCTTGAGGATGGCGTCGACATCGGCGGTGAAGTTGGTCTCGGCCGCGATCACATTCTTGGCGCCGTTCGCCATGGTGGCGATCGGGTAGACCAGGAATCCGTGGGTGGTGGAGATCGCCTCGTCACCGGGCGCGAGATAGGTGTGCGCCAAGAGATTGAGGATCTCGTCGGAGCCGGCGCCGCAGATGATGCGGTCGGGATCGAGGCCGTAGGCGCGGCCGATCGCCTCGCGCAGCACGCGCGAGGTCCCCTCCGGATAGTCCTCGAGATGGTCAGCCGCCGCCTTGTAGGCCGCGATCGCCTTCGGAGACGGACCGAACGGCGTCTCGTTGGCAGACAGCTTGAACACCTTGCGGCCCGGTTCCGGCACCGGGCTCTTGCCGGGCGTGTAGGGCGCAATATCGAGGATGCCGGGGTTCGGCACGGGGCGGGACATCATCAACTCCGAACAGAGCGTTTTCGAGCGAAGTGGATACCGGTTCGCGTGAAGAAAACGCGTCAAAACAAAAGCCTGGACAGACGGCCGGCTCTTACCTCAGGTCCTGGCCGATCCGTTAGAGGGCACCGTATAGCGCGTTGCGTGGCTGCCGACGAGGGCCGACGAGCGGACCGAGGCGCCGGCCTTGATCAGGGCGAGCTTGATGGCCTCGAAACCCTTGTTCTCAAGGTCTTGTCCGGTGACCGAGACCAGGAGCGCCGCGCCGTCGAAGGCGGTGTCGGGGACCGCGACGATCTCGGCGAGCGGCGCCAGCGCCCGGGCGACATCGGCGTTCCAGCCGGAGACGCGCACGCTCCAGGTCTGCACTTCGGTGACCATGGCGTCGTCGGCGACCCGCGAGATCACGAACACCGGCAGTGCGGCGGGATGGTCGGCGCGTTCGAGGAACGGCAGCCGCGCGATGATCTTCGGCGCGCCATCGGCCTCGAGCGCATTCCACCACGGCGTGCGGCTCGCGATCGCGGAGACCAGCGCGAGGTCGCCCTTCGACTTCGCCACCGCCTCGACCGCGGCCTGCGCGCTGAAATGCGACACGTAGGGCACCACGAAGCCGAAGTGAAACCGTGCGGAGTCGCGCATGGCCGACTCGCCGACGGAAACATCGGCATGCACGGCGAACGGTGCCTGCACGTAAGTGAAGGTCGAGATGATGACGCGCCAGATGCTCTCGATGGTGTCGAGCGGCAGGATGCCGCGATGACGCCGCACCAGCTCGCGCATCATGCTGGCCTCGCGCGCCGGGCGGAATGCCGAGCCGACTTCCTGGGTCTTCTTGACCTGGATCAGGCGGTCGATGATGTCGCCGCGCGCCATCAACAGGCGGTGAACCTGCTCGTCGATCGCATCGATCTCCTTGCGCAGATCCTGCAGCGAGGGCGGCGACGGGGGTGGGTTGGACATGCTCTCAAACCTTGTCGTCGGGGCGGCCCGTTGCCGCGTCGGACAGGGTCCCTGATTAGGAAAGACGGGCAGCGAAAGCAAAGAGAAACGTCGCAGGCGTGCCTTGCGCATTCGGTTAACCAATCGGCCGTGGAAAGGGCTGTCTTGACGGCGGGGGGCGTGGGGACTACGTTCCCTGCGTCCCGTGGTCATTTGAGCCGGCCGGCTTGCAGCCACGTTAAACAACTCGCTAAACAGGCCGGGGACCTTATCAGCTCCCGGCCGAACCTTTGTTCAGGCCGGGTTTTTTATTGGCCTGAGGTCCGTCGAGCCCTCCCGCGCGGAGGCAGGGTCGCCTAGATGAGCAACGTGCGTCCGATACCGAGCCCACAAACCCCGAGCGATGATCGCGCCCATGAGGCCGACCATCCGTCGTCACTGGTGGCGAAGTTCGGGATGGACCAGCCGCTCAAGCTCGATTGCGGCGTCGATCTCGCACCGTTCCAGATCGCCTACCAGACCTATGGCGAGCTCAATGCCGACCGCTCCAACGCGATCCTGGTTTGCCACGCGCTGACCGGCGATCAGCATGTCAACAACATCCATCCCGTCACCGGCAAACCTGGCTGGTGGGAGACCATGGTCGGCGTCGGCCGGCCGATCGATCCCGACAAATACTTCATCATCTGCTCCAATGTGATCGGCGGCTGCATGGGCTCGACCGGCCCTGCGTCGTCGAACCCCGCGACCGGCAAGGTGTGGGGACTCGATTTCCCGATCATCACCATCCCCGACATGGTGCGCGCGCAGGCGATGCTGATCGATCGCCTCGGCATCAATACGCTGTTCTGCGTGGTCGGCGGTTCGATGGGCGGCATGCAGGTGCTGCAATGGACCGCGGCCTATCCGGAGCGCGTGTTCTCGACGCTCGCGATCGCCTGCTCGACGCGCCACTCGGCGCAGAACATCGCGTTCCACGAGCTCGGCCGCCAGGCCGTGATGGCCGATCCGGACTGGCGCGGCGGCCGCTATGTCGACGAGGACACCCATCCGCACCGCGGATTGGCGGTGGCGCGGATGGCCGCGCACATCACCTATCTCTCGGACGCCGCGCTGCATCGCAAGTTCGGACGGCGGATGCAGGACCGCGAGCTGCCGACCTTCTCGTTCGATGCGGATTTCCAGGTCGAGAGCTATCTGCGCTACCAGGGCTCGTCCTTTGTCGAGCGCTTCGACGCCAACTCCTATCTCTATCTGACCCGCGCGATGGACTATTTCGACATCGCCGCCGACCACAACGGCGTGCTGGCGAAGGCGTTCACCGGCATCCAGACGCGGTTCTGCGTGGTGTCGTTCACCAGCGACTGGCTGTTTCCGACCTCGGAATCGCGCGCGCTGGTGCATGCGCTGAACGCGTCGAGCGCGCGGGTGTCGTTCGCCGAGATCGAGACCGACAGGGGGCACGACGCCTTCCTGCTCGATGTGCCCGAATTCCTCGAGATCTCCCGCGCCTTCCTGCTGGCCGCAGGCAAGGCGCGCGGACTGAAGGATGGCGGCCAGTCATGAGCATGCAGCAGACATTGCCCTTGCCGGGCGTCGCGCCGGAGCGGACCGGCGGCTATCGCACCGATCATCTGCTGGTCGCCGACATGGTGCGGCCGGGCTCGCGCGTGCTCGATGTCGGCTGCGGCGATGGCGAATTGCTGCAGCTCCTGGAGAGCCGCGGCATCGACGGCCGCGGCATCGAGCTGTCGCGCGAGGGCGTCAATGGCTGCGTCGCCAAGGGGCTCGCCGTGGTGCAGGGCGATGCTGACACCGATCTCGTCAATTATCCGGATGACGCGTTCGACTACGTGATCCTGTCGCAGACCTTGCAAGCGACGCGGCAGCCCAAGGTGGTGCTGGAAAATCTGCTGCGCATCGGCCAGCGCGCCATCGTCTCGTTCCCGAATTTCGGGTTCTGGAGGATGCGGCTGCAGCTGTTGATCGGCGGCCACATGCCGCGCACCGAGAATTTGCCGGCGAGCTGGTACGACACCTCGAACATCCATTTCTGCACCATCAAGGATTTCGTGCAGCTCTGCGAGGAGATCAACGTCAAGATGGAGCGCGCGGTGGCGCTCGACCTCTACGGCCGTCCGGTGCCGCTCAACCTGCCGTGGTGGGTGTGGAACATGTTCGGCGAGCAGGGCGTGTTCCTGCTCAGCCGGGGTGGGGGCAAGTAATCGGTGGGTGGCGCGTCAAACCGGCGCCGCTACCAGCGACCTCGGATCGCGCACCGGCCAGCGGCCGGCCTCGACCAGCGCGATGAAGCGCTCGACCATCTCGTTGAACAGCGCCGGCTCCTCGAGGTTGAGCACGTGACCCGACTTCGGGAAGAAGGAGAGCCCGGCGGCCGGCAGATGCTGCTTCAGGAACATGCTGGGCGCGATGCAATTGTCGTCCTCGTCGCCGCACAGGATCAGCGCCGGCGTCGCGGCGCGCCTGATGGCGTCGGTCATGGTGTAGATCGAGGGCCTGCCGCCCTGGAAGCTGCGCATCGTGTTGGCGGAGCCTCTGGCGTCGTGGCGGGCGAGCGCGGCGTAGAAGTCGGCGTGGCCGCGCGGGTCCTTGACCAGAAACGGGATCCGGCTCGGCGCCTCGCGCGTCACCTTGGTGACCTCGACGGAGCCGATGCTCTCGTATTGCTCGGCATTGGCGCGGCACTGCGCGCGGAAGGCATCGAGATGCTCGAGGCTGGAGCCGGAGCCGACGGCGGCGAGCGTCATCGACAGCGCGCGCTCCGGCGCGTTGAGGGCGATCTGCAGCGACGAATAGGAGCCCATCGAGAGTCCGACGAAATGCGCCCTGGCGATGCCGAGATGGTCGAGCACCGCGAGCGCGTCGGTATAGAAGTGCTGGTAGGTGTAAACGTCGGCGCTCGGCGGCACATCGGACGGCGTGTAGCCGCGCGCCGAATAGGCGATGCAGCGGTGGCCGCGCGCGAAATAGCGCATCTGCGGCTCCCAATTGGTGTGATCCGCGGCGAACTCGTGCAGGAAGATGATCGGGGTTCCGCTGCCGGCCTCTTCGAAATGAAGGCGGATATGATCTTTCGTCGTGGCGTAGGGCATTGAAATTCTCCTCTCGTTGGCCGCCTCCAGATTTGCAGTTAATTTTCAAGGCCGCAATGCGGCAGTTCCGGTTCTTTTCTCGTCATCGAATCATCGCGGAATGACCCAGAAATTATTCCCGCAGTGCCGCATGAAATCTTCCTCGCGCCATCCCGATTTTCAAAACCACCGTCGTGTTCCCCCGGGAACGCGACGGGGAGTTGGGGGGCGTTACAGAGGATCTAGTGAAGTATGGTTCAGTTGCTTGCGTGTCGCCGGTCGCTTCGTGTTTTGGCGCTGGCTCTGTGTTCGCTCACTCTCGCCGTGATCTCCGCCGCTCCGGCATCCGCCCGTCCACATCATCCACGTCACGCGCATTCGGCCCATCCCGGCCATCACGCGCGTCACTATGCCCGTCATCACTATCGGCACGCAGCGCGGCTGTCGCGCGCCGAGCGCCGCGCACTCGCGCAGCCGGGCGGGATCGTCGAAACCAACGCGGCGCCGTTGCCCGGCAGCGCTGACGTCGTGCCCAACACCGGCGGCGTGATTGCGGCAAGCGGCTTCGGCTCGTCCGGCATCGTCGCCGAGGCGCGCCGCTATCTCGGCGGCAATCCGACCGGCCGCTCCAGCCTGTGGTGCGCCCGCTTCATGAACATGGTGCTGCAGCACACCGGCCATCGCGGCACCGGCTCCGACATGGCGAGTTCGTTCGCCAAATACGGCACGCGCGTTTCCGGACCGCAGGTCGGCGCCATAGCCGTGATGAGCCGCCGCGGCGGCGGCCATGTCGGCATCATCACCAGCGTCGATGCCAAGGGCAATCCGATCATGATCTCGGGCAACAGCGGCCACCGCGTCCGCGAGACGCGGGTCTCGCGCGGCCGCATCTACGCCTATGTGATGCCGACCAACTGATCGCTCGAAAGCGGGGCAGGGCGCGCACGCGCCTTGCCCGGCCTACGACGCTACAGGTCCCTCAGCGGCAATCGTGTCGCCGATGGCGGCACCGCCATCGCTGATGATCTCGGCGTAGATACCGCATTCATTATTGCCGAAGCGCTGCATCAGCGTGTTCGGCACCGAGAGGTCGCGCGCGCCGGTATCGGGATCGACATTGACAGCGGCGCAGCGGGTGATGCGCTTCACCACCCTGGCCCGGGCGCTGCCGATCGCAATGGTCTGGTCGAGCAGGCTGGCTTCATGCCAGGCCGGCCAGCCCTCGACATAGAGGTTGGCGCGGAAGCGCAGCGGATGCACCGGCGCCTGCACCATCTCCTCGATCGCCCGCAGGCTGGCCAGATTGATGATCGAGACCACCTTGCGCGGCACGTCGGAGAAACTATGCCCGGGGCTGACCAGCACCTTGGGCGGGCCCTTGATCTGGCCGGTATGACGATCGGCGAAATAGCGCTCGATCGCCGCGCGGCCTTCCGCGGTCTCAAGGTCGCCCTGGGCCACCATCGCACCATCCCGGCGCAGCGTCAGCACGTGGCTGTCATCGTCGAAATGGGCGCGCAGCGGCGCCAGCCACTCGTCCCGCTGCAGCATCAGGAAATGCGGCTTCGGCAGCCATTTCGGCACCGAGGGATCGAAGCCGCTCGGGCCGTTCTCGATCGCATAGCGGCGATCGGAGCGAATCGTCTCGCCGATCTTGAGCTCTGCGTGCGGCAGCGGCTCGGGCGTGAGACCCTTGACCGGGTAGCGGTAGATGCCGGTGATCCGGGCGGAGGAAGCGTGCGTGTTGTCCATTCGCCCGCTCTAGCCTGTTTGGTGGGCGAGGAGAACTGCCGCCCGCGGGAAGGTACTAGTCGGCGCGCGCCGCTCCAGGAGCGTCCAGCAGGCGCTGCATGAACACGAGATCGAGCCAGCGGCCGAACTTGCGTCCGACCTCCGGCATCCGGGCGACCTCGACAAAGCCGGCCTGCGCGTGCAGCCGCAGCGAGGCGGGATTGCCGCCGTCGATACCGGCGATCATGACGTGCTTGCCGAGCGCGGTGGCCACGGCGATCAGTTCGTCGACGATGATCCGGCCGAGGCCGCGGCCGCGATGATCGGCATGGACATAGACGCTGTGCTCGACGCTGTAGCGGTAACCCGGGAAGGCCCGGAAGTCGCCGAATGTGCCGTAGCCGAGCGCCGTCGCCCCCTCGACGGCCACCAGCACGGGATAGCCCAGAGCCTGCCGCGCCGTCATCCAAGCCAGCCGCTCGGCGTCGGAATCCTGCTTCTCCGTCCAGATCGCGTTCGAGTTGGCGACCGCCTCGTTGAAGATCGCGGTAATGGCCGGGATGTCCTGCTCGGTGGCGGGGCGGATTATCATCGGTGGTTCCTTGACGGGCCTCTTGAACGGACCGCTATCGTCTACTATATAAGACGACATGTCAATTATAGAGGACAAGGCCGACGAGGCTCTCGGACGGCGGGTTCGCGCCGAACGGGAGGGCCGCGGCTGGTCGCTGGCGGAACTCGCCGGGCGGGCCGGCGTGTCCAAGGCCATGCTGAGCAAGATCGAGCGGGCGGAGGCAAGCCCGACGGCGGCGACGCTGTCGCGGATCGCCACTGCCTATGGCCTGACCATGGCCGCGCTGTTCGAGGTTGCCTCACACAATTCCCGCCTGCAGCGGGCCAAGGATCAGCCGGTCTGGCGCGATCCGAAGGCGGCCTATCTGCGGCGGCAGGTGTTCCTGCATCCGGCCAATCCGCTGGAGCTGGTGGAGATCGAACTGCCTGCGGGGCAGGAAGCCGGCTTCCCCGCCAGCGCCTATCACCTGGTCCGCCAGGTTGTCTGGATGATCAGTGGCCGCCTCACCTTGATGGAAGGGGCGGAGCGCCATGAGCTCGCTGCGGGTGACCGCGTCGAGCTTGGTCCGCCATCGGACATCGTCTTCCGTAACGAAACGGCTCAGCCCTGCCGCTACCTTGTCGCCATCGTGCGGCGCTGAGCTTCATCGGGTGAAATCGCAGACTGTGGCTCTTCCGTTTTGGAACCAAGTGCCCACATCTGCGGCAAGCCTGAACAATGATGGCGACGACCAGAGGCTGGTTGAGGAACGTCAACGCGGCCCGCGGAAACCCAATGAAGATGCCGTTGTCATGCCTGAATGGGTGACGATGGCAGGCCGAGGGAAAACGAATGAACATTGAGAAGTACACCGAGCGCGCGCGCGGATTCATCCAGTCTGCCCAGTCGCTCGCAATGCGCGACGGTCACCAGCAGTTCTCGCCGTTGCATCTGTTGAAGGTGCTGCTGGACGACAATGAGGGACTCGCCGGCGGTCTGATCGACCGTGCGGGCGGCAATTCCAGAGCAATCCTGAAAGCGACCGAAGAGGCGCTGAACAAGCTGCCGAAGGTCTCGGGCAATGGCGCCGGGCAGGTCTACCTGTCGCCGGAGCTGGCGCGCGCCTTCGATGCGGCGGAAAAGGCCGCCGACAAGGCCGGCGACAGTTTTGTCACCGTCGAGCGGCTGCTGCTCGGGCTCACGCTCGAGAAGGGCAGCGAGGCGGCCTCCATCCTGAGCAAGGGCGGCGTCACGGCGCAGAACCTGAACGCGGCGATCGAAGCGCTGCGCAAGGGCCGCACCGCTGATAGCGCGACCGCCGAGAACGCTTACGACGCGCTAAAGAAATATGCCCGCGACCTGACCCAGGCGGCGCGCGACGGCAAGCTCGACCCGGTGATCGGCCGCGACGAGGAGATCCGTCGTACCATCCAGGTGCTGTCGCGGCGGACCAAGAACAATCCCGTCCTGATCGGTGAGCCCGGCGTCGGCAAGACCGCGATCGTCGAGGGCCTGGCGCTGCGCATCCTCAACGGCGACGTGCCGGAGAGCCTGAAGGACAAGAAGCTGCTGTCGCTCGACATGGGCGCCCTGATCGCCGGCGCGAAATATCGCGGCGAGTTCGAGGAGCGGCTGAAGTCGGTCCTGCAGGAGGTCTCGACCGCCGAGGGCGGCATCATCCTGTTCATCGACGAGATGCACACGCTGATCGGCGCCGGCAAGACCGACGGCGCGATGGACGCGTCCAACCTGTTGAAGCCTGCGCTCGCACGCGGCGAGCTGCACTGTATCGGTGCGACCACGCTCGACGAGTACCGCAAGCATGTCGAGAAGGATGCGGCGCTGGCCCGCCGGTTCCAGCCGATCTATGTCAGCGAGCCGACGGTCGAGGACACCATCTCGATCCTGCGCGGCCTCAAAGACAAGTACGAGCAGCATCACGGCGTGCGCATCACCGACTCCGCGTTGGTGGCCGCGACCACGCTGTCGAACCGCTACATCACCGACCGCTTCCTGCCGGACAAGGCCATCGACCTGATGGACGAGGCGGCGGCGCGGCTGAAGATGCAGGTTGATTCGAAGCCGGAAGAGCTCGATTCGCTCGATCGCGACATCATCCGGCTGAAGATCGAGCAGGAGGCGCTGAAGAAGGAGAACGATGCCGGCTCCAAGAGCCGCTTGCAGACCCTGGAGAAGGAGCTCGCCGGGTTGGAGGAGCGATCGACGGCGCTGACGGCGCGCTGGAGCGCGGAGAAGAACAAGCTCTCCAATGCCCAGAAGCTGAAGAGCGAACTCGATGCGCTCCGCGTCGAGCTTGCCAATGCGCAGCGTCGCGGCGAATTCCAGAAAGCCGGCGAACTGGCCTATGGCCGGATTCCCGAGCTGCAAAAGAAGCTCGCCGATATCGAGGCGCAAGAAAATAGCAAGCCGAACGGCGGCGAGATGATGGAGGAGGCGGTCACCGCCAACCACATCGCGCAGGTCGTCTCGCGCTGGACCGGCGTGCCGGTCGACAAGATGCTGGAGGGCGAAAAGGACAAGCTCCTGAAAATGGAGGACAGCCTCGCCAAGCGCGTCGTCGGCCAGGCCGAAGCCGTGCGTGCGGTGGCAACCGCCGTGCGCCGTGCCCGCGCGGGCCTGCAGGATCCGAACCGGCCGACGGGCTCGTTCATGTTCTTAGGCCCCACCGGCGTCGGCAAGACCGAGCTGACCAAGGCGCTCGCCGCTGACCTGTTCAACGACGAGACCGCGATGGTCCGCCTCGACATGTCCGAATTCATGGAGAAGCACTCGGTCTCGCGGCTGATCGGCGCGCCTCCCGGCTATGTCGGCTACGACGAGGGCGGGGCACTGACCGAAGCCGTGCGGCGCCGGCCCTACCAGGTCGTGCTGTTCGACGAGATCGAGAAGGCGCATCCCGACGTCTTCAACGTGCTCTTGCAGGTGCTCGACGACGGCCGCCTGACCGATGGTCAGGGCCGCACCGTCGACTTCCGCAACACGCTGATCATCATGACCTCGAATCTCGGTTCGGAGTTCCTGGTGAATCAGCCGGAGGGCGAGGACACCGCGGCGGTCCGCGATCAGGTGATGGGCGTCGTGCGGGCGCATTTCAGGCCGGAATTCCTGAACCGCATCGACGAGATCATCCTGTTCCACCGCCTGCAGAAGAGCGAGATGGGCCGTATCGTCGAGATCCAGTTCGCGCGGCTGACCAAGCTGCTCGAGGATCGCAAGATCGAGCTCACGCTGGACGCCAAGGCGCGGGACTGGCTCGCGGAGAAGGGCTGGGATCCGGCTTACGGCGCCCGCCCGCTGAAGCGGGTGATCCAGCGCAGCGTGCAGGATCCGCTGGCCGAGATGATCCTCGCCGGCGAGGTCAAGGACGGCGATCATGTCGTGATCTCGGAGAAGGGCAACGTGCTGACCTTCAACGGTCAGGTGCCCAAAACCGCCGAGATCGTGCAGTTCGAGGCCCCGGTCTCGAAGCGCAAGCTGAACTGAGCGTTTCGATAGCGAAACTGGATGCGGCCTGGCGACAGGCCGCATCCGCGACAATCGACGGGCCGCCCGCGACGGAGTTCCTGTCTGGCGGCCCGTTTTGTGGGCCCGAATTAATGAAACCGCCTGCGGACAGCGTTCGTTTTCATCCTGAATGATCGGCTGGCGTGGCAACATCCCGCGCAGCTCCAAAGGGAAGTATTCGGCCCGAATCGCATGGCTGATTCGCGCGCCACGTTGCATCATCCTGCAAAGCCACACCGCCGGTCGCCCTCAGCAGAAGGCGAATTGCATGAGCAGAGACCTCATTGCCCATAACCGGCCCGTTTATGACGATCTTCATCCGCGCGTTTACGGCACAGCCGCAGGCTTGGTCGGATGGTTCGTGCTGTCGGCCTGGATTCTGTTCGACCGCCAGAGCGAGGTGGAACTGTCGCTGATGTTCGTGACGGTGTTGCTGTTTGTCGCGGTGCTCCTGCCGTGGCTGCTGTCGCAGATCTGGCGGAGATACGACCATCGGCACGATCCGCATGCGCGGCCGATTCCGTTTGGCGAATGGCGGAGGGGCGAATTCGCGGTCTGGGGCAGCACGATCAACAGCTCCCATGCGACGATCGACATGCTGCTGCCGCTCGCGGCCGTCGCGTTCGGGTTGACCGCAATCGGGATCGTTTTCCTGATCTGCGCGAGCCTCGCGCCGTAAGCTTTCATTCCGGCGGGGCGATGGGCGGCGAGGGTTCGTCGTCCTCGGCAGATTCGAGCTCTGTGAGGATGTCGACCAGCTCGCGGGCACGGCCCGTGGCCAGCGGCCTGCCGTCATTCATCAGCGGCTCGTCATTGGCGAGCCACGCCTGCGCTTCGGCAAGCTCGGCGATCGTTGCCCCGGATGCGATGATTCGCGCAATCGTGACGTCGTCGGCGTGGCTGACGGCTTTCAGCACGTCGTCGCGGGTGAGTTGGGTCATGGTTGCATATCCTCATTGGGCAAGTGCCCTTACCCGCCGGCCATCCCGGCCAGCGGGTAAGGAATCGATGAGCTCGAAGCGTCAGCTGTGAGTGGTGAGCCGGGGCGGATGCTGGGACATGACCCAGAGCTCGATCGCCGCAAGGACCGCGACTGCGATGCCGATGACCACGTGCACGGTCATCGCGGTGGTGACTCCCTGGAAACCAAGGACCCACGGCGAGACCAGCGCCCAAAGTCCGACGATGAGGTTCAGCCACTCCTCCCAGACCGCGAAGGCTGCGAGCGCGGCGATCGCAAGGACCGCCATCGCAATGCCGACGATGTGGGCGTTGGCGGAAACCGTTCCGCCGTCGAACGTGAACAGCCACGGCGACAGGAAAAGAATCGCGCCGAGGATCAGGTTTGCGACGTCACACAGTTTTGCGTTTGTCCAGTTCTCCATGACTCCCTCCATTGGAGGTTTTACCTTCGAATCAACTGGATGACCGCCATTCGAGTTCCCGTCTTGTTCCGCGAAATTGGTGGATTCCGGGGGATTTTGGCGGAAATCGCCGCCGCCGCCGATGTCCGGCGGCGCCTGTTTGGACGCGGCAATCAGCTTCCGAAGGGAGCGCAGCGGCGTCGTCAGACGGCCCGTGTGGCCTGGGGAATAATCAGCGATTGGTGATGGAGCGCGTCTGCGAGGTCGAGCTCGTGGCGTCCGAGACGATTCGCGAGCTGCCGCGGCTGGACATCTGGGCCTCGATCCGGTCGCGCTCCTTCTCGAAGTTCGCCAGCATGGGGCCTTCGAGCGAACGGCCGCGCGGCAGCTTCACGCGCATCGGGTCGACGAATCGGCCGTTGACAAGGATTTCGTAGTGGACGTGCGGGCCGGTCGACTGGCCGGTCGAGCCGACGAAGCCGATCACCTGGCCCTGCCGCACCTTCTTGCCGATCTCCATGCCCTTGGCGAAGGCCGACATGTGGCCGTAGGCCGTCTCATAGCCATTGGCATGCTTCATGCGGATATATTTGCCGTAACCGCCCTCGTATCCGACCTTCTCGAGCACGCCGTTGCCGGAAGCGAAGATCGGCGTGCCGTAAGCGGTGGCCCAGTCGACGCCGGTGTGCATCTTCACATAGCCGAGGATCGGGTGGCGGCGGCCACCGAAGCCCGAACGCATGATCGCGTTGTTGACCGGCTTGCGCACCAGGAACTTCTTCGCGCTCTTGCCGGTCTCGTCATAGTAGTCGACGAGGCCGTCGTCGGAGCTCTGGAATCGGTAGTATTTCTTGGTTTCGCCGCCCACGGTCAGCGCGGCGTAGAGCACTTCGGTCTTTTCGGTGCTGGTGACGCCTTCGTCCTCGCCGGCAAAGAACACGTCGAACGAGTCGCCGGGCTGTACCTTGCGCTGGAAATCGACGTCGTAGGAGTAGATCTTGACCATGTCTTCGATGACGGTCGGCGGCACCTTGTTGCGCAGCGCGGTCTCGTAAATGCTCTGATAGAGCCGCACGCCGCTGCCATCATCCTCGTCATCGTCGCTGGAATTGTCGGCGGTCTCGGTGACGGTGTTCATGCTCTGCACGTCGACGGCAACGTATTTTCCGAGATCGGACAGCGCAGCGACGGCCTCGATGACCGATTCGTTGGCGACGATCACGCGATAGGGCTGCAGCCTGACATTCGGTCCGGGAGCGGCCGGCGCCATCAGGATTCGTACCTTCTGGCCTTCCTTCAGGCCGCCCTCGCGGCCGCGCGGACCGAGCGTTGCGGCGATCGCCTTCGCCTCGTCGGGCGTTGCGCCCTGATCGCGCAGGATCGAGGTGATGCTGTCGCCCTTCCTGACGACGTGAACCCGTTCGCCGACCGGATTGCCGCCGGTGACCTGCTCTTTGGTCTTCGGCAGCAGGGTGACGTTCTCCGGCACCACGCGGGTCTCGAAGCCGGCATAGGGATCGGAGGTGTTGCCCTCGGCGGCGTAGGCCATCCGCATGTCGGGGCCGGCGCCGCTTGCGTCAGCCGTGGCATTGGCGAGTGAAGCGTAGCGCACTGAATTGCCGGAGCCGCGCCAGTTGGCGGCGTCGCGGACCCGCATCAGCACGTCGTCGAGCGCGACGACGGCGGCGAGCTTGGCTTTCGGCAGCACGGAGCCGAGATCCTTGGTGACGAACGAGACCTCGGCGTCGGGCTCGGCCGCGGCATTCGGATCCTCGGCCGCCGCCGGCGTGTCGGAGCCGACATCGGTCAAGAGACGCTGCGCGTTGAACGCAGGGATTTTTGCCGACAGATCGCTCGTGGTCATCGAGAGGTTGCCGGAAATTCGGATGAAGGGCCGCACCCGCATCACGTCGCGATTGCCGACGCGGGTCACGGTCGACACGCGCACCAGGCTGCGGGAGGCGGAGGATTCGCTGGGCGGCGGCAGGCGGTCGCCCTTGTGCAGGCTGACGACGCGATCGTTGCCGGTGAACGCGCCGCGCAGCGCGCCTTCGACGCGCTCCGGCACCTTGGCGAAGGTCATCTCGCCATCGAGCGACGCAAAAACGGCGCCGCCGATCAGGGCCGCGCCACATAGTCCAGTCAGAATGGTGCCGCTAAACCATTGAACGGAGACGCGGCGGCGGTCGATCACCGCGGCCTCGGTGCCGTCGACTGAAAGCGGCGGTTCGTGACCGAGATCGATCATCCCGGTCTCGCGCCCAATGCCGATTCCGCGTGACGCCCGTTGGCTCAACCCGATATCCCCCCAAATTCCGGCAACTGCGATCGTCCTCAGCTCATCCTCGTCCCCGCCTTGATCCCCTGAAGAGGAATCTCGGCAGTGTGGCGAGCCACACGCATCGAATTCGAGAAGCCGATGGCCATTAGCTAGCCGCGATCTCGAACGTCAATGGTGTGCAGATCTCTCGATGTTGCTCGGCCGCGCGAAGGGAAGAGGCGACGTATTCTTGGAGAAAATCGCCTGGTCCCCCAGAAAAACCGCCCCAGCCCCCACAGGTTACGAGCGGTTCAATGCATTCGTTATAGCCAGAACGTCGCAGGATTGTGGCTCAAGTGCGGCATTTGAGGTGGAAAAGCTTCCCTGAAAGCAGGTCGATACCCGCCGCCCGGCCTCGCGGCGGCTGGAACCCGTTTTGGAGGGCCTCACGGGCTCCCCGGCGACAAACTTTTTTTAAAGTTTTTTGCCGCGAGGGCTGGGTGGCGAATTTTTACCTCCGACCTAAGTCACGGAAAGCACGACAATTTCTTCGCACTGCACAAGCGATTTGGGCGTGCGACGATTTGTTGACAATGGGCGTTGACAATCCCGAGGGGTGGGGACTATAAACCAACCACTGAGCGCGGCGCCGCCGGGTCACTGACCAAGGCGAGCGAACGCGCCTCTGATGCTCCTCACTTAGATGAGTGACACAACAGCCGACATAAATCGGTTGAGGTTCACTGTCGGTCGGTGAAGGGTAGAACCACCCTCTAAGGGTGTGGGGTCATCGGATCCCGGGCTGTTTGACAAGTGAAGATGAAGAAAGAGAAACGTGGACGGCGGAGTCCTTGCGTCTCTCGGGATACTTGAAAGCTTCGGCTTTTGACTTCTGAGAGTGGACGAAAGACTTCGGCGGTACACGTTTTAAAGGTTACACCATCGCTGCCAACGATGTGAATCGCGGGCGGCTCGTTGACTTCGGTCGATGAAGAATGGTGGGACCTCGTCAAACGTTGTGATCAGCCGGTTCAAGGTTTCAAGTCCAACTTGAGAGTTTGATCCTGGCTCAGAGCGAACGCTGGCGGCAGGCTTAACACATGCAAGTCGAGCGGGCATAGCAATATGTCAGCGGCAGACGGGTGAGTAACGCGTGGGAACGTACCTTTTGGTTCGGAACAACTGAGGGAAACTTCAGCTAATACCGGATAAGCCCTTACGGGGAAAGATTTATCGCCGAAAGATCGGCCCGCGTCTGATTAGCTAGTTGGTGAGGTAATGGCTCACCAAGGCGACGATCAGTAGCTGGTCTGAGAGGATGATCAGCCACATTGGGACTGAGACACGGCCCAAACTCCTACGGGAGGCAGCAGTGGGGAATATTGGACAATGGGCGCAAGCCTGATCCAGCCATGCCGCGTGAGTGATGAAGGCCCTAGGGTTGTAAAGCTCTTTTGTGCGGGAAGATAATGACGGTACCGCAAGAATAAGCCCCGGCTAACTTCGTGCCAGCAGCCGCGGTAATACGAAGGGGGCTAGCGTTGCTCGGAATCACTGGGCGTAAAGGGTGCGTAGGCGGGTCTTTAAGTCAGGGGTGAAATCCTGGAGCTCAACTCCAGAACTGCCTTTGATACTGAAGATCTTGAGTTCGGGAGAGGTGAGTGGAACTGCGAGTGTAGAGGTGAAATTCGTAGATATTCGCAAGAACACCAGTGGCGAAGGCGGCTCACTGGCCCGATACTGACGCTGAGGCACGAAAGCGTGGGGAGCAAACAGGATTAGATACCCTGGTAGTCCACGCCGTAAACGATGAATGCCAGCCGTTAGTGGGTTTACTCACTAGTGGCGCAGCTAACGCTTTAAGCATTCCGCCTGGGGAGTACGGTCGCAAGATTAAAACTCAAAGGAATTGACGGGGGCCCGCACAAGCGGTGGAGCATGTGGTTTAATTCGACGCAACGCGCAGAACCTTACCAGCCCTTGACATCCCGGTCGCGGACTCCAGAGACGGAGTTCTTCAGTTCGGCTGGACCGGAGACAGGTGCTGCATGGCTGTCGTCAGCTCGTGTCGTGAGATGTTGGGTTAAGTCCCGCAACGAGCGCAACCCCCGTCCTTAGTTGCTACCATTTAGTTGAGCACTCTAAGGAGACTGCCGGTGATAAGCCGCGAGGAAGGTGGGGATGACGTCAAGTCCTCATGGCCCTTACGGGCTGGGCTACACACGTGCTACAATGGCGGTGACAATGGGATGCTAAGGGGCGACCCTTCGCAAATCTCAAAAAGCCGTCTCAGTTCGGATTGGGCTCTGCAACTCGAGCCCATGAAGTTGGAATCGCTAGTAATCGTGGATCAGCACGCCACGGTGAATACGTTCCCGGGCCTTGTACACACCGCCCGTCACACCATGGGAGTTGGTTTTACCTGAAGACGGTGCGCTAACCGAAAGGGGGCAGCCGGCCACGGTAGGGTCAGCGACTGGGGTGAAGTCGTAACAAGGTAGCCGTAGGGGAACCTGCGGCTGGATCACCTCCTTTCTAAGGATGATCCTTCAGCGAGCTCACGCTCACTATCGGATCGTTTTAGAAACATTCAGGGGCCAACAGTTTCAGGATTGTTGAGCTCCATTGGCGGGATTTCGCCGTCTTCGTTTCTCTTTCTTCGCGGACGAACACGCGCCAGGGGCTGAGCGCTGTGCGGTGCATCGACTTCACGTCGGTTGCGCGCCGGCATGTCTCTCGTGTTAGGGGCTTGTAGCTCAGTTGGTTAGAGCGCGCGCTTGATAAGCGTGAGGTCGGAAGTTCAAGTCTTCCCAGGCCCACCATTTTGATCGAGTGCGGAGCATTCGTCTTCTGGTACGGGGCCATAGCTCAGCTGGGAGAGCGCGTGCTTTGCAAGCATGAGGTCGTCGGTTCGATCCCGTCTGGCTCCACCAGATGGAATTGAAGCTCGAGAATGCGCCTTGTGCAGGAAGCTCTGTTCATTTCGTCCGCGAAACATCACTTCGCACTCATTGGTCCGGATGGACGGTGACGTGCGTGTTTTCTGACATCGTAAAGAGGAGATCGATCCGAGTTTGGATCTGCGAAGCAATTCGCGGGTGCCATTCCTAATCTCCAGATCGTTTTCGGCGCTCGCGCATCGCAGCTCATCGCAAGATGAGTGGGGTGAGCGAGTTGTAAAACGATCTTTGTAGCGAAGCTTGACCGCCTCGCTATCGGGCCGATCTTACGAAGCAAGCTGGTCTTTCTAGTCAATGTCCGGCTGCGCAATCGCATTCATCGAGGATGCGTGCCTTCAGTGGCAGTTGTGCAGACAACATTCTGCCGAGTGTGTGGACATTGATAATGAGAGCAATCAAGTGCCTTAAGGGTGTTCGGTGGATGCCTTGGCGCTGAGAGGCGATGAAGGACGTGCTACGCTGCGATAAGCCGTGGGGAGCTGCGAAGAAGCTTTGATCCGCGGATTTCCGAATGGGGAAACCCACCTTCGATAGCCGGAACTCCAAGACCTTGTGGTTTTGGGGTTTGACCAGAAATGATCGGAACCATGACCTCTTGAGGTTTTGGATTTCCGGTTATCAAGAGAAGGTATGAGACCTCCGAATAAAATAGGAGGTTTTAAGCAAACCCAGGGAACTGAAACATCTAAGTACCTGGAGGAAAGGACATCAATCGAGACTCCGTTAGTAGTGGCGAGCGAACGCGGACCAGGCCAGTGATACATCAAAGACAATCGGAACCTGTCAGGAAAGCAGGGCCTCAGAGGGTGATAGCCCCGTACGAGTAATGCGATGATGTA